>CALJFZ010000031.1 GCA_938074325.1 uncultured Flavobacteriales bacterium | reverse complement strand
CTTGGGCAATGGTTCCTTGTGCGGACATTGGTGTGGTTTGCTTGTGAAATCGAAGGCAAAAATAGTTCGTTCGCCTCGAAATTCCGCACCTAACTTTGCACAGTGCGAGTGCATCACCACGCATCTGAATTTCCAACCCCTTCTGAAGGCGCCCGACGGACGGTTTTGACCGTCGGCACGTTTGATGGGGTTCATGCTGGACACCGCGCTGTTCTCCAGCAATTGCGGGAGGTTGCGGCCAAATACGATGCCGAGACCACCCTGCTGAGCTTCCACCCCCACCCTCGGACGGTGCTCGACCCTGAACACCATGGGTTGGAACTTTTGAACACCCTGGACGAACGCCTCGCCTTGTTGGAAGACGCCGGACTCGACAATGTGGTCCTGCACCCCTTCACGTTGTCTCTCGCCCGCATGACCCCGTGGGAGTATGCCAAGAGCCTGATGGGCGATTGCATTCAACCCGTGGCTGTGGTGATTGGCGACGACCACCGGTTTGGGCGCAACCGGGCGGGCGACTTCTCCACGTTGCAAACCTTGGGAGAGGCTCTGGGCTTCCATGTGGAAGCCCTCGACGCGCACCGCGTGGAGGATGTGCGGGTCAGTTCCACCAAGGTCCGTGAGGCCCTTCGAGAGGGCAACGTGGCCGAAGCCAACACGTGGCTCGGCATCCCCTACCCCACGACGGGGCGCGTCGTGCATGGCGACGCCATGGGGCGCGAGCTCGGCTTCCCCACGGCCAACCTCGAATTGTCCGATCCGTTGAAGCTGATGCCCGCTCAGGGCGTCTACGCCGTGTGGTGCCAAACCCCGGACCAGCAATGGCACCCGGCCATGGCCAACGTCGGCACCCGACCCACCTTTCACGAAGACGCCCGGCCGTCCCTCGAGGTGCACCTCATCGGCACCGAAGGCGACTGGTACGGCGCCAACCTCAATCTGCGGTGGATGCATTGGATGCGCAGCGAGGTGAAGTTCGCCTCGAGGGACGACCTGCAGGCGGCCTTGCAGGCCGACCGCGAGCGGGCCTTGTCCCTCCTCGCCGGCACCAGTCCTCATGGTTGAATCCACGGAGTCAACCCACGTGGTTTGCGCGTTTCAACCGACCTTTGAAACACCATGAACCAAGATTGTCTCGTCCCGACCTTGTTGACTCGTTTTGTTTTGGCGGTCCTTCTCATCGGGGGGATTCAAGAGTTCGCGTGGGGCCAAGCGCGGCGGGAAGTGATCGTAGACTTGCCTTCGGATGTGGTGTGGTACGACGACGTTGAAACGGCCGTGCAAGCTCAGCGGAACGGCATGGTGGTGCTGGCGTTGGACCTCAGCCGTCAACGGCTCAAGGACTTGCCGCCCGATTTGATGTTGCTGGAGGATTTGACCTTTTTGCTTGCGAGCAGAAACCGACTCGACCACTTTCCGGATTGGCTTGCAGACATGACCGACCTGAAGGCTGTGGTGGCGGACCACAACCGGTTCAGGGACTTTCCAGAGGTCCTGCTGCGCATGCCTCACCTCACGCAGATCAGCATGGGGGACAACGAACTCCAGGGCATTCCCTTGGACATCGACCTCATCTCGCAATTGAAGGTGCTGAGCCTTTGGGACAACGTCTTGGCATCCTTTCCTGCATCGCTTGGGAACCTCACACAACTCCAAATCCTCGACCTCCTCCACAACGAAATGACCATGGAAGAGCAGGACATGCTGACGGCCCTTTTGCCCGAGGTGCAATTGAACTTCTCCGAGCCTTGTGATTGTGACTTCGACGCCGGATTTCAAAGCTTTCCCGCGGAATGAGTGAGGGTTTGACAACGTCGTTCCGCCGGGTCGTTGTGACCGGGGTCGAGTGTTCCGGAAAAACCACGCTTTCCAGGCAACTGGCCGCCCACTTGGCTTGGGCTTGGGTGCCTGAGCACGCAAGGACCCACAAAGACGTGCTGTCCGGTCGGGTTTCTGAATCCACCTTCGATGCCCTTCACGAATCCCAAACCGACGCCGCCGCCCAAGCCCAGGCGACGCACCCTGGGGTGATTTGTGACACTGGAGATTTGGTGTTGCGGTTGTGGTCGGAAGCCGAACTCGACTTCAGTTGGCACCCCTTGATGCCACCCAATCCCCGAGTTGATTTGCACATCCTTTGTCCCGTGCTCGAAACCTGGGAAGCTGACCCTTTGCGCACCTTGCCACGCCTCGAGGATCGACTGGACTTGGAGGCGAAGTACCGCGCCCACCTCAAGCACCGGCCCCACATCGTGGCGGAAGGAATCACCCCTGAGGCCCGATTGCAACACGTCTTGCGTCAATGGCCATGGTGAGGGCGGCAGAAGTTCTGGGCGTCCTTTTGAACGTCGCCTACACGTGGCTCTACCTGAACGGAACCTTGCCCCTGGCCTACTTGTTTGCGGCCCTGGGTGCCGTGGGATTGGGATGGGCATGCTGGCGCAGAAACCTGCAAGCCGAGACGCTGCTGCACCTTTTTTACCTGGCCATGGCCGGGTACGGGGCGTGGTTGTTTGGCACTTCCGAATGGGTCGTCGACACCCACGGTTGGGCACCGCACCTGCTCTCGTTGGCAGCCGGCGCTGGGGCGTGGTGGCTGGCTGTTCCTTGGCTGAGACGTCGCGGCAGCAGCATGCCCCAACTCGACGCCTTCACCACCGTGTTCAGCGTCGTGGGCACGTGGTGGATGATCCAAGGCGATCCCACCAACTGGCTGTACTGGATGGTGATTGACGTCGTGAGCATTTACCTCTATGCGAAAAGAGGAATGCCTTGGGGGGCACTCCTCTTTGCACTCTACACGCTGCTCGCGGTAGATGGATGGTTCCAAGAAATCTCCTGGTTTACGGTTACCGGATGATGAATTTCACCGGGATGGTGTACTGTACCGACACCGACTTGCCGCGTTGTTGACCCGGCTCGAAGGTCGGCAAGCTTTCCACCACGCGCACCGCTTCTTTGTCCAGTCGTGGGTCGACTTCGCGAAGCACCTTCACGTCGCGCACCTTGCCATTCTTGCCCACCACGAAGTAGACAAACACAGTCCCCTGAATGCCTGCATCCTTGGCGATGGGTGGGTACTTGGTGTTGCTGCTGACGTAGCGGATGATCTCCATTTGGGTGCACTGGTGACGCTCGTCTCCGCGCATTCCCAAACACGGTCCAAACGCCGGCATGTTCTCCACGATCATGAAAGGGGTGTCCTCTTCAAAATCCTCCTCGTCCTCGATGATCTCGATTTCCGTGTCTTCGTCGAGCTCGATGTCCTCGATTTCCAACTCTTCCTCGATTTCCTCTTCGTCATCGACGATTTCAATCACCGTGGTTTGCTGCGGAGGGGGCGGCGGCGGCGGCGGCTGAACGATATTTACTGGGATCTCTTCGTCCTCTAAGAGGTCGGCTTCGAAGTCAATGGCGCGCGTGATGGCCACATCGTACGATGTCCAAGCCAAAGCGCTAAGCAACAACGACAAGGACGCCACGAATCCGATGGCTTTCCATGCGCCGCGCTTGTTTTCCAAGTTCGCTTCAGGAGTTTTTCTGCTGAGCATGAGTCGAGTTATTGGGCCTCGAAATTACGTCAAGAAACGCATACCGAGGAAGTTTTATCCTGTTAACCTTGTGTCCGTTAGTTCCAGCATCCGTAGATGCCACGGAAAGCCACCCTGCCGGCGAGCACCCCTAGCCCGTCGGCCAAGATGTCCCCCCAACTTGCTTCCCTTCCCTCGAACCACAAGTCCTGAGCAAATTCCAGGCCAATTCCATAGCCTACGAGCACAAAGCCTGCATACCACTTGTACTTTCGAATGTTACCCGACTTTCCCAATGCGACAAACACACTCGAGGACAAAATGGCGAACAGCGCAAAGTGCACCGCCTTATCTGCATGAAGCAGATCCAACAGCGTCTCTTGAGGTAAATCCGAACCGGGAATGGCGTGTAAGCCCAGAATAAGCAGTGCCCACATAATTGGCATGAGGACGAGCCGGAATTGAAAATCGCGGTTGATGCCTGTATCGTTGAGGTCGCCCCTCATCGCCTATCAGCCCACCAATTCTGCGTACCCTTCGTGGGACAACAATGCCGCCACGTCATCGGGGTTCTCTACGCGCAATTTGATGATCCAGCCTTCTCCATAGGGATCGCTGTTTACCGACTCCGGAGCATCTTCGAGGGCTTCGTTGAACTCGATCACCTCACCGGCAACCGGAGCGAACATGTCGGAAACCGTTTTCACTGCCTCAATGGTTCCGAATACTTCGTCCGCGGCGACTGATTCGTCCACAGTATCCACCTCGATGAAAACAATGTCTCCCAATTCGCCTTGGGCGTAATCGGTTATACCAATGGTAGCTACGTCACCTTCCAATCGCACCCATTCGTGCTCTTTGGTGTAACGCAAATCATTTGGAATGTTCATGGCCTATTGATTCAAATTGAAGCGCAAAGCTACTCCAGAACGGATATTCGACGTCGCGAAAGAAGTCGATATGTACGGGTTCGTAATCTGGTGATCATAGAACGCCCGCATGGTCAATTTATCGGACACCTCAAGGTCGGCAGACATCTTGATGCTCACCAGTTTCTGACCGGCCGTCACCTGATTCTGACGTTCCTCCATTTTCCGGATGATGGTGCGGTTATCGCGTACGTTGACGTCGGCACGCAGCACGAGGTCAGTCTCTTTCAACATCTTGACCGGCAGCTTGCCATAGGTCTTGATGAACGGATTGGGGACGTCCTTGAATTTGTACCCAAATCCGATGACGAGGCCCTCGCTCTTCGTTTCTGTAATCTGGTAATTCGTCAGACCAAAAGCCACGTTGCGGTCCCGCTTCAATTCCACCTTGATTTGGGGTTCATTCTCCCCTTCGGTCTTGATGGTCATGTCCACACCGATGAGCGGCGAGAGCTGCTCGCTAAGGCTCACGACGTTGAACTGGCGTTCTGAAATGAAGTTGCCAAATTCGCTTTGGTCGATGGCGGTTGGCAACCCGCTTGCGTCCTCCGCGTAGTTGAGGTTGGTGACGTAGTTCGTGGTCAGCGTCGAACGGTAGCTGTGGTTCAGATTGAACCGCTTGAAGTACTGCTTGAAGAACTCATTTTTCGTGAGTCCATCGTAGCTCACACGCCAGTTGGGTGCCACCGGGGTATTGAATACATCCAACGGCACCTCCTGCGGATCAAGGCCGAGGTAGGCGGCTACGAACGCTGGAATCGTCACGTCTTGGCTGGTGCCGCCAAAGCCTTCGTAGTAACCGGTGTTCTCCGGTTCGTCCAACTGGTAGTTCGCCTCGTTCAAGCGCTGCGAAACAATGATGCGGTGGGTTTTCAGGAATGACTCCCACAACTCGGAATTGAACTCGTCATCGATGTCGTCCTCTACAAACGCTGTGTTCCAACTCATCACCGTCGCGGAGAATTGGCCCGTCTCGTTCGGCGAATCATAGACGAAATCGTTCAACTCCTCATCGTACCGGAAGAAACTGGTGTAGTTCTGGCTGATGTTGCGATTCGCGGTAAGTTCGATCTTCAAGTACTTGATCGGCTCGAGGTTGGCCCGCACGTTGAACTGCTCTTGGTACGTCTGGTTGTATTGTTGGTTCTGGTAGGGCTGCTGAATCAGCCAACCGTTCGCCGCAGCATCCGTCGCGAAATCACGTACCTGAACCCCTTGCCAGTTGGTGTTTTGATGGCCGAGCACGAAAAGCGCTCCTGGAGCGAGCAACTGCTCATCCATCCCCACGAAGCGCGCGCGTTGAGCATAGCCGGGCAACAACATGCCTTCGTTGCGTGAGAAGGTTCCCGATACGTTTTGCACACTCGCGATCAACCGGACCAGCGTCGCCAACGGATTGATCTCCAGCTTCACCTTTTCCTCTTCCTCCGCATTGCCAAATCCATCGCGGTCTTCGTTGCGGATTTCGTTGCGCGTTGGGGCACGGCGCGGCGGGTTCAACAAATCTTTGACCCCCGGAATTTTCTTGTAGAGGTTGGCAAAATTCGCTTGGGCATTCAAGCTCAAGTTGCGCGAATTCTGAATGGTGTGCCCCAAGCTGTCCTGCGAAAACGGCGCGCGGTCCCAACGGTATGAACCTTGGTAGCGGATGTCGCTGGAAATGAAATTGACAATGGGCAGCTTGTCAAAGGGCAGCTTGTACGTCCCGGTGACGTTGTGGTTGTACGTGGTGATTTCGCCGGCCGTTTGCAGGTTGGTGAAGACCGAGTCCTTGTATGCTTGGTATGCCTCCGCGTCTTCCCTGTTGATTTCCCCTGCGGGTTCTCCCACCAAGGCCTGTGCTTGGCCGTTGTAGTCGAATTTCAAGGCCTTCGTCAGATCGTACTTCAAGGCATAGTTGCGCGACCACTGCCACGTCTTCATGACCTGGGTGTTGATCAACAAGTCCGTCTCGATGCCCAGCAGCTCTTCTGTGTTGTTCCGCACCCGGCTGGTCTCATATACCCGGTTCATTTGCGAACCCACGGTAAACTGTTTCGGGAAGAGGTAGAAATTGAAGTCAGAAATCCACTTCAGTGCGTCGTACTTGCGCAAGAAGCCCACTTTCCTGAATGGAGTGAAATTCTTGGGGGAATGTGAGAAGTTGTAATTCAAACCACCGCGGAATTCCCGGTTGATTTGGAACTCCGTATTCACGTCGCGGTTGAACGCTTCGATGTAGCTGAAGTTCGCCGAGAAATTGGCCGGGTCAAACAGCTTCACAAGGCCCAGATTGGCTCCACCACCGGCACCTCCGCGTGCAGAACCGCCGCCCCGCGCAGAACCACCGCCTCGGGCCGATCCGCCTCGAGCACCTCCCATGTCCACGTTGCCATCGGTGACGCCGCCGTCCTTGCCACCGCCTTTTCCGCCTCCTTTTCCATCACCGCCGCGTCCTCCTGCGCCGGCACCTCCGCGGTCCCTGTTGCGGTCGCGCGAACTGCCCGAACCGAATTGCGGGTCGATTTTGATGTTAGAGAAGTTGATCGATTTCAACTGGTTGACCGTCTGCGCATTGTTTTGGCGCTCCGCCGATAGCCCCTGCTGCTCCGCCATCTCAATGTCCGGAGACAACGGATCGAATTGGGGAGTGGATACCTCCTGCGAGTAGCCCAAGTACATGGGCAAGGTCACGCCCAACTTCTTCGGCAAAAGCTTGCCCAGCTGGATCGTTCCGGATGCATCGAGCGCCTGAATGGTCTCCCGTTGGCGTTCTTGAATGCGCTGCTCCAAACCGCCAAATCCAGGAGTTGACATGTTGGCTGCAACGCTCACATTCCCCAAATCGGCCAGCTTTGCATTCATCTGCGCGGTGACCGCCCAGCCGCCTTTTTGGTTGAAGTCAGCCAAACGCATCTCGTTGACCCACACCACGGCGCACTTGTCCAAGCCGTCGTCGTCCGAGTCGAATGCATTGTCGTCCTTGTCGGGGTTCCGTACTCCCACCATGACCATGACCACGTTCGCCAAGTTGGGATTTCCCTTTACTGCGAGGCGAGCATCGTACTCCGAATCCATGGCCTCGTACTCCTCGAAGAGCGGGTACCCGGCGGGCCGCTCGACCTTCAGGTTTTGCAGCTTGCGGAACTCGATGTCGATGTTGTTCTGAGCGGGCCAAATGAGGTCCTCGTCGCCTGTGTTCCACGGCGTGACCTTCATCGGGATTTCGTACTCGTAGTAGTTGTTCTCGAAATCGTTGCCCAATCGGATGAAGCACGTCATGTCATCGTCGTTGAGGGCCGTTCCATCCGGACCCGCCTCGGCGTGGACATACATGCGAAGGCGCTTGTACATCCGCATGTCGAAGTTAATGTTGCGGTATGCCCCACGTGCATCGCCATCTTTCAATCCGCATACGGCCATTTCCAGCGATTGCTCATTCAAACGGCGCTGGTTCGCAGTCCCTACATCGATTTCACGGATGATGCCCGGAGGCGTCACGTAAGGGACTGGTTCCCGGTTTCCGTTCTCTTCGATGTTGACCGCACTGATTGCAAAAGAAGTGGAAGAAGGGTCATCGGGCTCCACCTCTTGTGGACCCGCGAGGGACTCCAGGTAGCGACGCCATTCTCCTCGAATCAATTCCAAGCGGGCAAAACGCAATGTGACCGGCTCTGTCCACCCCTTCATGAACATGCGGATGAACCGGATGGATCGGAAATCCGTAATTCCGCCCACGCGGTTATCGAACTCCCGCACGGGAATCTTGAACTGGTACCAACGGATGGTCCGGTCTTGGTCATCGGCCGTGGTCACCACTTGCTCGAACGTGTCGGTGATGTAGTTGCTGCCGATGTTGAATTCCCCCAAGTCCTGCGGGCGTAGCGACACCTTGTACTGGAAATAGCTTTCGATGGTGGAAAGCGTGATGTCCTGGTTGATGTCCTCCGTGTTCGGAATGGTCGTGGAGGTAATTGGGTAACCGTTGGGAGATCCGGTGTTGGAGTTGTTCTCGTAGCCGTTGAACCGCTTGTACCGCTCCAAGATGGTTTCTTCGTTGGCCTGGGCTTGCGGATCCCGGAAGTACCGGAAATTATCCGCAGACGGATCGCTCACGTATTCAGCGTACGCCTCCGGGGTCACCCAATCCGCGATGTCTGAAAGCCACTCGGAGAAGAAGCCTTGCTCATCCGCGTCCGGGATCCCATCCAACCCCACATCCTGCAACTCGTAGTCGCCGGACGTATTATCAAATGCGTTCACGACATTGAACGTGGTCGGGTCCGGGTAAACGCCCCAAATGCCCTCAAGCGTGGGCAGGTCCGGGTTGTTCGCAGACGGCAAACCGTTCTCGTAGGACAATTGGCTGTCGTTCAACACATCCTCCGAAACGTTGCCCAAATTGATGTAGAAATCTCCCCCTGTGAAGTTCTCTGAATCCTCATTGAACGGATCCATCAACCAGAACTGCAGGTATTCGATGTTCGCCATCTCAAAATCCGTCGTGGTCAAGGCACGCTGGATACCGCCCCATCGACTGCTCGGATCGGCCAGTGCACCTTCCACGGTCAGGCCCGCTGAAATTCCATCCGCTCCCTCCGGCACTTCGTAATTGTACTGACCGCGTTCGTCTGGGCGGAACGTCATGTCCAGCGTCGGGATGTTGGGCGGCGTACCCGTGGGCAATTCCCGGTTCGGGAACACCTCTCCTTCGAGGACTTCCCGCGTGCGGTGGTCGCTCTTGATCTCTGCGCTGACTTGGCCGTCCTGCAACCCCGATCCTCGGAAGAACTGCGGGTCTACTGTGTACCAACTCAGCGCCGCACGGTTGTAGTTGTAGATCAGGCTGTCCTCCAAGTTTCCTTCGGGGAACAGGTTGGGTTGCAGCTTCGGGGTCGAAGCCAGGAACCAGCGGTTGACAGATCGGATGTCGATGGCCGACTGGCTGCCCTCGAAGTCGTCGATGTACGCATTCCCGTCCTGCCCAATTGCCCGGCTGTGGCCGGGAATCAAGTAAGCGGCCTCCGCAGCGATGTCAATGCTCGAGGCAGCACTGGTTTCATAAAACGGCAGAGCGTCGACCAATTCTGTCAGGAATTGACTCTCTGATTGGTAGCTAAAGTCTGCACCGACGATGGAGTTGTTTACCGGCTCGTTGCCAATGTTGACCTTCTGGGTCAACGGACGTTCGCGGAGGTTGAGCATGGTCGCCCCCATGTTGAAACGATCCCCGATCGCGTAATCAAACCGCGTCCCCATCATGGTTTTGGTTTGAATGCTGAACAGCGAGTTGCTTTCCAACGACACCTTGATGTTGCGACCGGATTCCAAGAGACCGTCGTTGATGATGCGCACCCGGCCCAACTGGTAGTCGACCGTGTAGTCTTGGTTTTCAATCAAGCGCACCCCGCCGGCCGTGACTGTCACGGACCCTTCTGGAATGTTCATCGCCTGCAACGCAATCTCGCTGCTGGTTTGGCTCTGGAATTCCCCTTTGATGCTGAAGCGATTCAAGGCGGGAATCTGCTGTGCAGCCGTTTTCGTGCTGTCGTAAAGCGGCTGGAAAACGATGCTTTCAATGAGGTTTGCCGCGAGGTCTGGATCCTCCACGCGTTCTTCAATTTCCCGCGCCAGGTTTGAACCAAACGGTTCTGCCGACGGGAAGAAAATCCGGCCGTTTTGGCTGTGGATGGTTCCGCCCATCGTCGCCGCATTGTCGACAAAATCGAAGACCCCGTCGGGCTGGTTCATTCCATTGATGTCCAGCCGGTCCATGCCGAGCAGCTGGATCAACAGCGTCCCATCCAACGGATTCCGCGGGATGTAGTTCAAGTCCACCCCGGTAGCGGGATCGTTGTACCAGATGTTCAATCGGAAATTCTCTTCACTCAGCCCAAACGCCTGCATGGAGTAGACGTTCTTCATCATGATTTTCCAAAGTGGGGCTTGATCGCCGTTGCTCAAGCGCAGCTGAGTGATGCTCGACTTGAGCATCTTCAGCATCAAGGCGTCCGGCGCGGTATAACCGTCCTGCGAAATCGTACCCACCTGGTAGGTCTCACCGCCCAACGTGTATTCGTACGCTACGGCGAGGACCTCGGCGTTGTTCAATGCCTGCCGCAAAGAGATGAATCCCAGACGTGCGTTGTACGTAAACTCCGTTGGAGCAAGCTTCCGCGCATTCCCCACACGTTCGTAGTGGATGCCCTGGTTCAATCCCAAGTTCATTCCTGCAATGGCCCCATTGGCTCCGGTAAACCCGAGAACGTTCGGGTCATTGACCATCATGTCGAAGAGCTGGTTGTTCGCGTTTGTCGGATTGCGCAAGTCCGTCACGGAATCCCCGACCAACGTCTCCACCGGCAGGTTAGATGAAATGTAATCGGGATGCTCACCCAAATCGGTGAAGCCAATGACGTTACGGACGTCCTGCGTATTCGCTTGGGTGTTCACCACCCAGACTTCGATACGCGTAATGTTCACACCCGAGTTCGGGACCGGCAAGCTGCGCATGGCCTCGTCATACTGGTCCAAGAAATACTGCGACAGGAAGTAGTGCCGGTTCGCCTCGTAATCGTCAGCGCGGATGTTGAATTCCTGTGTCTGGGCTCCTCCTTCGACCTCGATTTCCTTCCGCTCGCCTTTCTGTTGGGAGAACACGGTCGTGTTGTACAGTCGTCCCCATTGGGTTTCCAGTTTCACCCCGAACAAGCTTTGGCTTCCGGTGATGAGCGTCCCCGGCAACGGCATGGAGATGTGGCCCGCTTCGAAATTCTTCAGGATGTCATCTTCTTCCCCTTGGAAGCCAATATTCATCTGGTTTTCGAAGTCGAAAAGTGCTTCGGTATTGTAGTTTGTGCCGAGGTCAATCTTATCGCCAATCTTACCTCCGATATTCAACTGAATGCGTTGGTCAAAGTCGAACGTAGTGATGCGGCGCTGACGCTCTGGAATTCGTGGGTTTTCGGTGTCCGAAATGTTAATCCCGAAGGTCAACTCAGCCGAACCTTGGGGCTTGATTTCGATTTCGTTGCTTCCGAAAATGGTCTCGAACAGTTCGCTGTCCACCGTTAATTTCGGCGCAAATGCGCGTTCTGCCTCGTCGTCCTCTGCTTGAAGATCGGTCCAGTATTCGGTCAAATTCCCGGTGATGTCGTAATCGAGGTACTCGTCCAACGTCAGGAACGTCGATGGACGGTAACGCAGCGTATCACCAATGCGTTGCTGGATGCCGTACAAACCCGTCTCCTCGTCGAAAACAATCTCGTACGTGAAGTTTTCAGGCCAGGCGAAATCAAATCCTGACGGACTCTCAGTTGGGTTGAATTGGTCTTCACCACCAAACGGGAAAGGCAAGACAATGGGAAGGGAGTCATTCGCCGTGTCTTCTGACGATTGTGCATGCACATTGCCAACCAGCCACAACCCTGCCAACAAAGCCAACCAACGCGTATATCGAATTCGGTCAGTCAACATCACATCCGCTTCAAAGCGTGTTTAATCAAATCCTCCACCGCAGTCATGTCGGGCGATTCCTTCATTGTTTGGTCCAGTGTCTTCTCGCAACGCGCCCGGTCAAAACCGAGGGTCGTGAGCGCAATTAACGCCTCTTGCCGAGAATTATTGTGTGCGCCTTGTCCGCCTGTTGAGCCTGTCGTCATCGGCGCGTCGATGGCACCGAGTTTGTCCTGTAAATCGATGATGATACGCTGGGCCGTTTTCGCCCCAATTCCTTTGACGCTCTTCATGGCATTGACATCCCCCGCTTGAATGGATTGCGTCGCTTGCTCCACACTCATCGCGCTGAGGATCATGCGGGCAGTACTGGCCCCAACACCACTCACACCTAACAGCAGCAGGAACAGACTGCGTTCTTCCGGCTGACTGAATCCATACAGCAATTGGGCATCCTCTCGGACCACCAAGTGCGTATGCAACATCACTCCCTCTTCATTTCCCAACTGTTCGAACGTATTGAGGCTGATGTGGACTTGATAGCCCACGCCGTCGCATTCGACCACTGCATACGTGGGCGTCTTTTCGACCAGCCTTCCCCTCAAATGATGAATCATGCGTTGCTTTTGATTTGTGCGTCAACAACAGCGAGGCGGACCATGTCGTGAATCTCCCTCACGGAAGATCCCATCTGCAGCACATGGAACGACTTGCGCATGCCGAGCAGAACAGGTCCCTGCACCTCAATACCCGCCATTTCCTGCAGCAGTTTGTACGCAATATTGCCCGACGCCAAGTTGGGGAAAATCAACGTGTTCACCCGCTTGTTGCGCAAGGTGGAGAACGGGAATGACTCCGAAAGCAATTCATCGTTCAAGGCGAAATTGGCTTGGATCTCGCCGTCGACAATGAGGTCTGGGTGACGCTCTTTCAAAATGCGCGCTGCCTCCGCCATCTTTTCGGCATCGGCTCCTCCGGCAGAACCGAAGTTGGAGTAACTCAGAAGCGCGATGCGCGGGACGATGCGCAGGTTGCGCACGGCTTTCGCAGTCAATGCGGCAATCGACGCAATTTCCTCGGCCGTAGGATCCAGGTTCACAGTCGTGTCCGCGAAAAACATCGGGCCTCGCTTCGTCTCGAGGATGTACATGCCCGCCACCTTGTCGACGTCATCGGCTTTCCCGATCACTTGCAGTGCTGGGCGGATTACGCTGGGGTAGGTCCGAGTCAATCCACTGATCAGGGAATCGGCCATCCCAGTGCGCACCATCATGGCGCCGTAATAATTGCGTTGGCGCATGAGGCGTTCGCCCTCTCGGGCAGTCAGGCCGTGGCGCATGCGGAGCTGGAAAAATTCCTCACCAAATGCCTTGCGTCGTTCAAATTCTTCATCGGAACGGGGGTTGATCACTTCCACTCCCTCCAATTCGAGGCTGTGTTCCTCGATTAAACTTTCGATGACCGAGCGCCGGCCAAGCAAGATCGGCTGAGCGATTCCCTCCTCTTTAGCTTGTTCCGCAGCCTTGAGCACGCGGTAGTGATCCGCTTCTGCGAATACGACGCGTTTCGGTGACTTTTTAGCGCGATCGGCAATGGTCCGGGCGAAACCAGAATCGTATCCAATGCGGTCAAGCAGGGCTTTGCGGTAAGCATCCCAATCCTTGATTTCATGCTTCGCAACTCCTGATTCCATGGCCGCCTTGGCTACCGCAGGGGCGACGTAAGTGATCAGGCGGGGGTCAAGGGGCTTGGGAATGATCAGATCTCGACCGAAAACAAATGATTGGTTGCCGTAAGCTTCCGAAACCTCATCGGGCACGTTTTCCTTCGCCAAGTCGGCAATGGCACGAACAGCGGCGAGCTTCATGGCATCGTTGATGGCCGTGGCACGCACATCCAAGGCTCCTCGGAAAATGAATGGAAAACCCAAGACGTTGTTTACTTGGTTGGGGTGGTCGGAACGCCCTGTCGCCATGATGATGTCCTCGCGCACGTCCATTGCTTCCTCGTAACCGATCTCCGGCTCAGGATTGGCCAAGGCGAACACAATCGGGTTTTCTGCCATTCCAGCCACCATGTCGGCGGAGACCAGTCCCCCTTTGCTCAAGCCCAAGAACACATCCGCATCCTGCATCGCCGACTTCAAATCCGAGAACCGGCGGTCGTTGGCGTAGCGTTGCTTCGAGGCATCCAATCCTTCGCGGGCCGTATTGATGTGACCCTTGCTGTCAAATACGTCGATTTGCCCGGCGCTCATCCCCAGTTGCTCGTACAAATCGAGGCAACTCATCGCCGCCGCGCCTGCGCCGCTGACGACAATGCGGATGTCTTGGATGGATTTTCCTGCCAGTTCGAGGGCATTGAGCAATGCAGCTGCTGATATGATGGCCGTACCGTGCTGGTCATCGTGCATGACTGGAATGTCCAATTCCGCTTTCAAGCGTCGTTCAATCTCGAAGGCTTCCGGCGCTTTGATGTCCTCCAAGTTGATGCCCCCGAACGTCGGAGCAATGGCCTTTACCGTTGAAATGAACTGCTCCGGATCGCTGGCATCGACTTCAATGTCGAACACATCGATGTCCGCGAAGACCTTGAACAGCACGCCTTTTCCCTCCATCACCGGTTTGCTCGCCTCGGGACCGATGTCGCCCAACCCGAGCACCGCGGTTCCGTTGGTGATGACGGCTACTAAGTTTCCTTTGGCCGTGTAATTGTAAACATCCTCCTGATTCTCAGCGATGGCCTTGCAGGGCTCGGCTACGCCTGGACTGTAGGCCAAAGCCAAGTCCTTTTGAGAGCTGTACGGCTTGGTGGGGAGGACTTCAATCTTCCCTTTCCTTCCTCGGCTGTGGTATTCGAGCGCTTCGCGTTTGCTTGATGAGTTCATCCGTGGCTATTGAGGGTTAGCGGACGTTCGTGCAGAGAGTGCGGCCGATTACTGGACCAGGAATTGCTCAGAAACTCGCTGGCCTTCATCGGTGATGATGGACAAGATGTACATGCCCGCCGGGTAATCCGAAGCCTGGAGGTAGACCACACCGTGTTGAGCACGCAACGTACGCTGTTCCACCGCTTGCCCAGCAGCATTGTGGATCATCAACTCCGCTTGAACAGCACCGTTTAGGTGGTACGGAAACGAAGAAAGTCCGGTGATGGGCTGAGGAAAGACAGGCGATGTTTCAATGGCGGATTCATTCACACTCAACGCGCAATTTTCTGCATCCAAGCAGAACAAAACTTCTTGGCACGTGCCTGCTGCGATTTCTCCAGCGGGGTGGAAACAATATTCAAAGCCCGTAACACCCGCGATACCTGCAGGGTAGTAGTCCGCGATGAAGGTGGTGTCGGTTTCATTGGGCATTAACTCAACGAGGTAGCCCGCCGTCGAGAAGGAACTGAACGTACCGAAGGGGTAGCACAGCGGACCCCAGCAAAAACGGTCGTAAGCACCGGGCTCCCCCTCTGTATAGGGAAGGTTGTATGGACTGACCAACTGGATGATGTTTCGAGTCACCATCAAACTAAGGGTATCATCGGTCAAGTTGGTGACGTCCCAATGCAGCGCAATCTCATCGTTTTCCGGATCATCCAGGGACCCTTCAAAAATTTCAATCGGATCCACCAACGTAGGCTGAGCCCATGACAGCACCGGGCTTATCATGGCACAAACCAATGCCGAAAAAAACAGCGTTTTCATCTTCATGGGGGCGAAGATACCGAGATTGGTGTGGAATTTGTGTGCTGCAACGGACAAGCTTTAACCACTTTCCGTTTAATTTGTCTCTCTCAAGATTGAAACCCCACATGCTTCGAATCCACACGTTCCTCCTAACTGCCTTCCTGCTATGTGCAGGGATGAGCGTTGCTCATGCGCAGTCGCTTCCAGCTGTTCAATTGAAAAACCTCTCTGGGGAATCCATTTCAACGGCTGATTTGGCCGTAGAGGGGCAGCCCACCCTCATCTGCTTTTGGGCCACGTGGTGCAGCCCGTGCAAGCGCGAGTTGAACAATTACGCTGAGCTGTACGAAGATTGGCAGGATGAAACAGGGGTCAACATTGTTGCAGTCAGCATCGACGACCAGCGAAGCATCCGACGCGTTGCGCCGTATGTCAACAGCGTCCTTTGGGATTACGAAGTGCTCCTGGACCCCAACAAGGATTTCGCACGGGCCATGCAGGTGGTCAATGTGCCGCACACCTTCCTGGTCAATGGAGCAGGTGAAATCGTATGGCAACACAACAACTACGCTGACGGAGACGAGGAGGAGGTGTACGAAGAACTTTTGAAACTGGTCGAATGAGGGCATTTGTACTGACCGCCCTAAGTGCTGCGGTGATCAGCACTGCTGCATGGAGCCAGGGTGGAAACTCCGAAACGGGCACGGTCACCGGAAATGTCCAGATGCTCTGGCAATCGTACAGCGAGGATCCGGCCATCGGCGCTATCGTTCCACCTGAAAAAACGGGATTCAACGCCTTCGGCAATCTGATCTACAACCAAGGCGGGTTTTCAGCCGGCTTGCGCTACGAATCCTACCTCAGCGCTGTGCTCGGTTTCCCTGGAAGATTCAAAGGCAGTGGGGTGGGCTATCGATTCGCCCGCTATGCCGATAAAGAAGGAAAGGTCGACTTCACGGTGGGCAACTTTTACGAGCAATTTGGAAGCGGAATTGTCCTACGAGCCTACGAGGAACGTGCCTTGGGCATTGACAATGCGTTGGACGGAGTTCGATTGATTTTGCGTCCGATTGACGGAATCGAGGTAAAGGCGTTGTACGGCCGCCAGCGCCTTGATTTTGACAGCCGGCTCATCAACGGCCCCGGCACCGTACGAGCCGTAGACGGGACCGTGGATTTGAATTACCTCCTTGCCGAGAAAGGCGGGACCGATTGGAAGACAAAAGTGACCCTCGGCGCCAGCTTTGTGAGCAAATTCCAAGCCGGCGGGACCATTTCCAAGGATTCCCTGCTGCTGACATTACCTGAAAACGTGGGAGCATGGTCCTACCGCCTCGACGCCTTGCGCGGGGGATGGTCTGCAGGGATTGAGTACGCAGGGAAAATCAACGACCCTAATGCCGATAACGGGTACATCTACCGAAACGGAGAAGCGTTGTTGCTCAACCTTGGCTACACCCAGCGCGGTTTGGGTGTGAGTTTGAGCGCCAAAACCGTTGACAACATGAGCTTTCGATCGGACCGCGATGTGCTGTTGTTTGATTTACCCATCAACTACATCCCGGCCATCACCCAGCAACACACCTACAACCTCGCCGCCACCTTGTACCCCTATGCGACAGTCATTTCTGGGGAGTCCAGCGCCAGCGCAGAAATCTTTTACAGCATTCCGAAGGGAACCAAACTCGGAGGCAAATACGGCACGAAAATCAGCGCCAACTTCGCCGCTGCGAATGACTTGGATACGACCAACCTCGCCGGTGTCGAGGGCCTAGTTAACGGGTACGAACGGAATTCATGGGGCTTCGGACCCAACAAGTTTGTTCGCGATTTCAATGTCCAGGTGAGCCGCAAGGAATCCAAAAAATTCAAGTGGAAATACACGTACTACAACATTGAGTTCAACACGTTGGCCACCCCTGTGACGACCACGTTCAAGGGCATGGTCTACGCCGACATTCACGTCCTCGAGACCCAAATCAAAACACGGAAACGGGAAAGTTTGAGAACCGAATTTCAAGCCTTGTTTACCGAGCAGGACAAAGGAGATTGGGCGACCGTAGTAGCGGAGTACACTTGGAGCCCTCACTGGTTCGCAAGCATCATTGATCAGTACAATTTTGGCAATCCTAACGAAGGGGCACGGGTCCATTATCTCTATGGTGCAGTGGGACGCATTGACGGTCCTCACCGGCTTTCCATCGGTTATGGAAAACGACGGGAAGGAATCTTTTGCATTGGAGGCGTGTGCAGGGCCGTTCCTGCATCCAACGGCTTCGAGGTCAATTTCTCGTCCAGTTTCTGACGAAAACGCAAAGAATACGCTATTTTTGACTACTCCCTGAGAAATTTAAACAACCAAATCGTTAAACAACATGAAGCACATTTACGCTTTGATCGCTGCTCTGATGGTCGGAACAGCATCGTTCGCACAGTTGCCTGACGGCAGCATTGCGCCTGACTTCACCGCCACTGACATCAATGGCGTGGAGCACAACCTCTACGACCTCCTCGACGAGGGAAAAAAAGTCATCGTTGACTTCTCTGCTACTTGGTGCGGCCCTTGCTGGAGCTACCACACCAGCGGTGTTTTTGAAGAATTGTACGAAGAGTACGGCCCTGACGGAACCGACGAATTGCGCATCTTCTTCATCGAAGCGGACGACACCACTACCGATGAAGATTTGCACGGTACAGGTACCGCCACACAAGGTGACTGGGTAACCGGTACTACTTACCCCATCATCGACAATGGCGGTTCCATCTTCGACGATTACGCTGGCGCTTACTACCCTACCATTTACACTATCTGCCCTAACCGTGTTTTGACGGAATCTGGACAGGCGAGTGCAGATGAGCACCACGCCATCTTCAGTGCAAACGATTGCGCGGCAGCGTCATTGCCAAACGATCCAGCATTGTTGGGTTACACAGGTGGAACCACTGCTTGCCCTGGTGAGCCAGTGAACTTGTCTGTGGACATGATGAACCTCGGTCTCGACAACTTGACCGCTGCTACCATCGAAGTGTCTGCTGGCGGTTCTAGCATCCTTTCTTACAACTGGATGGGTCAGCTCGAGACCTACGGCATCACCAACGTCGACCTCGGAACAGCAACGTTTGACGCTGACACCAACTTCGACATCACCATCACTTCTTCTGATGACAACAACGTCAACAACACCTCAATGGGTGCGGTTGAGTTGGCCACGGACGCTACGTCCTTGATCCACGTTGAAATCATGGTAGACAACTGGCCAGAAGAAATCGGATGGAGCATCACCGACGACATGGGCTCTGCTGTTGAAGCCGTTGCGCCTGGTTCAATTGCAGGTGCTGCTGGTGACGTATTTGAGTGGTGGGTAAGCGTTCCTGCTACTGGGTGCTACGCGTTCGAGATTACCGACGCATACGGCGACGGCATCAACGGTTCTATCTGGGGATCAAACGATGGCTACTGCACTGTTAAGTCTTACAATGACGACATCGTGTACATCAGCACCATCTACGATTACAACGGTTCTTACGGCTACGAAGCTGAATCAGCTGGCATGAGCGTAACTTCTGTGAACGTTGGTGTTGAGGAGCAGACCCTCAGCGACGTTACCCGCGTATTCCCGAACCCATTCGTTGACCAAACCAACTTGCAATTCACCACTGCTGAAGCTGCTGAAGCTTCATTGGTTGTTTACAACCTCGTAGGTGAGCAGGTGATCAACGACAACTTGGGCACTTTGCCAGCCGGTGAGCACAACCACGTGTTGGACTTCAACGGTGTAACTGCGGGCATCTACCTCGTGACTTTGAACGCTGGTGGTCAGACCACGACCATGCGCGTGACATTGAAGTAATCCTTCAAGCATATCACTTTGCGAAATCCGCACCTCCTTTCGGGGGTGCGGATTTTTCGTTTAAAAAGGTGCATATTCACATTCTAAATCCACTGCCATGAAACACCTCCTTGCCCTCTTAACCCTCTGCTTTGCAACAATGGGTTTTGCTCAGTTGCCAAACGGCAGTGTAGCGCCCGACTTTACCGTCACAGACATTGCCGGTGAAGAACACAATCTGTACAGTTACCTCGATTCTGGCTATGCCGTCATCATCGACTTTTCGGCCACGTGGTGCGGCCCTTGCTGGAACTACCACACCAGCGGCGTTTTCGAAGAGATTTATGAAGCTCACGGCCCCGAGGGCAGTAACGAAGTGCGCATTCTGTTCATCGAGTCGGATGACAACACCACCGATGAAGACCTGCACGGTACAGGCACCAACACATGGGGTGACTGGACAGCGGGCGTAGACTACCCCATTGCCGATAACGGCGGGAACATCTTCGACCTGTACGAATGCGCTTACTACCCCACCATCTTCACGGTATGCCCGAATCGCCTCATTCAACAAACCGGACAGGCGACGGCAGCGGCACACATCAATTACTTCCAGTCCGGCGATTGCGCTCCAGCCAGTTCTCCCAACGATGTAAGCCTCATCGAATACTTGGGACCCAACCGGACTTGCCCGGAAACGCCAACCCCCCTCTCGGTTCGCGTCATGAACCAAGGCACAGAGCCATTGACTGCGTTCACCCTCACAGCGAGCACGCTGTTTGGTACCGAGTTGCTCACCTACGATTGGGCCGGTGAGTTGGACACTTACGAAATGGCGATCATCGACATGGGCGAAGCAATCTTTCCTTCCACATCCATGTTCTTCATCGATGTGACTTCATCAGATGATTACGATGGCAACAACAGCGTCTCCGAAACCATGAACCTGACGAGTGAAATCGCGACTTCGTTGGTGCGTGTGCGCTTCACCACGGACAACATGCCGGGGGATAACCGCTGGTCGATCACGGACGATTCAGGCGATGAAGTGGCCGGAATTGAATTTGGCGACATGACCGAAAACCAGACCGATTACGAATGGTGGGTAAACCTTGGCGCAACAGGCTGCTACAACTTTACCATCTACGACCTCATCGGTAACGGCGGCGACGTCGCCTGCGACATCAGTACATTCAATGAAGGAGGTGAGAACATCAACACCATTTTCACATTGAACAACAACGGGAATTGGACCGACCTGAATAAGGGGTTCCTGGTGAACGAAATCAACATGAGCGTCGCCGAGACGTCCGCTCTCCCCGTCACGTTGTACCCGAACCCGACTGCAGGCCGTATCACGCTCCAAGGCCTCTCCGCCCGAGCTCTCCAATCCATTGACATCCGGGATGCCCACGGCAAATTGATCCACAGCGAACAGCGCAAAAGCACTGGCCACACCTGGACCTTGGACCTCGAACATCTGGAAGTTGGATTTTACATTTTGACCCTGACCGACGGCAACCGCACCGTCAGCCAATCCTTTGTCCGTTCATGACCACAATGCAACGTCCGCTTTTCTACGGAGTCATCCTCTTCGCCCTTTCTGTGGGCGCGATTGGATGCGATGAAATTGAAGACCCTGTCATCCCCATCACCACGAATTACCTCGAGGAGGTGTACGGTGAGGCGCCTAATTTTGAACCCCTCCCGCAAGGCGATGCCGTTAAGCGTGTACTCGTCGAGGACTTTACCGCGCACCAATGCGGCAACTGCCCAGCAGCAGGAGTCATCGCGGAAGACATCGCTGCGAACTATGCCGACCGCGTAAGTGTCATGGCCATCCACGCAGGCAACCTCGCAGTCACGGACGACGGTTATTTCGATACGGATTGGACCACCGAAGAGGGGGATGTCTTCTGGGACCAATTGGACTTTCAAGCCAATCCCCTCGGCCGCATCAACCGCATAGGCGGAGTCGGGGCATTTTGGCCGCCAGCCCAATGGGAAGAGCAGGCCGTGAATGAGATGGCCATTGACCCCGCTGTGGGATTGCAGTACGATTACGAGTGGGTCCCAGCCAACGGGCATTTGAACCTCCACCTGCACGGGACCTTTTACGAAGATGTGGCAGGCCCTATTCAAGTCGCCTGGCTCATTCTGGAGTCGCACATAATCGATTATCAGTTGGACTACTCGGCTGACCCGGAGGTCGTCGAAGACTATGAATTCAACCACGTGCTGAGGGGCTCCGTGCACGGAGCACTGGGCATCGGGTTTGGTGACGTCGCAGGCGGCGCATCTGCCGGTGACGTGGCCACACAGTCTGCGACGTTCACATGGGACGAAACATGGGTGGTTGATAACGCGACCGTGTTGGCCGTGTTGTCGGATGCCAACGGATACGTGGTGAACGTAGCCGAAATTCACATGGATTGATGGTGCGCAACCTCCTTGCCCTGCTTCCTGCCGTGATGTTGGCCGTTGGGTCTCTTACCCACGCGGCGGCACAGGAAGAACCCCTGAAGTTCTCTGCGCGCCTTCACCTCGGTTTTTCCGCTTCGCAGGTACATGGAGATCAGATTTCCGGCTTCAATAAGTTTGGGCTGTCCTCAGGTGCAACCATCGATATGCGCCGCAGCAGCCGCGACGGGGTGCAGTTTGGCATCTTCTACACCCAGAAAGGAAGCCGCAGAGTTCCCGACACCAAAAACGGCGATTTCAATTCGTGGCGGTACCGATTCACCTACATCGATTTGCCGCTCATCCGCACGTGGAACCCCTCGACAGATTGGTGGTGGGGCGCAGGCCTGCAACCGAGTGTCCTGGTCGCCGCAGAAGAAGATTTCTACGGCAACGGGTACAGCGACCTGAGCTACCTCGAACTCAACGCTGTCGACCTTGGCGGCGTTCTTCAGGCCGGGTACCAATGGTCCGAAAATGCCGCCCTCGAGGTGCGACTTTCTCAGAGTTTATTGCCCATCAGCGAGCGACCTGACCAACCCATCCTCCGCTGGGACAACTTCATGATGAACATGGCCATACAATGGATGGTTACCTGGCGCCTCGGATGAGGCCTCGATCAGTCTTTCTGCGTTCCTTCGTACAGACGGGCCGGTGAACGGTCAATGGCTTCCACAGCTGCCAGCCATTCTTTCCATAGTCCTTCCTGAATCACTCGGACTTCTTCCGCAAAGGCAGCACCTTCCGTGTGCAAGCGTTCCAGCGCGCGCTGTGCATTGCCGCCGGGTGCTTCCGCCCCTCCATTGATAGAAAACGCCGTCCACATGACCGACGAGAGGCGCTCAGTCACGCTCTCAATGCCTTTGAAGTCCTTGGGTTCGTAATACAGTTCTTCCACGCGGGCTAGCTCACCTGTGAGCGAATCCGTCAATGCATTGGCTTCCTCCTTAAGCGAGTCGGGGATCCACTTCAAATCGCCCTGCACGGTTTCGATGGTCGCGACCATGCGCTGGATTTCGTTCATTCCCTCTGCTATGGGCTTCGCAGCTTCCATGGCGATGCGTTGATGAAGGTTGCGCGCCTCGTGTGTTTGCCGGTCATACGGTACACGTGGATCCGGGTGCACCGTCACTTCTGCACTGCCCGTATGGTCGCCCAATGCCATCGCCAGCGTATACGTACCGGGCAAGACGTCCGGACCTCCTCCACTGGGGGTATCCTTCTTCTTCTTGAGCTGGCGTGACGGCCAATCCATACCATTGGTGTCGAACCGCCAACGCATGGTTTGAATGCCTCCGTCCGCCGTCATGGCTCCGTTTCGCAGGGTGTCTCCATTTGCATTGAGCACGCTCCACTTCAAATCGTCTTCCCCGTATGCCGCGGCTGTATCGGGATGCACGTAAAACTGCACGCGGGCACCACCGCCGTAATTCTCCCCACTCCAAAAATGGTCCGCTGGGAACCGTGCACCTGCATGGCGACGGAAATTCACTTGGTACGCATCCGGAATGGCAAACACACGTACGTTCTCCTCCATTAGGCCATTCCCTTCAGCCGCCAGGTCCCGCAATGGGGCCAAGTCATCGATGACATAGGCCGCTCGTCCAAACGTCCCCAATACCAAATCGCCGTCACGCGGGTGGATCACCATGTCACGCACCGGCACCGATGGCACTTCGTGGGTCCATCGCTTCCAGTTCGCCCCGCGATCAAAGCTGACGAACAGGCCTTCCTCGGTGCCCAAGAAGAGCAACGAAGGCACCTCGGGATCCTGTACCACGCTCAAAACGTGCCCAGTAACTTCGCCGCCTTCCAATACCAGCCGAACCCATGATTCGCCCGCATCCGTCGTGCGGTACAGGTAGGGCTGCCAATTGTTGCGGCGGTAATCGTTAACCACGACGTAGACTTCATCGGCATCGTGCGGACTCACGTGAATTTGAGGAATCCAAGCCCCTTGTGGGAATCGCTTCATGTCCAAGGCATGGTCTGTCCACGTCTCTCCGCCGTCGGTGGTGTGCTGGATGCGTCCGTCGTCCGTGCCCACCCAAATCTCGCCTTCGCGCAAAGGATTCGGTGCAATGCACAAGATGGTGCAGTGGTTTTCGGCCTTGGTGGCATCGATGGTCAATCCACCGGATTGCGCTTGGTTTTGTTTGTCCGGGTCGTTGGTGGTCAAATCCGGGCTCTTTACCGTCCACGTGTTTCCGCGGTCTGTGCTGTGGTGGACAAATTGCGATCCGAAGTAAACGCCATTGGGCTCGAAAGGATCGGCGGCAATCGCTGCATTCCAAGCAAAGCGAAGGTTGGTTGAATCGTGCGGGACCGGTTGAATGGATGCTCCATCTCCGTTCCGAAGGTCGATGCGCGACAATCCACCGCCTTGGTACATCGCATACGCGGTATTCAAATCACCGGGAGCCGGCAAAACGTCAAATCCGTCGCCGAACAGAATTTCCTGCCAATCCTCATTCCGGATGCCGCCCACGTGCCACACTTCACTTGGACCGACCCACGAACCGTTGTCCTGCATGCCGCCGTATATCCGGTACGGCACGGCATTGTCCACGGCGATGTGGTAGAATTGGCCCAAAGGCAGGTTGTTGACGAACGTCCAGGTCGCTCCGCCATCGCGGCTGATGTTCAGACCTCCGTCGTTTCCATTGATGAGGAAGTTGGGATCATCCGGGTGGATGTAAAACGCATGGTGGTCCGGATGCACTCCGCTGTAGGGAAGGATGGTCCGGAAGGTTCTGCCCCCGTCTTCACTCAGATCCACCATGGAGTAGAGGTTGAAGAGGCGGTTTTCGTCCGACGGATCGGCGTAGATGTCCGCGTAGTAAAACGGCCGGTTGCCCACCTGTTTGCCTTGGATCAATGACCAACTTAATCCGCCATCCAAGGAATGGTAAAGACCTGTTGATTTCGATTCAATCAACGCGTAAACCACATCGGGGTTGGCTTCGCTGATGGTCAGGCCAATGCGACCAATCTCTCCTCCTGGCAGGCCATCGTCTTCTGTGAGCTCTTTCCAATTTTCGCCCCCGTCGTGCGTGATGTACAATCCGCTGCCATCGCCCCCGCTGGTAAAGAACCACGGCTCGCGGCGGTGAGACCAAAGGGCTGCAATGAGTTTATCGGGATTGGAGGGGTCAATGATCATGTCGGCAACGCCGGTGCGCTCGTCGATGTACAGCTGGTGGGTCCATGTTTGGCCCCCGTCGGTCGTCTTGTAGATGCCGCGATCGGGGCTGTCTCCCCAAGCGGTGCCGATGGCGCCTACCCACACCGTTTTATGATCTGTCGGGTGGACGATGATGCGGTGGATGTTGCGGGTCCCTTCCAGCCCCATTAATTCCCACGTCGCACCGCCGTCAATGCTGCGGTACACCCCACGGCCACTGGAGTGGCTATTGCGTGGATTGCCTTCCCCTGTTCCTGCCCAAATCACATCCGGGTTGGACGGAGCAATGGCCACCGCCCCAATGCTCTGGGTGGGCTGGTCGTCAAACAACGGTTCCCATTCGACCCCTGCCGTTTCGGATCGCCAAAGTCCCCCACTCGCTGTGCCAATGTAAATGACCTCCGGTCGGTCGCGCTGAACATCAATGGTGGTAACGCGGCCGCTCATGGCTCCGGGCCCGATGTGCCGCACGTTCATGCCTTCGATGATAGCGTCTACGTCTTGGCCAAAAGCCAAAGTCGTCCCCCATACCAACAGGAGCGTGAGCCCCACTGCTTTGATTCGTTCTGTGTACATCACAATTGAATTTTCATGTTCTGTTTGGAATCCACCGGAATACCGACGGCGATGCCCAGGGCGCTTCCCCTGACTTCGCCTACGACCCGGACTTCCACTTCTTCACCGGTCAAAAACCGCATCAAATTTGACTCCAACACACCCAACAACGCTTTGGTCTCAGCCTGAATGCTGAGCTGAAGGGTTTGATTGGTGCCTTTGGGAATCGATTGGGAATAAGGCAGCTGCACTTCCCCTACTGGGGTGCCGCTGATCGACAGTTGCACATCGATGAATTCCGCCGATATGGCAACCGGGTTGGGGTTGTTCACCACCAAGGTCAATTCGCCTCCAATGCCCCCGCGTGAAATGCGGAGGTCGCTCAACCCATCCACGCGCACCACCTCCACCGGCTGCAGCGCAGTGCATCCGACAAGCAAGCACGTCATCAAGGCGAGGGCCAACCTCATCCTTCCGCGCTCAATCGCGCAAAATGCTCGTGGAACAACGGAATGGTTTCGATTCCTTTGAAGTAATTGAAGACTCCGTAGTGCTCATTGGGCGAGTGAATGGCATCGCTGTCTAACCCAAAGCCCATCAGCACCGTCTTCAGTCCCAAAATGCGTTCGAAGCTGGATACAATGGGAATGGAACCTCCGCCTCGGAACGGCACGGGTTTCCGGCCAAACGTGGCCTCCATCGCCGCAGACGCCGCACGGTAAGCCACCGAATCGGTGGGCGTCACTGCTGCTTCACCGCCGTGCATAGGGGTGATTTTCACCTTGACCGACGGCGGCGCGATGGCTTCGAAATGGCGCATGAACTGCGCTGTGATTTTCTCCGGATCTTGATTCGGGACCAGGCGCATGGAAATCTTGGCAGTGGCTTTACTCGCAATAACGGTTTTGGCCCCGTCGCCGGTGTAACCGCCCCACATGCCATTTACGTCCAAGGTGGGTCGGATGCTCATGCGCTCGGGCGCGGTGTACCCTTTCTCCCCTTCCACGGCTCCGATGTCGATGCTTCGCTTGTACTCCTCCTCGCTGAATGGGGCCTCGGCCATCGCGTCGCGCTCCTCACGGGACAGTTCCACCACATCGTCGTAGAATCCCTCCACTGTAATGCGTTGGTCTTCGTCCTTGAGGGAGGCAATCATTTCGCACAAGATGTTGATCGGGTTCGGAGCAGCACCACCGTAGAGTCCTGAGTGCAAATCCCGGTTGGGCCCGGTGACTTCCACCTCCACATAGCTCAAGCCACGCAGACCGACCGTGATCGACGGCACGTCGTTGGCAATGATTCCGGTATCGCTGACGAGGACGATGTCCGCGGCAATCTTCTCCCGGTGGGTTTCAAGGAAATCGTCCAAATGCTCGGAGCCCACTTCTTCTTCACCCTCGATCATGAATTTGACGTTGCAGTGCAAGGCATCGCTTTGCACCATGGCTTCGAGGGCCTTCACGTGCATGAAAAACTGTCCCTTATCGTCGCACGCACCGCGGGCAAAAATGGCGCCTTCCGGATGGATATCGGTCTTTTTGATGATGGGCTCAAACGCAGGTGCATCCCACAATTCCAGCGGGTCTGCAGGCTGTACATCGTAGTGGCCATAAACCAAAACGGTAGGCGCATCGGGAGAAACGATTTTCTCGCCGTACACCACCGGATAACCAGCTGTGGGAATAATTTCAACGTTTTCACCGCCTGCAGCTTCGAGTTGTTTGGCCACCAGTTCCGCGCATTTTTGAACGTCCCCGGCGTACGCTGGGTCGGCAGAGATGGATGGGACACGAAGGAGTTCGAACAGCTCTTCAAGGAAGCGATTTCGGTTGGAGTCGATATAAGGTTTGCAGGCAGACATGGTCAAGTGATTTGTTTCAATGCTGTCACGAATTTAAGTCAACCGCAGTTGTGCCCCACAGCCACATGCTTGAACCACTTGGCGCACTGATTCGGAAGCGCGCTCGCTATATTTGCCCACGATGTCCAACGCCGACACTGCCCCCAATTTTGAAAACACGCAACGCGCGTTTGCCCACCTCTCTGCGGGGGAATTGAACCGGGCGTTGGTGTTGTTCCAAACGGTGGGAAACAACCAATTGGTGCGGACAGGGAAAGCCCTGATGCAGGTCGCCCTGGCGCTCCGAATTCCTGTAGGATGGGCCATCCGACCCACGGTATACAGTCACTTTTGCGGAGGCGAAACCATTGCAGAATGCGAGGGCACCGTGGCAACGTTGCACGCCAATAAGGTCCACACGATTTTGGACTACAGCGCCGAAGGCAAGGAGGAAGAGATCGACCTCGAAGCCACGCAATCGCATATCCTCCAAGCCATCGCCGCCACAAAAGGCGACCAGCGGCACGGATTTTCCGTGTTCAAAGTCAGCGGGGTGGCTTCGACTGCCCTGCTCGAAAAAGCATCCGTCAATCCCGATGGATTGACCCCAAGCGACGCTGCAGCGTGGAACAGGGTTCAAGCACGCGTAGATACCCTATGCTCCGAAGCGGCACAGCTCGGAACACCGGTCTTCATCGACGCGGAGGAGACGTGGCTCCAGGATGCCATTGACCGACTCGCACTGGAGCAAATGCGCAAGCACAACGGAAAAAAAGCCATTGTGTTCAACACGGTACAGCTGTACCGTCACGACCGCTACGCCTACCTCAAGGAGACGACGGAATTGGCCCAAAAAGAAGGTTGGCATCTGGGGGTGAAGCTCGTCCGTGGCGCCTACATGGAAAAGGAGCGCGCTCGGGCTCAGGAGCAAGGCTATGCATCCCCCATCCAACCGGATAAGGCTTCAACGGATCGGGATTTCAACGCAGCTGTCCGGTGGTGCGTGAAGCACATCGACCGCGTAGCATTTTGTGCTGGCAGCCACAATGAAGAGAGTAATGCGCTATTGGCCCAGTGCCTTGAGGAAGCCGGTTTGGCCCGCGATGATGAGCGTGCCTGGTCCGCGCAATTGTTGGGAATGAGCGACCATATCAGCTTCAACCTGTCCCAAGCCGGTTATAACGTAGCGAAGTATGTTCCGTTCGGCCCCATCCGCGAGACCATCCCATACCTCATCCGCCGCGCAGAAGAAAATTCGTCGGTGGCCGGACAGACTTCGCGGGAATTGGAATTGATCCGCCGCGAAGTCAAGCGCCGCAAAGCAAAGGCCTAAAAGTTTTACAGGGTAACCTGAAGCCCCATTCGTAGCATCCTCGGCATATTAGGACGAAGTCCCGCTGGTCGCATGGCCACAACCGCCGCTGTATTGAACACGTTGTTGACACCCACATACACATTCATGCGCTCGTCCAATTGGCTTCTCAATACGACATCCAACACCGTCAAGGCGTCGGTCGACTCACCCGATTGGAGGGCACCTTGACCGGCCTCAATGCGCATGGCCGCAGCATAACGTGCGTTGCATTCCAATGCGTGCTTTCCCCGAATCAATGACAACTGTGCATTGCCCTGGTGCGGTGAGAGGTAGGGCAAGTAGTCACCTTGTTCCACCGAGGCCCACGGTCCAAAGTTGCTTTCAAATGCGCTGGTAAAGCGTGCTTGAGTGTACGTGTAGGTCAGGCGCAACGGCAACGCGATGCGTTGAGCGTTCGGTGCCAATTCACCGGCCCATTCGCACTCAACACCACTGGTCACAGCAGCACCGCCATTGAACTGATCGCCCGTTCCAAGGCCTCCATTTGCCGTCAGGTCAGAACCCAGCAAATCGTCGTATGCGTTGTGGAAGACGACCAACTGACCGGCGCTGTGTTCACGGCCCCACCGGAAGCCCAACTCCGCATTCAAGCTTGTCTCGGCCACTGTGTTGGGCGCACTGCCTGGCGGAATGAATCCGCGGTGCACTCCGAGGAAAAGGTGGTCTCCACTTGGAACCTCGTAGGTCACACCGATGCCCGGCAACCAAACCTTCACCGGATTAGAACGTCCATCGGGTGAATTCAGTCGATTGTAGTCCGATCCGAAGTCCTGCCGCTCAAACACCATGTGCTCAGAGCGCAAGCCAGGCGTCAGCGTCCAAGCGTCGAAGCGTAACGTGGCTCGCACAAAGCCGGCAAACGCACGTGCCGCATCGATTCTGTTTCCGGCACTCCCATGTGTTCCAGCCTCCACAAGGGCCATTTGGCCGCTGGCGATGCGGTAGGCATCGCGCCATTGGAAACGGTCCGCCCAGTCTTCGTGCAACCGGGCTCCGTAAACAATTTGGTTCGACAAGGAGGATCCAAATTTCCATGTGCCCCGGTGCTGAATGCCCTGCGCGCCATAGCCGCGGTTGTTTGCTTTGAGTAGCAGTGCAGCTCCTTCTGCTGTCTCCGATTGCAGCAGCTCCGTAGCACCGGTCTCGTACAAGGACGTGAGGCTCATCTTCTCCCCTGAAGCATCTTGGTACTTGTCCAATTTGTACCAATTGCGGTGGAAGCGCGTGCGGTAGACGTCCGTCTCAAATGACCAGTGATCTGAAACTTCCACTTCGTGCCGCAAAACTGCCTGGTTTTGTTGAGCCTCCATGGCATCGCGCTCAGAAGCTGTGTAGCGTTGGTACGGATTCTCCTCAAAATCGGCTTCACTCAACCCGGCGTACGTTTCGTGGCTCAACTCGTTGACCACCCCCGCTTTCACTTGGAAGGATTGTTGAATGCGCCGTTGTTCGGAAGCCGACCAACGAAGCTTGACCAATCCATCCGATTTGGCAAAGCCGGTCGGCAAGCCCGAAGACAGTTGCTTGAAGCCATTGCTTCCAAACTGAAGTCCTTCCACTTGAATGCCCCAGACGCCGGCCTGTCCATCCCACTGTTCCGTCCAACGAAGGTGTTGGAGATGTCCTCCAAATCCACTTCGCTCAGCTCTGTAAACGAGAGCGGGCTGATTCTCATCGATGGGCGCCGTGACCAAATTGATGGCTCCCCCTGCGGTCTGGGGGCCAAAGGCAATTTGGCTGCTTCCCTTCAGCACTTCAATCGATTGCATCCGAGCAATGGATGGGAAATAATACGCCGCCGGGGCCGTGTAAGGCGCTGGGGCCATGAGGACGCCGTCCTCCATCAAGGTGATGCGCGCGCTTCGTTCGGAACCGGATCCACGCAAACCAATATTGGGGCGCAAACCAAATCCCTCCTCTTCTTGGATGTTGACCCCACTTACGGCACGCAAAACCCGCAACGGATCGGTAAAGGCATACCGCTCAAGTTCAGCAGGGGAAATAACATGAAGCGCTCCAGGTACTTCATCCATGCCCCGCGCACCCGCCCCAAGTCCGACTGTTTCTACGGACGCTTCGGGCAAGGCGTGCCATTGAGAAAGCATCGCTGAGATGGAATCCTCACTCAATGGCGCAGAATCTTGTGCGCACACCTCAGCGGTGCAAAGCACAATCAAAATCAGCGAAAGAGTGAATCGGTACATGGGGCAAAATGCAGGTCCAAAGGTGCACCTGCTGCTCGCCAGCAGCAATCCCATAAATGGGGTAATTTAGAATCGTTCTAAACAATATGCCCTACATACAGCGTGTTGTTTATCAGTTCTTTAACCAACGAATGCTTTGTTGGCTTTCTTCAAATACGAGGTGGAGCAGGTACGCTCCAGCCTCCAAATCTGCCACGTTGTGCCCCCCTAACGCTTCGTCCAAGTCCAAGGTGCGAATCACCCGTCCGCGCATGTCAATCAAACGAATTTCCACCGGCTGCTCTGTGCCCGCAGGAATCAAGCGCAAGGCATCTCCCGCCGCAACGGGGTTGGGCGCAACCCGCCAATCCGAAGCTTCTGGATCGAATCCCGGCCAGCCTTTCGCCGCTTTGCTCGCGACCACCACTGGTGTTCGGTCGGCCGCATTGTACATGGATTCAAACGCTGCAATGCGGTCGCTTTGGTCCGAATATTCGAACAAGGCACTGACCCATTTGGCAGGCACTGCCTGGTAGTGAAGGGTCACGGTGGCTTCCACGCTGGAAACACTCGGGTCGGCTTGGACGCGGTAAATCAAGCGGTCGGTTCCAGAGCCTTCCTCGTCGTTTCGGCGGTTGAAATCCAAATCCAACGCCGCCATGGGCCCAACCTGCACGGTATCATAGACGGGGTGCAGGGTGGAAAATCCACGGGGAACCAAGCGGTTGTCTTTTAGAATGATGTCCGCTCGCTCCAGCACTTGGGTGTTTGCACCGCTCACATCCCCCATGACCAATTCGTAGATCTGCACTTGGTCTTCGGACGTGATTTCGTTCCAATGCGGCTCCCATTCATCGTCTCTGCCTGCAATCCCCTCGTCTTCGGACCAGCGTCCGCTGTGGAACAGGGTATCGGATTGGCCATCGGTCAGCACGAATTCCAGGAAGGCGACACGCGCTGGATAACCACTGGGGAATTTGTGACCGGCCAAGTTCTCAACCTCCACAGCAAAAGCCCACTCGCCGGTTTCGGAGGCCAATTGCTGAACCTCCAATCGAGCTGTTTCACGCTGCAAAGACGCCACGGTTCGAGCAATCGTGGAATCGAATTGGGTCGGTGAAGCGCTGAGGCTGAGCTGCACCGCGTTGTCCCGCATGAGTTTGAGCATGAACGCATTGCCACCTACTAAATGGTGCTTGCCAAAGCGCTGTGGGAACAGCCAGTTCGGCTGGGTGGCTGCAATGGCTCCGCCCTCTACAAGTGGCATGTGGCACGTCTGGCATTGGACATTTTCCGCATTGAAGGCGGAGTTGACCCACTCCAAATACGTGGTTTGCTCAAAGAACACCTCACCGGTCTCTTCCCCCTCCAAGTCCTGGGTGTGGGTGTACAATGAGTGGCAACTCGCGCACACCTCACTCGTGCGCATATGCTCTCCGTACGCCGGGATGAATCCTGTTTGGCCACTCATGAGGCCGTCCCACGGGTTTTCGAAACCGCCCCAGGCGACGTTTTCTTCGTTGATGGGCAGGTCGCCGTTGTGGCGGGAGGCGAGGTTGTCGTTGTCAATGCCATGGCACGCGGTACAACCGACACCATCCAATCCCAATTCATCGTCCAGCAGGTCCTCGAGGGTGTAGCCGTTGGGTCCGGCGTTCCCGGTCATGTGCGCCTCGTGGTAGCCTTGGGGCGCGTGGCACGCGGTGCACAAGTTTTCGATTGATTCTCGGTGCGTGGGATTCACAAGGCCTTCGTGGTCGACTTTGGCCTGCCAAAACGGGTCGCGGGCGCTGTTGGCCATGAGGGTCGCCTGCCAGTCGCTGACCGGACTGACGGTCGCGCCGTTTTCATCCACCAATGCATGCCCGTTGGGGTCCGGAGCATGGCAATTCACGCAATTCCCCGAACCCGTGAAATACACCCCTTCTTCCGTGCACAGTTCGCCCATGCGCCACCGTGTCCACTCGGCGTCGTCTTTGCCATACCGTTGATGGGGGTCCTGCGCACCCGTGAACAGTTGACCAACGCCAAAGGCCACTAACGGCAAGAAGAGGGCAATGTAAGCGCGGCGGTTCATGGAAGTGGATTGGTATCTTTGCAAAGTTAGCCTGCAAAGTAGATTCATGCCGTCACATTATGCCCTCCATCCCAGCGGACGTTCCGTCCTTCTTGCCATTGTTGCCGTATTGAGCTCACTGTGGTCCATCGGACAAAGCACCGCTCCCGAGGCCATTGTGGGCGAACGACTGGTGGCGGCTGAGTGGCCCGTCTCGGTGCGGCCTGCGACCCACGCGGCGGACGAAACGAATTTGCTCATCGTGTGCCACAGCGGATTGGTTATGTGGTACAACGAGGAGACCGGCGAAATCCGGGACGAGCCCTTCCTCGATCTGAGCACAACCGGTCTCGACTTGTGCGACTATGGCATCATGAGCGAGCAAGGTTTGAACGACTTGATCCTCGATCCGGATTTTGAAAACAACGGCCTCTTCTACGTCATCTACAACGGCTACCGGCCCGATGGCAGCGGAACCTTCATCGACGAACGCTTGGTTTGCTTCGGCACCAATGAAGACCACACTGTGGCTGATACGGAAACGTGGTTCGAAGTGCTGGAATTGGTCCAGCCAGCCCGCGGTCACAACGGTGGCCAATTGCACTTCGGTCCCCTTGATGGTTACTTGTACATCAGCACCGGCGACGGCGGCGGAACCGGTACGGGCGATACCGGTGGAGGCAGCGGTGGAGACGACCACGGACCGATCGGCAACGGACAAAACCTTCAAACGCTGCTCGGCAAACTCTTGCGCATTGACGTCAATGGCTTGGCGCCGTACACGGTTCCCGAAGACAACCCCTTCGTGGGCAACGACGAAGCATTGGATGAAATTTGGGCGTACGGATTTCGGAACCCGTGGCGGTGGAGTTTCGATCGCCTTACCGGCGACAAATTCATTGGCGATGTCGGTGAAGTCGACTGGGAAGAGGTGAGTATGGAATCCGCCACATCCACGGGAGGGCTCAATTATGGATGGCGCCTCATGGAAGGACCGATGTGTTACGAGCCAGTCGTCGACTGCGATCCCAATGGAACATTGGAACTGCCCATTTTCTCCTATCCGCACGACAACGGCTGGTGTTCGGTCATCGGCGGATACCGGTACCGTGGCACGGAAATCCCAACGCTATACGGCAGCTACATCTTCACCGATGCGTGTGGCTTTTACGATGTGAAATTCTGGGCCCTCACAGAACAAGCAGATGGCACGTGGATCGATGCACCGTTGGACATCCAAGTGCCCGGCGGCTTCGTCCCTTGGGATGAGACCCGGTTTGGCTTCAGTGAAAATAACCAGGGTGAATTGTACCTCTGCACCCGCCTCAACATCTATAAGTTGGTTTACGACCCTGCCGATCAGACTGGCGGCGGTGAACTCGCGGATGCTTTGCGCTTTACGCCCAACCCAGTCGTCATTGGAAACGATGTCAGCCTCGACATGGGAGCCGACGCATTTCTCACCCGCTTGCGCATTGTCGACATCAGCGGTCGCGTGGTGCACGATGCAGAATTGACCGGAGCTGAAGCCCCATATACCTGGAACACCAATGGAATGAATGCCGGTACCTACGTCATTGAAGCGTGGAGTGCATCCAGTCCGAATCCCGTGCGGGGAAAGTTGAGCGTTATTCGCCCTTGACCTCGTCGCAACCGCAAGTGGGCTGAGCTTCGCGCACACGTGGCATGCCCACCGAGGCGGAGTGCTCAGAGAAGCACACCGTCAGTTCCTTAAAAGGACACTCCGCTGGCATCTCAAATAAATAACAAGGTCGCTCCTGCCGGGCGGCACTCTGGGACCAATTGATTTCGGCTGCAAGCAACCACTGCATCAACTGGTTGGGATCGGCCTGCGTCGGACCGTCGCAATCCAACAAGCATTGGAGGACTGTGTCGGGCTGGACCCCTTCAAGCTGCATGCGCGCTTTGATGCGTTTACCTGGCAGCCAATCATTGCAACTTCGACCGCTAAAAAACAGGGCGCTCAACAAAACACCGATGATGACACCAATGCCGTAGCGCAGGAAACGTTGACGAAAATTCACGACTCAAAAGTAAGGCAAGCGATTGGGGAGCCGTTTGGGGTTGTAATTTTAAGCCACCATGATTCAGACCCATGCTTTGACCTTTCAGTACGACCCTAGTGGTCCCTTGCTGGCATTTCCAGATGTTCAGTGCGAACCCGGCGAACGGTTGCTGCTGTTAGGGGAATCTGGATGCGGCAAGACCACCCTGCTGCATCTGCTGTGCGGAATGCTGCAGCCCGCATCCGGTTCGGTCTCACTCAATGGACAGGACCTTGGCAGCCTGTCCGAAGCTGCTCGGGATCGCTACCGAGGTCAGCACGTGGGCATCGTCTTCCAGAAGTCGCATTTCGTTCAAAGCCTTTCCGTTCTTGAAAACCTCGCCATTCCTGCCTTTTTGCAGGGCGTGGCGTTCGACCAAAGCACGGGCATGGCCATGCTTGAACAGTTGGGCATCGCCCACAAAGCCCATCAGCGACCTCGCCACCTGAGCATCGGGGAACAGCAGCGAGCGGGCATTGCACGTGCCCTCATCCACCGTCCTTCCATTGTGTTGGCAGATGAACCAACCAGTGCATTAGACGACTCCAGCACATCTGCCGTCATTGCCCTGCTCGAAGAACAAGCAGCAGCTGTGGGAGCGGCCTTGGTCATTGTCACGCACGATCAGCGGCTCAAGGATCGCTACGCCCACCGCATCGAACTCACCGCTCAACCCCAATCGGCATGAAGTTGAACTGGCTCTACATCGCTTGGCGCAACTTGGGACTGAAAAAATTACAGACCTCACTGAGCCTAGTGCTGCTGGCATTCGGTGTAGGATTGGTAAGCCTCTTGATGCTCTCGGAAAGGCAATTGAGCGCGACCTTCAACCGCAACATTGAGGACATTGACTTGGTGTTGGGAGCCAAGGGCAGTCCGCTTCAGCTGATCCTGGCCAATGTCTATCACGTCGATGCCCCAACAGGTAACATCCGCTTGGCCGATGCGGAAAAAGTCATGCGTCACCCGTACATCGCAGAAGGCATTCCGTTGGCATACGGAGACAACTACCGCGGATTCCGCATCGTCGGTAGCACGGAAGCGTACACCGCGCATTACGAAGCTTTGTGGGCCACGGGGCGGGCATTTGAATCCAGTTTTGAAGTGGTGGTCGGTGCGCAGGTTGCTGAACGCACGGGGTTGAATGTGGGCGACGAGTTCTTCAGTGCGCACGGATTGCAAGACGAAACCGACGTCCATACCGACAAAGTCTTCACGGTCGTCGGAATCCTGAAACCCAACGGCACCGTACTCGATCAGCTGCTTCTGTGCAACATCTCCACCATCTGGGAAGTGCACGAAGGCCACGGGGAAACGGTCCTGCCAGAAGACCGCGAGATCACAGCGGTGCTGCTGAAAAAACGAAATCCGCTGGCGGTCTTGACCATCCCCAATACCATTCGAGAAACCAACATGCAGGTGGCCTTGCCGTCGATTGAAATCAACCGGTTGACTCAAAACTTTGGCATCGGAATGAACACCCTTCAAGCCATTGCCTTGCTCATCATGCTGATCAGTTTTGCCAGCATCTTCATTTCGGTCTACGACAACTTGCTCTCCCGCCGGTACGAGTTGGCCTTGCTGCGCACGATGGGGGGATCCCGCCAAGGACTATTTCTTTCCCTCCTTCTCGAAGGTGGAATCCTCAGCACAGGCGGGGCCTTGCTCGGTTTGGTGCTGAGCCGACTGGGCTTGGTGGCGCTTGCGCAGATGGTGGAGGACAAATTCCGCTACGACTGGACCGATATCGGGGTGTTGACGGATGAATTGCTGCTGGCAGGAATGGCTATCTTTGTCGGGTTGATTGCTGCAGCCATACCGGGCATATCGGCGGTCAAAATGGATACTTCACGCACCTTATCTGAAGCACAATGAGCGCACAACCCACTCCTCCCTCTGCACCGAAAATCAAATCGGCTTCGTGGATTGGCCTCATGGGCATTGTGGCATTGAGCGCCATGGACCTGAGCTCGTACTGCCACCCGACCGAAGAGGGGCAACGGGCAGCCACAGCGGTCAAGGCCGCTGGCATGTTACCCGAAGTGCGGTTGAATAATGCAACGCCTCCAACGGACTCTAACGCGCCGTCTGAAGCAGAAGAAGCCTACACGGAAATGACCTGGCGCATGCTGGAAGACGTGGAGTTCAAGGATGTCTACGTTGAAGAGTTGGACGCCTACTATTGGAAACCCACCTTCGGTGGCATCGTCAATGGCTTGGAAGGCAAGGAAGTGCACATCACGGGATACATGATTCCGGTGGATTTGGACGAGGATTTTTATGTCCTCAGCCGGTACCCTTTTGCAAATTGCTTTTTCTGCGGAGGCGCCGGACCTGAATCGGTCATCGACTTGCGCTTCGACGGCAAATCACCCCGCGTTTACCAAACCGACGAGCGCCTCACGTTTGCCGGAAAATTTCGGTTGAACGCCGACGACGTGTACCAGATGAATTACATCTTGGACGGGGCGGTTGAATACACGCCCTAAGCGTCCGCGCAATCCCTGCCTCCAGCGCGCAAGCGTCCTTTGTTGAAGATCCGCGCGCTGTCCTTCTCGCCCTTTCTCAACTCCCGCTGCTCTTCCTCCGGAAGGTGGATGATTTCCTGGCACCGTTCCCCGCACGTTCCTTCGAATGTTTCGGCGCATTTCGGGCATTGGATGAACAGCAAATTGCAGCCCACGTTCGAGCAATTGGTGTGGTCGTCGCAGGTGGTGCCGCACTGATGACAGTGGGCAATTACGTCGTCTGAAATCCTTTCAGCCAAGCGCTCATCGAAGACGAAGTTCTTGCCGATGAACCGGTTTTCTAGCCCTTGCTCCCTCACCTGCCGGGTGTACTCGATGATGCCGCCGTTGAGCTGGTGCACGTTGGGGAATCCTTTGTGCTTCAGCCAAGCCGATGCCTTCTCGCATCGAATCCCACCGGTGCAGTACATCACAATGTTCTCGTCTTCTTTGCCCTGCAGCATGTTCTCTACGAGTTCAATCTCCTCCCGGAAGGTGTCTACATCCGGTGTGATCGCCCCTTTGAAGTGGCCCACTTCGCTTTCGTAGTGGTTGCGCATATCGATAAGGATGGTGTCCTCCTTGGTGGTAAGTTCGTTGAACGACTGGGCATCGAGATGCACGCCGGTTTCTCGGACATCAAATGCTTCGTCGTTGAGTCCGTCAGCAACGATTTTATCGCGCACCTTGATGGCCAATTTGAAAAAAGACTTGCCTTCATCGACGGTGTAATTCAGCCGAATGCCATCGAGGAAGGCAATGCTGTACAAGTGAGCCTTGAAGGCATCGAGTTGGGAGGTAGGAACCGAGATTTGGGCATTGATGCCTTCTTCAGCCACGTACGTGCGGCCTTTCACATCCATCTCATCCCAGTGGGAAAACAAGTAGTCGCGGAAGAAGGCGGGGTTGGGGATGCGCGCGTATTGGTAGAAAGAAATCGTCATGCGATTTTCTTCATCGTTTTGCATTCGCTCCAATAACACCTTCCGGTCGACCAAATTGCGCAGTTGTTGCTTCATGCGATTACAAGTCACAGTGCCTCTCCAGCGCGGAGGGTCAGAAAGTTTAACGTTACGCAAAGGTACGATAACGGCTTTTGCTGCGTTTTTAGAGAGAATTGAAACTGAGAACCTCGACAATGACCCGAGACATGCTCGACCTGTGTAAGAAAGTACTGCTCCGAGTGAGCCCGAACAAAGCCCTCTTCGCGCGCGAATTGAAAAAGTCCATCCGGCACCTAGCCGGAGACGACTTGAAAGTCCTCAAGGCTTGGTGCCTCCAGCGATTTCAACACCTCCACTCCGACCTCATTGAGTCGAGTTTCCGCCGGTACGCGGTGATGTGAATGCGGCCTTCATGTTGCGCATCAGGCCTTCGTATCCGGTGCGTTTGACGGCTGTCCCCTTGAACACCTCTTTGAAAACCTCCTCGGTCATCTCCTCCCAATCCGACCGCTTCATGTTCAACAGCTCGGGGTGGGGTGTGAACTGAGGTTCATTGTGAGGGGTGGCATGGCGATTCCACGGGCATACATCCTGGCACACATCGCAGCCAAAAACCCACGGTGATAGGTGTTCGTGCACCGGCTCTGGAATGGCCCCGCGCAGTTCAATGGTGAAATAACTGATGCACTGGGCGCCGTTCACGACGCCTGGCTGGATGATGGCACCGGTCGGACACGCATCAATGCAGCGCGTGCATGTGCCGCAGTGGTCCGCCGTCGGCGCATCGGGCTCGAGCTCGACGTCGATGATCAGCTCAGCTATGAAAAAGAAGCTCCCCATGCTGCGGTTGAGCAACAGGCTGTTTTTCCCAACCCATCCCAAGCCACTTTTCTCCGCCCAGGCCCGTTCATGCACCGGAGCGGAGTCGACAAACACCCGTCCCTCAATGGCTCCCCACTCCCGTTGGGCCCACTTCATCAACTCCTTGAGCTTCCACTTGATGACGTAGTGATAATCTTGTCCGTGCGCGTAGCTCGCAACCCGAGGAGTATCCGGGTCACTTGGCTGCTGTTCCGTGTGGTAATTGAAAAGGAGTGACACCACGGTCTTAGCCCCGGGAACCAATAGCCGCGGGTCCAATCGCTTATCAAAATTGCGTTCGAGGTAGCCCATCTCCCCGTGGTAGCCGCGACGGAGCCACTCTTCCAGGCGATCCGCTTCCGCTTCCAAAAACCCCGCCGCAGAAACGCCCACGGCGTCGAAGCCGAGTCCTTTGGCCTCACGGACCAAAGCCTCCTTTCGATCACGGGCCGTGTGGTGCGGTTTGGACATGGTTAGTTACCGAACAACGTGCCCGACTGACCCTGAGGCGTCCGCCCCAAGTGTTCATACGCCGCGGCCGTTGCCTGACGCCCACGCGGCGTGCGCACGAGAAGCCCTTCCTGGATCAAATAAGGCTCATACACCTCCTCCAAGGTACCCGGGTTTTCTCCGATAGCCGTGGCGATGGTAGAGGCGCCTACAGGGCCTCCATTGAACTTGTCGATGAGCGCCGTGAGGATGCGGTTGTCCATTTCGTCGAGCCCCTTGCGGTCCACATTCAATGCATCCAGTGCAAACTCGGTGATATCCGGATTGATGGTCCCGTCGCCCTTGATTTCCGCGAAGTCGCGAACCCGTCGTAAGAGGGCATTGGCGATCCGCGGTGTTCCCCGCGACCGAGATGCAATTTCGTATGCCGCAGCGGGTTCGATGGGCATGTTGAGAATGCCCGCACTTCGCTCTACGATGTCTGTCAACGTCTTCGCATCATAGTACTGCAGCCGCAGGTTGATGCCAAAACGCGCCCGCAGCGGCGCTGTCAACAAACCGGATCGCGTCGTGGCCCCTACAAGTGTAAAAGGGTTCAATTCTATTTGCACGGTCCGTGCGTTGGGGCCGGCATCGATCACGAGGTCGATTCGGTAATCCTCCATGGCACTGTAGAGGTACTCTTCCACCACCGGAGACAACCGGTGAATCTCATCGATGAAGAGGACATCGTTCGTTTCGAGGTTGGTCAAAAGCCCCGCCAAGTCACCCGGCTTATCGAGGACGGGCCCGGAGGTCGTACGGATGGATACCCCCAATTCATTCGCAATGATGTTCGCTAGGGTCGTCTTGCCCAGGCCTGGAGGCCCATGCAACAAGGTGTGATCGAGCGCCTCTTCGCGATTCGCTGCAGCCTGCACGAACACCCCCAAATTGTCCAAGGCTGCCCGCTGCCCCGTGAAATCGTCGAAACGGGCGGGCCGCAACACGCGATCCAAGTCACCATCCGACGGTTGCTCCGCCTCATTTCGCAAATCGAAATCCTCCATCATGGTGCAAGTTAATCCGGTTGGACATAAAAAAAGCCCCACCGGTTGACCCAGTGAGGCTTTTCATGAAGTTCAAATGCTTAGTGGATTTCCTCCCCCGCCAAAGCTGGCGTCGTCTGGGGAACAAAGTCGTCTTCGTGCGCGGGGTTCGAGTAATCGTACGCCCAACGGTGCACCTCTGGAAGCGGTCCGTCCCAGTTGCCGTGCACGTGCTGTACCGGTGTGGTCCACTCCAAAGTGTTCGACTTCCAAGGATTCTGTACCGCCTTCTGGCCGTAGAAAATGCTGTAGAAGAAGTTGAACAGGAAGAACAGCTGACCAATCGCACCGATGATGGCAAAGGTGGAAATGATGGGCTGCAGATCCATCACGGAGTCCAAGAAATCGAAGTTGCTGTACTCATAGTATCGACGTGGTGCTCCAGCGATGCCAACAAAGTGCATCGGGAAGAATACGCCGTAACCAGCGATCAACGTGACCCAGAAGTGCGCGTAGCCCAACTTGGTGTTCATCATGCGGCCAAACATCTTGGGATACCAGTGGTAGATGCCCGCAAGCATGCCGAAGATGGCGCTCATGCCCATCACAATGTGGAAGTGCGCGACCACGAAGTAGGTGTCGTGCACGTTCACGTCCAGCGCGGAATCGGCGAGAATGATGCCTGTCAAGCCACCCGTCACAAACGTGCTGACCAACCCGATGCTGAAGAGCATAGCAGGGGTGAAACGCAGGTTGCCCTGCCACAACGTCGTGATGTAGTTGAAGGCTTTCACCGCAGAAGGAATGGCAATCAAGAGTGTGGTGAATACGAACACAGAACCCAAGAAGGGATTCATGCCCGTCACAAACATGTGGTGTCCCCACACAATAAAGCTCAAGAAACCAATGCCGAGGATGGACCCGATCATGGCCTTGTAGCCGAAGATGGGCTTCCGAGAGTTCGTGGCAATCACCTCAGAGCTGATGCCCAAAGCTGGGAGCAACACGATGTACACCTCGGGGTGACCCAAGAACCAGAACAAGTGCTGGTACAAGATGGGACTACCCCCGGTCACGTCGAGGGCTTCACCGCCGATGAAGATGTCGCTCAGGTAGAAGGCCGTGCCCATGGAACGGTCCATCAAAAGCAGCACCACCGCAGACACCAAGACAGGGAAGGACAACACGCCCAACACCGCAGTGATCAAGAACGCCCAAATTGTCAACGGCAGGCGCGTCATGCTCATGCCTTTGGTGCGGAGGTTGATCACCGTCACGATGTAGTTCAACCCACCCAAGAGCGAGCTCACCACAAACAGCGTCATGGAAATCAACCACAAGGTCATGCCCATGCCGGAGCCAGGCATCGCTTGGGGCAAGGCACTCAATGGCGGGTACACCGTCCAGCCACCTGAAGCCGCGCCGCCCTCCACAAAGAGGGAGAAGATCATGATCACGCTGGACACGGCGAAGAACCAGTAGCTCAACATGTTCATGAAGCCAGAGGCCATGTCACGTGCACCAATCTGGAGTGGAATCAAAAGGTTCGAGAAAGTGCCTGACAATCCACCCGTCAACACGAAGAAGACCATGATGGTCCCGTGGATGGTCACCAGCGCGAGGTAGGCATTGCGATCCAACACCCCACCTGGAGCCCACTTGCCCAAGAACGTTTCAAGAATGGCAAAGCTCTCTCCGGGCCATCCCAGTTGGAGACGGAAGAAAACAGAGAGCATCACGGCAATGATGCCCATAAACACCGCAGTCACCAAGAACTGCTTGGAGATCATCTTGTGATCGTGGGAGAAGATGTACTTCGAGATGAAGCTCTCTTCGTGATGTGCGTGTCCAGCCATGATCAGAGGGTTGCAGATTCGTTGTTCTCAATGTTGATGGCCTCTGCACGAGCGTCAGATTCCGTCGCCACTTCCTTGTCAGCCAAAAATTCTTCTTGCGACTCAAGCCAAGCGTTGTAAGACTCTTCGCTTTCCACGACCACCTTCATTTGCATGTTGAAGTGTGCAGCACCGCACACCTTGTTGCAAAGAAGCACGTAGTCAAAGTCGGGATCGTCCAAGACCGTTCGCATGCTGTCGGTCGTGATGGTCGGGGTCATTTTGAAGCGCGTGGGCACACCTGGCACCGTGTTCATCTGCGCACGGAAGTGCGGCATGTAGGCGCTGTGAATGACGTCACGTGAGCGGAACACAAATTCCACCTCGCGACCCACTGGCAAGTGGAACTCACCCTTCATGATCTTGTCGTCCGCGCCCGCTTCCCATGCAGCCACACCGCCCTCGTAATCGAAGGGCTTGACTTCCATGATGCGCTGACGGTGACGCTTCAAGCGGTGAATCTTGTCGGCCTTGGCTTCTGCGGCTGCGGTCGACAATACCACCACATCGGGGCCTTCGAGCATGTGCTCGAGTTCGTGCAAACGCGCCTCCAACATGGCCTTGCGTTCGGCGGACATTCCATGGTCATCGTGTCCGTGATCGCCGTGGTCCGCATGGTCGTCGTGACCGTGATCGTCGTGACTGTGGCCATGGCCGTGGTCGTGCGAGGCGTGCAACTCCGCTTCCACCTCTTCAATCTGGGCGAGCAACGTGCCGCGCTCGTGGGCCAATTCAGATTCGAGGGCTGCGATTTGGCCTTCGATTTCCTCCAACGCGCCAGACACACCGTCAGCTGTGACGATGCCCAAGGGGTTGGTGGGGGTAATCAAATTGTAGTTCGCCAAACCGAATTCACCGTCCGCCCCAGGGTAACGGGCCGTCCAGTCGAACTGCTTGGAGTACAACTCCACGCGCAGGGCGTCCTCTGAGGCCTCCCCCGTCATCTCATTCCAGGTGCGAAGGCCGTAGATGATGATGACCGCGAGAACGATCGAAGGGATCACGGTCCAGATGAGCTCCAAACGGTTGTCGTGTGCAAAGAACTTGGCCTTGCGTCCAGCCTCTTGGCGGTATTTGTTCGCGAACAAGAACAACACCGTGTTCACCAAGAAGAACACCGCCATGATGATGTACATGTTGAAGTTCATCAACGTGTCGTACGTCTCACCATGCGCCGAAGCCGCAGGTGGGTTGTAGTCTCCATAGCGGATGATCAACCAAATGAACGAGGCGTAGAACGCCACCATGAAGGCGACGAACAATCCCCCGTTCAAACGGGTGTCAGCAGCGCTGATGTCCTCCTCGCGCTTGTTGCGGATGAGGGACGTCAATTGACCGACTTTGGCCAATTGTGCAAGGGCGATGACCCCTGCAATGACGACGAGAAGCGTAATGAGTTTCATGAGATTCGTCCGTTGTCAGTGTCAGTAATGGAGTTCGGTGCTTTCCTGGAGCATGGGGTGGTTCTTGCTGATGAGCGGCGCCTTCGCCAAGGTGGCAAACGTGCGGTTCATGAAGAGCCCCAAGAATCCGAGGAACAATCCCACTTCAAAGAAACCAAAATGATTATGGTCAAACATTG
>CALJFZ010000030.1 GCA_938074325.1 uncultured Flavobacteriales bacterium | reverse complement strand
GTGGTAGTATGCCTGCCTCCATCCTCCGAACGTGATATGAATTCGTAGTACCAATCCATGTCCAATTCATTCACGGTCACATTGGCCATTCCAAGGAAGCGCAAGTGATTCAACGTGGTGACATAGGTGTTGACGGTTTTGGATGCCAGAGGCACGCGAGGGTCATTCAAGCGCGCCAATTCGATGTATTGCTCAAACGCTATTTCAAGCGTCTGCTCAACCTCTTTGGGCGCGTCCCCCTCCAGAGCCGAGAACGAGGCCATAACAGCCTCATAAAAGCCTCTATTCCGCTTCCGGCCACACGACTTCGCCCTGTAGAATTCAGCCTCGATATGAGCCTGCAATCGCTTCAATTGATGGTTGATGATGTCGTGATTCTCGGACGCCACTGACCGAACAAGGCGCGTCCTCTCATTCCAGTGCTCAAGCTGTCGAACCTCGTAGCCCGTAGAAAATCGAAATTGCCTTTTTCGGCCTTCAGAGATGAGCACGTAGATTTTCCCTGATTGGGTCTTGGTCGGTCGAATGAAAAAGGATGTGGTCATGAGATGCTGTGCATACCTGTGTGCATACATCCCTTACATATACTTTGCAGCACTTTCGTTTTCTTTTCACCAAAATCCCTCTTGACGCCAATGAGGTCAAGGGTTTAGGCACAAGGCAACGAAAGGTTTGTCAACACAGCGAAAGCCGAAAATCCGTCCGCTTCGGACCTCCAACCCCAGAAAGCCCCAAGCACACGCTTGGGGTTTTTTTGTGCCCAAAACCTGCGACCAAGCTTGCTTGAGTCGGAGGAGAAGGGTACAAAAACAGCAAGCGCGCCATGAGGCGCGCTTGAGCTTTCTGGGGTTGAGAGCAGCCCCTGTCCCGGCATCGTCGCCCGCAGGGCGGCAATCCACATCGATTAAATGGAAAGCCCCGTTGTCACTGCGACAGCGGGGCTTCTTCGTTTTCGTGTGCATACCAAAGTGCATACATGTTGTGGACAAGTAGGGCTTAGGCTATCTCGTGAACCTCAAAGTACCGATGCTGAAGGTGGAGGGTATGCCGAGTCTTGATTCGATGGCGGCAATATGCTTTTGTAGTCATCCGTTCAAGATTAAAACAGCCTGACGAAATGAAAAACGCAGTAATGGTGGCAACCTTATGCACATTAGCAATCACATTAACGGCTCAGGTCTTTGATGACATGACGATCGACAGCATCGCCTCTGGATTGCGACCGATCGAGAACAGTGTGGCTCTTGATATGCCATTTGTTCTTTCCATGGACCCACAGGGAGATGTTAACGGCAAGTTTCTTTTTGTCGGGACCATCTACAACAGAGGCACAGACATTGATGTAACTGGCTACAATGAAGAGACTAAGTTCGCAGATCTGGGATACGTCGTGTACGATCAGCTCAACGTTGGAGAGTCAGCAACATTCTTTGAAGAGCGGTGCTTCGTCTTCCAGTACATGGACCTTTTGAGTGACGTCGGAAATGCGACAACCCTTTGCATCACTCAGGACTATGTAGACTACCTCATCGACAATGGTCAGGCTCACGTAGAGAATGGTACGGTTGTGTCAGATCGACCCTTACGAACCGAACGAGGATACGACGCTACAGTTCACCTGAGCTGGATCGAAAACCCCAGATAAGGAAAGGGCCCTGAGAGAAGCTATTTCTTTCTCCCTTGATTTCTGATATCACTCTGGAAAGTGTAGTGCTCTACAAATTAGAAACCGAGGCGGATCCTGAGCGCGACTGGGATGAATACTTTTCTGAGGCGGGAAGGGACGAGATGAACCTTGTTGAGGTCAAAGATGTAGACGGCCCAGCGTTCTTCGACATCACCGAACCGGGCGTCTACGCCGTCGCTTCTATCTCTAACGGTGAGCGCAACAACAACACGTACATCGTGGTCAATCAAGAGTGCATCGACCGAAGCCTCAAAGAAGGGTGGGCAGTAGAGAAGGGCGGGATGGTTTCAGGCCACCTTTACCCTTTGCGGATTGTCAGAGAAGACGTGGTGTTTTTCCACGCGAGAGGTTTGTAAAGCCAAGGGGGAACCTGCGCAACCTTGAAGTCCCGGTGCTGAAGATGGAGGATATGCCTCTCATTTAGCCAAGATTCTCCTGCGCAATCGGCTCGATTACGCTGCTTTTCGAGTCCAAAAGAGGGGGGTGATGAACACCGATATATTATGAAGTAAGGAGACGAAAGTCTCGGAGGTCTCAGGGTGGGACCTCTTGAACCTTCTTATATCTAATTCACATGTACACAACCAGTTCTACAAGTCTCATCAATGACTGGGGCGGCTGGCTTCAAGCACAGATTTGGGACTACTTCTCAACCTACACCTTTCGCTACGACATTTCCATGAAGCGAAGTGAGCAGCATATGCTACGCGTGGAGTCATTGATGGAGCAGGAGCAGATTGCACACACCTTGTTTTGGGTTGCTGAGTCTCCCCACAATTCCCAACAGTCTCACCTGCACATGCTCATTCAAGGCGAAGAAGCCAAGTCCTACATCTTCCAGTACTACCAGGGAAAGGGGCTTATCAATCCTCGCAACGTATTGAACGAAGATTATGACCCCACGCTTGGAGCCTCATTCTATGTGTCTAAGTCCTTGAACGACGTGAATGCTGCTTATGGCATGAGTCATTACGCCAACCCATAAACAACGCCATTCTATGCCACGACCCAAAGGATCCCAAAACAAGGTCACAACTGAAACAAAGCAGTTCCTGATGAGCATCGTCCAAGGCGAGCACCCACGAATTCAGAAGGCACTGACGGAAGTGTATGAAACGGACAAAGACCACTACCTCTCCTTCATCGTCAAGTTGCTGCCTTTCATTGTGCCTAAGGCCAACGAAGTGCACATCAGCAGCCCTGCACTTGAGAACAAAACTCCCAGTTGGTTTGACACCGTACCTGAATCATGAAGAAGAGAAGAATTGTTGAAGTTGAAAGCATTGGCACTGAAGACCTCATCGAGGCCATTGCAGAGCGCGTCATTGAGCAGATGGGTGAATTAAGCGGGCTTGCATTGACAGCCCCTTGCACCCCCTGTGAAGAGCGCTGGTTAACCACCTCCGAGGTATTAGAGGAACTCAAAATTTCAAGACCCACTCTTGACAACATGAGACGCAACCAAGAGGTCGAGTTCATACGGGTGGGACGAGGATACCGTTACCGATTACCTCAAAAATAAATGAGAGCGAAAGGCGCCGCGTCCTAGCCAATCGACTACTTTGCATCAAACTTGATTGAATAATCACTGTTATGAGATTCGTTTTTTCAGCAGCGCTAGTCGCAGTGTCCTCTCTTGCACATGGGCAGTGCAATGAAATCTTCATTTCTGAATACGTTGAAGGTTGGGGGAACAACAAAGCTATTGAGGTATACAACCCAACGGACCAAGCGGTAAATCTCTGTAACTACCAACTCGAGCGGTATGCCAATGGCATAACAGACCTAGAGAATTTCGGTGCGCCATTAACGGTTCAATTAGAGGGATTGCTTCAACCACAAGACGTCATAGTATTTGTGGTGGACAAGCAAGATCCTGATGGAGTAGACTTTGAACAGCCTGTGTGGGAAGGATTGGCTGCAGTGGCAGATGTTTGGCTTTGCCCCGATTTTAATGAAAATGCAACGATGTATTTCAACGGAAACGATGCTTTGTTGCTTCGCAACCTTGTAAATAATGAGGCTGTGGACATATTCGGGCGCATCGGAGAAGACCCGGGAACGGGGGGATGGGCCTCCATGACACCAAATCATACCCTCATTCGCAAATATTCTATTGGCGCCGGTGATACGAACGGAACGGATGACTTTTTGGTTATCGACGAGTGGGAAGGCATTGCTTGGGTTGAACCTGTCAATGAAGGAGAGGTCTTCGGGAACCTCGGACAGCATGATTGTTTGTGCGACGCCACTGTTGAAAATGGTTGCACAAATTCAGAAGCATGCAATTACAACCCTAACGCCCTTACCAACGACGGCACTTGTCTCTTCGTTGGAGACCCTTGCGATGACTGTTGCGAATCGGGAATTGGCACGTTCACGCAATCGTGTCAATGTGTGAGTGAATGCGACGCTGATGCCATTTTTGGATGCACGAATTCAAGTGCCTGCAATTACAATGCTGGGGCCACAGCAAGCGATGGCTCCTGCTACTTCCCCGGAGACCCTTGCGACGACGGAGACGCCACCACATCGAACGACATGTACAACGACAACTGCGAATGCGAGGGTGAGCCTGCGATTGCTGGTTGCATCAGCCCGTACGCCTGCAACTACAACCCGGATGCGGTCGAGAGCGACGGTTCGTGCTACTTCCCCGGAGACCCTTGCGACGACGGAGACGCCACCACATCGAACGACATGTACAATGACTCATGCGAGTGCCAAGGAGAGTCGGCCATCGCGGGCTGCATCAACCCCAACGCTTGCAACTACAACCCAGATGCGGTGGAAAGCGATGGCTCGTGCTACTTCTCTGGTGATCCCTGTGACGACGGAGATGCCTCCACGTCGAACGACATGTACAATGACTCATGTGAGTGTGAAGGAGAGTCGGCGATTGTCGGTTGTGTCAACCCGAACGCTTGCAACTACGACCCAGATGCGGTGGAAAGCGATGGCTCGTGCTACTTCCCTGGAGATCCCTGTGACGACGGGGACGCCAGCACATCGAACGACATGTACAATGACTCCTGCGAGTGTGAAGGAGAGTCGGCCATTACGGGTTGCATCAACCCCAACGCATGCAACTACAATGCCGATGCCACGGAAAGCGACGGTTCGTGCCTCTTCCCCGGTGACCCTTGTGATGACGGTGATGAGTCAACAACAAACGACATGTACACTGACTCCTGCGAATGTCAAGGCGATGAGCCCTCTCAAGTGTCAGAGGATGTTCTTGAATTGGCTTTGTTCCCTAATCCTGTACACGACTGGCTCAGCGTCCGCCTTGAGGACGGTTTGGCTGCTTCTCTGATTTTGTTTGACCCTATGGGACGTGTCGTCCAAACATGGAGCACCATAGGCTCAGCCAGATTGGACCTTAGTCACCTGCCACCTGGCCCATATGTGATGTCTATCCACCCCCGGTTGGGGCCCATTCGAAGCGAGCGGATTTCCATTCTCACCTGGGACTGATGCATGTGCAAGGAATCCCAAGAGTCCTGGACTAGCTGTCTTGGGATCTTCGGAAAAAGGGGTGTTGGGCAATCCGCTTCGCTCTCTGCTCTCGAGTCACCTTGATGTACTTGAGAAAACTCGTTTCTGTCTTGTGACCGGAGATGGCCATGATGTCTAGTGTATCGAGTCCTTGGAGATAGGCGTTGGTACAAAACGAACGCCGGGCAGTGTGGGTCTGAATCAGCTCGTGTTTGGGCCTCAACTCTCTCCTTCTCTCCCCTCCTTCGGTTCTTTCAATTTCGACGCTTTCAACCAACCCTGCGCGCTCCCCCAGGACCTTGAGGATGCGGTTCATCAACTGGTCGTTTT
>CALJFZ010000029.1 GCA_938074325.1 uncultured Flavobacteriales bacterium | reverse complement strand
GAATGCGCAGCTCCGTAGCGAGAAATGGAACGCCGAAGCAGGCATGAGCTGGACGGCCAACCGCACGCAGACCGCTCTCGACCAACCCTTTCAACCACGCGTGTTCACGCCCGAAGCACAGGTGCAAGGCCGTTGGCAACTCCGGCCGCAATGGGCGATCGCTGCCGCCATCAAATACAACGGCGCCCAAGGCCGTTTCGTCACCGGGAGCGACGGACAGCTGGAGCAGGTGGAGGCGCCTGCCTACACCTTGGTGGACGTCCAAGCCGCAGATTGGGTGTCGAAAAACGGCAATTACCGGGTCCAACTGCACCTAAAGAACTTGGCGAACGTCACTTCACTCAACCTTGGAACGCCCGATGGTCAGCACACCAGCGGAAGCAGCCTGATCGCTTGGGGACGTTCGGTGCAGCTCCGTTTTACCTACACGCTCAATCCATAACCCCATGTTGAAACGTTTAGCCTTCCTCATGAGCTTGGCAATCCTGCAAGGATGCATTGAGTACGAGTTGCCCGTGGATGCCCGTCCAGCCGGCGACGCAGAGGTGCATGTCGCTGCCATTGGCGATAAATACGAGCAGCGATTGTTCTACAGTTTGGTCGATCGGGAAATCGTCGCAGCACATTCCAAATTGGATTGGTGCTTGCGCCTTGCGCCAGCTGCCGGCGGGGTGGATGCGGTGTTGAATTCAAGCCGTACGATGCGCTTCGCGCGCACAGGGCTGACGGACTTTCGCGCCGATTGGAGCGAGGACGAAGTGGATGCGTTAGGTTGGCGACTGGATGCGCCCAATGGGTTCCCCGTCGATTCCACGGAGCGAGTGCTGACCGTGGGAGAGGTGGTGCTGGTCAACCTGGGATATGGGCTGGAAAACGACCAATTGGGGCTGCGTCAAGTGCAGCTAACGGCAGTGAATGACACGGAAGCAATTGTTCGTGCCGCGGCCTTGGACGGTTCTGGGGACACCACGGTCGCTGTGCCGTGGAGGCTCGATGGGGCACACGGCTATGTGAGTTTACTGGAAGCTTCGTCGCCGGACCTTGAACCGCCAAGCGATACGTGGGAGTTGCTTATCACGCAGTATTCCGAATTGCTGGAGGGAGAGATTCCGTACCAAGTCACCGGTCTGTTGACGCCGACTGCACGCGTGACGGTTCGAGATTACAGCGACTTGAGTTGGGATGAGGCTTTGGCGCGGGATTGGTCGCAAGATGAATTCACCACGGATTGGAACGCCATCGGCTACGATTGGAAGTACTTCGATCTGAACGAAGGCTTGTACAGCATCGACCCCAACCGCATCTTCGGGGTGCGGACATCAGAAGGCCGTGAATTCCAATTGCGCATCCTCGACTTCTACGACGAGATTGGCAACAAAGGGCACTTCGTCATGGAGAGTGTGGAGCGGTAGGCGACCTTGGGTGGCATGTGGTTACATTTGCCACATGCAGAAATTAACCCAACTTGTTCTCGTCGCCTTTGTGTGCTTGCTCAGCAGTGCGCTGTCAGCGCAAAATGCGCCCATTGAGTTGTCCCAGGAGGTCAACACGAGATACTACACGGACGGATCACAGAAATCCAATACTCGCCTTTTGTTCACCGTGGAAGGTCAAATGCCCCAGACCCTTGGATTTATGGGGCGACGTCTCAAGCCGCATTTAAACGGAGCGGACATCGTGCAAGACGAGTTTGCGTCTTTCCGCCAGTGGGGAGCGGCCAGCACGGCATTGGGCATCGCCTTCACCGGTACCTTGATTGGAGCTGTTTTTGGGGAAGAAGTCGAGGCCGAACCGGGCCAGAGCGAATTCGCTGCCGCCGTCGGCCAATACAAGTGGGCCATCGCTTCCGGTGTGGGGTATTTGGCCGCTGGCTTCATTGCACAACAAAAGCTGTACGCTACCATCGAACAACACAACATGGTGCTCGCCCCGAGTTTTTCTTCGACGGGCGTGGGCTTGCAATTGAATTTCTAATTCCGACGACATGAAAAACACCATCTCTCTTGCCCTCGTGGCTTACACCTTGCTCTTCACCGCTGATGCGTGGGGCCAACGCCGCATGATGACCTTTGATGACGGCACGGAATTGGAAGTGGATTTCCTGTCTGATGACCCCGATGATTTCCGACCGCTTTGGTTGAATTGGGGGGCGTTTGCCGAAGGATCGCTCAATGGTTTGGGAATTGATTATTGGTTGCCTGGAAAAGGCCGCGTGCAATTGACAACCAGCCTTGTGGGGACCAATTTGCTTCGCGAACAAGAAGACAGCCTGTACGTGGGTGGGTCAAAGCCCGCTCACCGTCCATGGCGCGTAAAGGGCCATTACTTTCTCAAGATGTGGGACAAAACCAAGCCCACGAAAATCACATTGTCTTCGAAGTCGACGGGATACAATGAGATCACGGCGTACGTGACCGAGGAGGATTTACCCCGTCGTCATTACCTCTCGCTGCACGGCGGAGTTGGCTACCAAAACCTCGAAGCATCGTTTGGGCCTTACCGCTACTATGAAGTGGCTGTGGGCTTGAGCTTGATGCGCCTCCGGCACATGGACTTGATGGTGGTAGGCGAGGGCAAGTCGGGATTCCGGCAATCCCGCGGAGGGGCCTGGATGGAATTGTACGCCGACGCGCTTTTCTTCGCCGGTGCAGAAACGTTCCGCGTCGACAGCGAACCCGAGGAAATGAGCGCCATTGGAGTGGAGGCGGCTTGGATGGGCGGCGTTACGCTGGGAAAGGCAGGCAAGAGCGCACTCATCGCCAAGGCCGGTTTGATGGTGGGACCGTTTTACACGACCGCCGTTTACGGTTTTGGCTTCTCCTTTGCCTTGATGGACGACGCGCGTTCCCGCGAATAACCCTTTAATTTACCTCGCATGCGTTTATCCTCTTTGGCGTTCTTGGTCCTCACGGGCCTGCTCACAGGTTGCTCAGCCCTGAACTTCAATACCCACCTGCAGGTCGATACCGGCAACGGTGACCTCACGGTCGAACGGGACTTGGGTATGAACGACGAGGGGGTCATTTGGTCCGAAGTGGATGATCCCAATGGAAAAGTGGTCATCAGCAACTACGAGCCGTACCACTTGATCCGCTGGAGTCAGGTGGGCTACTTTCCTGAAGTAGTGCCTTTGCTTCCCAATCGCCGCAACCCACTGCGGTTGATCGATGCTGCGGGATTGGTCGGTGGACTGGCGTTGATGGCTTCAGGAATAGAAGACGATAACACGTACAATCCCGATGCCGTCTTGTCCGTAGATGCAAAAATTGGCGGAGGCTTCTTCTCCATGTTTTTGGGAGGTATGGGCATGTTCACACCGCCCAAGCGGGTGTTCCAAGGGCGGTTGGATGCGCCCGCTATGCGCCGGGTGCCCACCATTGAGTGGACCGAGCCCATGGGGGTGTACCAAATTGATTTGGAAATCGATTCAGCTGCGTTCAATTGGGAGTCGTACAAAAGTTTGAGTGCCTTCGAGCGTGAACGGTCGTTCTACAGCGGCACCATGGATGAAGCCATAGAGGTAGAGGATACCAATTTGGATTTTACCCTTCAGGATAAATTGCTCAAGGTCCAGGGCGTCGACGAAGAGGACAAAGACGTGGAGATCAAGGAATTGCTCCACGGCTCCATCGTGGAAGTGACGGAGCATCGCATCGAGGGGTTGCTGAAATACGAGGTACTCACGCGGTGGACCATCCACAACCCCTATGAATTGCCCGCCGACACCGTAGAGCTGACAACGTGGTCGAATTGGTCAGGGTTTTACACCGGCGGCGGCTTGCGCAAAGACCTGATCGAGGAGGCCGTTGAGTTTGCGGCGTATGCAAGCCTGTCGGAAGAGACGCAAGAATGGGATTGGCAGGCCGCGTTGGCCTCGGACCGAGAACAGGAATGGAAGGCCGATTGGGATACACTTTCCATCGCACCAGCACCAAATGAACCCATCGAACGCATTGCGGATGCCCTTCCGTCTGTTGTGACCATCATGGGCCCCTCGGGATTTGGCAGCGGCTGCATTGTGGATGCCAACGGTTGGGTGATCACGAACTACCACGTTGTGGAAGACGATTTGGACAGCCTAACCGTCCGATTCCAAGACGGCTCTGAATTGCCCGGATTGGTGGAACGCTGGGACCCGGTTAGGGATCTGGCCTTGGTCCATGTCGACTCGACGGGGCTTTCACCCATTCAGTTTGCCACTGAAGCGCCCTACGTCGGAGATGAAGTGTACGCCATCGGGACGCCATTCGAAGAAGGGCTCGAGGCCACGGTTACCCGCGGCATCCTTTCAGCAAAACGCACGATGGAAGGCCAAAATCTACTCCAGACCGACGTGGCCATCAGTCCCGGAAACAGCGGAGGTGCGCTTCTGAATGGCGCCGGCGAGTACATCGGAGCGGTCAACTCCAAAGTGGTCGCGAGCGGCGTTGAAGGCATCGGTTTTGCCATACCGCTCGAGGAATTGCTTCCCGGTTTGTGGGTCCGTTCGGAAGACTAACATCCCCCTGAACATTCCGGTTTTCGGCGTTGTTGCATGGACATGCAACGTGCGCCGCAAGTACCGATAGACGTCGTTTGGTTCAAGCGCGATTTGCGCATTCGTGACCACGCTCCACTTGCTCAGGCCTTGAGCCTAGGTCGCCACGTGCTGCTCCTACACGTTTACGAACCCGGCGACCTAGGACATCCCACCACGAGCAATCGGCACCTCAACTTCCGTTGGCAAGCGTGGCATCAGCTGTGCGACGAAGTCCGAGCACTCGGGTGGCCGGTTCAAACGGCTACCCTGCGATGCTCCGTGCAGGACGCGTTGAATTGGTTGCAGGAGACGTGCGGTATTCGTTCGCTGTGGAGCTACGAGGAAACAGGGTTGCTGCACACCTTTGACCGGGACAAGGCCGTTGCCAAATGGGCAGCATCGCATGGCGTTGTTTGGAACGAATCGCCGCAGCAAGCCGTCAGCCGTGGCCGTAAGAACCGCAACGGTTGGGCGACGGATTGGCACCGCACCATGCACAGTCCCGTGGTCCGTTCAGAACCCGGCGCCGGCCTTGAGTCGTTTCAGCTGACGTTCCCGGATGCTTGGCGCTGCGAGGAGGTGCCTTCTGTGATGCACGACCTCGACCCCGGTGGCTCAGGTCCGTTCCAGAAAGGAGGAGAGCGAGAAGCCCACCGGTACATGCAATCGTTTTACGAGGGCAGAGTGAAGGGGTACCGCCGGCAGATTGGTCAGCCGTTGGCCAGCCGCAAATCTTGCAGCCGCCTCTCGCCCTACCTCGCATGGGGATGCCTGAGCATGCGCCAGGTATACCAAGCCTACCGCCAAGCCGAGGTTCCCCGTGCCAAAACAGACTTGAAAGCCTTTGGCAGTCGGCTGCGTTGGCAGGGACATTTCATCCAAAAGTTTGAATCGGAAAGCCGTATAGAGTTTGAAAGCGTCAACCGGGGTTACGCGGACTTCACTTACCAAGGCCGGCCAGATACCCTTGAGGCCTGGAAACGTGGGCAAACCGGCATTCCGCTGATTGATGCATGCATGCGATGCGTGACAGAGACAGGCTACCTCAACTTCCGCATGCGGGCGATGTTGGTGAGCTTTTTGACGCATCACTTGGACCACCCGTGGCAATCCGGCGTGGAGCATTTGGCCCGGTGCTTTCTCGATTTTGAACCCGGCATCCACTTCAGTCAATTTCAGATGCAAGCGGGGGTGACGGGCATCAACACCATCCGCATTTACAATCCCGTGAAGCAAGGACTGGAGCGCGATCCTCAGGGGGCCTTCATCCGACAGTGGGTGCCTGAACTTGCCGACATGCCATTGGAGTCCCTGCACGCTCCTTGGACCCAACCGCCCATGGAGCGGCTTTGGAGCGGGGTGGATACACAGTACCCCGATCCAGTGGTGTCGGTGGAAGAGGCAGGCCGTGCTGCCCGGGAGAAGCTTTGGAAGTTCAAGCGTTCCCGGGCTGTGCGTGAGGAAGCGAGCCGAATTTTGCGCGTGCATGTGGCGCCATCTGATTCCGACTGATTGCCCCATCTTTGGGGCATGACAACCTTCGTTCGATGCTTATTGATTGCCACAGTGGCAGTCGGCTGTGCACAACCACACGAGCCCACCGGTGATTCCTTTGAAGTGCAATACCAAGTGTTTGCTCCCGGTGCCAGCAGCCAGCCGTATTTGGCAGGGAATGCTGAAGTATTGGGTGCTTGGAGACCGGATGGAATTGAATTTGAAGCCACAGGAGGGGATGTGTTTCGGGCGGTGTTTCATTCCGATTCAGCTCAAATCGAATGCAAACTGACCCTGGGTACTTGGTCGACGGAGGCGCTGGATGATGAAGGCTACCTCCGCGATAACCGAATCTTGACCATTTCCTCAGATACCACGATTGTCGATACGGTCCGCGCTTGGAACGACGGCACGGCGACTTCACGGGTGGTCGGTCAGGTTACGGGAAATGTGGAGGAGTGGGGCCAAGTGGAGATCCCCGGCTTGTTGCCAAGGAAAGCCTGGGCGTGGACTCCGGAGGATGGCCGTCCCATCGAGACCATCCTGCTTATGCACGACGGTAGGAATCTATTTGATCCCGCTTTGGCCAATTTTGGAGTAGACTGGGGAGTGGATGAAGTAGCGAATGCTCTCACTCAGGATGGAATCGTTCCAGGCTTAGCCGTCGTTGGATTCGACTGCACCGATGAGCGATTTACTGACTACAGCTGGGGTGAACAGGGCAGGGCCTATGCGTCTTGGCTTGCCACTGAAGGCAAGGCAATGGCACAAGGCCGATTGAATGCAGCCGACACGGCTCGGTTTGTGGTGTGCGGTTCGTCCATGGGCGGCCTCATCTCCCTGATCACGCTCCAAGGCCACCCCGATGCATTCGATGCGGCCATATGCATGTCTCCTGCGTTTGCTTACAAGGGCTACGATCACACCGATGTGTTGGTCGAAACAGGCGTCAGCTTTCTCCATCGACCGGTGTGGATTGACAATGGAACCGTTGGGTTGGAAGCCGAGCTGCAACCCGGCGTTGATCGCATGACCGAATTCCTCTCAGCGCATGGCGCATGTGCAACGACTCGGATTTACGAAGATGCGCGCCACTTCGAGGCCGATTGGGGCGAGCGATTGGGCGAGGCCCTCACGTGGGTGCTCGCACAAGACTGTGGTGCACATCCGTAAAACCGAATGTATTTTTAGGCGCCTTACGCTTTTCCTTCACGCAGGTGGTTTGTCCCGTCGTTTATTCCAGGAGCACCGTCTGCACCATTTTTTTGACCGATGCGTTTATTTGATTTTGCCTTTGTCCCCAATTATCCAGAACCGTTAGAACGCCTCAAAACCCTGGCCGCCAATGAGCATTGGGGAAAGGGAGGGCGCATGCTCCGAAGCTATTTCAACCACATGTTCGACAAGGTGGTGGAAGACGGCTTGCTCAGTATTCATCCCGATGGCCAATCGGCCGTATTCCATACAGGACTCCTGACCCGAAGCGACCAAGACATCTACGCGGTCTTCGTTCCCAATGAGCGGGAGGATGCACAAGATTGGTTTTTCCGTGGCTTCAGTACGCGCGATGGAATCGGTTTGGGTGACTTCTTAGCTGCATACGACGAGCTGCCCGTCCGTCCGAGGTTCATCGTGCGCGCAGAGCAGGCATTTTATGCCCCACAGGCTGGAGCTCCCGAGTGCGACTGGCCAACACTCATTGCAGAAAACATCAGCCGTGTACCGCGCCAACTCATCCACGATGCGACGGAAGACCGCATTCTCCTGCCCGACATGCGGGATGTGGGAAAGGAAGCGTACATGGATTGCCTCGATGAAGCTGCTTCTCGCTTGCGTCAAGACGGAGGCCTGCATGTGCTTGAACAGTGGTTGGTGGAGGCCTTGGACCGCGCCATGGACAAGTTGCACATGGATTACAAGCTGGCAGTTCCAGCGTGGCATGCCAAAGGCAAATGCGTCGCGCTCATGTTGCCGCTGTGCGTGCGCCAACGCGAATGCAATGTTGCGCTGGCGGTGGATTGGGATGCAGAGCAGCGTTGCTATGTAGGGTTAAACCTGTTGACCCTCGAGATGGCTTACAACAACGCTCGATTGATTGCTCGACCAGAAGCGGCATGGCTGGTCGCGGCTCACCAACAGCGTTCCAAGCGCACTACTGAGGGCCATCGATCCCTCGGACATACCGATCGATGATGCGGAGGGAGTCGCTGTAATCCGCCCCTTCAAATCCAGAAAAGCCGTCTTCAGGCCGGAGCATCAAGTAACAATCCAAGTAGCGGCTTGCCAATGGCCAGAACGACCAATGCCACTTTTCTTCTTGGTACCCCGTCCGTCCATTGACCATGTCCCCGTAAACCTGAACGAATCCGTACTGGGCAGCATGGGCGGTAAGCCATTCATAGACAATTAGGCCGGGGCCGGATTCGAAGTAACTGTTCTCGAGGGAATTCAAATCCACATCGGTGCCCCAATGGTGCCGTGAGGACCCGGGCATGGAGCTGTATCTCAATATTTCTTCTGCCCGTTCCGACCCCACAAATCCCATGAACCGAGGACTGTTCCATTTTCCATCCCAGATTCGCTTCTGGTGCGACCACGTGCGCATCGCAGAGATGACATTCAGCTGTACACCGTCCGCCGCTGCATCCCGGGCCATGGCTTCCAATGCCTCCAATGCTTCAGCGCGCAAGTAGATGTTGTTTTTGTGGGTGAGGCTTGCCGGAATGACCGCGAATCCGGGGTGAGTGGCGGGGTTCAGGTCGCCTTTTAATTCCGACCATGTGATTTGGGGACAATCCGCATTTTGGGCGAAAACCGGTTGGGCACAACTGCACCAAGTCCCGATGATCAACCCCCATATTCGCAACTCCTTCCACATGCTGTAAATTTCGACAAATTCCCACCGCTCGCGATGAAGATTGAAGCCAACTCTCCCGATGAATACGTGAAAAAGGTACCGGAAGAAAGGCGTCCGGCGTTTCAACGATTGCGTCAATCGGTATTGGACAATTTACCGGCTGGATTTGAAGAGGTCATGTCCTATGGAATGATTGGATACGTGGTTCCGCACAGCCTTTATCCCGATGGCTATCACTGTAAACCTGCGCTGCCATTGCCCTTCATGAACATCGCCAACCAGAAGAATTTCATTGCCTTCTACCACATGGGGCTGTATGCAGAACCCGAATTGATGGATTGGTTTGTGGCGGCATACAATGCGCGGGACTTGCGAAAATTGGACATGGGAAAGAGCTGCATCCGGTTCAAGAAGTGGGAGGAAATTCCGTTCGATTTGATGGGTGAATTGGTTGCAAAACGCTCGCCGGACGATTGGATCCGTGTCTATGAAAGCCAACTCAAGAAGTAAGGGAAATGAGGCAACAAAATCTTTCCGGTTCACGTATCCACTGTATGGCCTCAAAGAAGCATATCACCGTACAACGGACTTTCACGCGCCTGGCGCTGATCCTTTGGGTGGCGTTGTTTTGGACAGGCTGCACCCGGGATTCGGTAACCATCACCGAGGACATGCCCGTTTCGGGGTCCTTCGATCCGGCGTTTGCCGTTCCGCTTGTGTATGGCACATGGACCTTTGGCGATGCGTTGGCATCGATGAACATTTCAGGATCGTTTGAGACCGAATCCAGTGGTGCCATCACCGCGGTTTTTCCCTTTGACGCGTTTGAATCGCAACCTGTGGGGCTCGTTCCGTTTTCAGAAGGGGGCGACGAATCACTGACGTTGGACGCAGTGCAGGCCGCGGCCTTGTCTGCGCTGCCTGAAGGTGAGTGGATGGAATTCACGTTGGAAACCCAGGTCGCGTGGGAGGTTCCTGAACTAGCTAGCGTTGACTCGATTTGGCTCGGTTCAGGTGAGCTTTCCATCGCCATTGGCTCGACCATTCCAGCCAATTTTTCCATTTCAGGCACGTGCGACGGCATGCGCATAGCCAACCAAGGCGTTGCAGTTGACCTTGAGCTCTTCGGTGCCGGGTCAACGAGCCAACTCGTTGAAACCAGCGGTTCCACACTCCTAGGTGAAGAGGCTGCAGGTTTGACATTGGAATGGCAGTGGTCGGTGTGGGTAGAATCCACAGGAGAGCCCGTAGCTCCCGGTGCGTCAATCGATTTCGATATTCAATTCATAGACGTCGCAGTGGAAGCTGCCTTCGGTTTGTTTCCGCCTGATTTGTCCCATCCTGTAGAGGCGCGAGTCGCCATGCCGGAGTGGGCGAGTTGGGATCCGGCCTTGTTTTACCTCAGTGAACCGCGCCTAGTCTTGGACATGGGCAACTCGTTCGGGGTGGACATGGCGTTGGCTGTGGAAGAATTGGCCCTCGTGACCGGCAGCGAATCCCTCCCCATGACCGGGACGGCGGTGAGTGCCTTTCCTGCACTGGCCCGGGCTGAGGCCATCGGGGATACGACGTGGACCCAGCACATGTTGGACAATGAAGGCGTTGACCCCGAATTGTCATCGATTTTGAACTTGGCGCCCGATAGCTTGAGTTTGATGGGGACCATCGGGATTTTACCCCCGGACGTGGGCAATCAGTTCGCCACGGCAACCGATGTGCTTCAGTGCGCAGGACGGCTCGAAATCCCCCTGGCCGGTTGGGCGGAAGGGGTGCGTTGGAGCGACACCATCGCTGCACCTATTTCCGCTGACTTGCAAGCTGGTTTGGCGCCGAATTTGGATTGGACGGATGTCCAGTCGATCACCTTACGGTTCATCGTATCCAACGGGTGGCCGCTCGAACTTTCCGGGCACGCGCATTTCATCAACGCAGCTGGTGATTCCTTGGTAGCCGGCCCGGACTTGATTATTCCAGGGGGTGTTCCGATCGCTCCAGCCACCGACCCTATCGGAGAAGTAGTGGAGCCAATGGAAGCCATCGTTGACTTTGTGCTCGAGCGGGATTTGGCATTGGAGCTATTGGGCATAGAATGTGCCGGAGTGGTTCTTCATGTAGATGTGGCCACAACCGCAGCGGCCTCGGGCCAAGAAGTCCGCGTACGCTCGCAAAACGCCCTGTCTCTTCGGCTGGCGGCCATGGTGCAAACGCAAATCGATCCGAATCCATGAGGGGCCTCAAGTACATCATTGCTTTCGTACTCTGGTCCTTGCCATGGGCAGTCGTTGCACAGTGGGCAACGAGCGCTGCACTGAATTCATTGGCTCCTCAGCACCGCGAATGGCGCATGACGGGTGTGCCCGATCATGGTTACTGGGCGATTGCCGGAAATTTCAGTGCCCAGGCAGAGAACTCCCTGATGCATCCCGCTTCTTGGTTGAGCCCAACATCCGACACCCCTGTGCTCGACCTCGAACGTGTGTACGATGATTTCAGCGACCCCAACCGGTTGGGAGCGGAGACCGCCTTTGTGTGGGGCCAAGCCGGGTGGTTCATGAATGAATCCAAGACCTTTGTCGATTTTGCTGTTTCCGAACGAATTGGAGCCCAAACCTCTGTTCCGGAGGCGTTGCTGCTTTTGCCATTTACAGGGAATGCGAGTTTCGAAGGTTCCCCTGAGTTTGCACTGGATTTGTCGCCTTTTGATGTGGAACTCTTGCACCACCGCGAATGGCGCCTTGGGATTCAGCATCAGCTAACCGAGCGATTAAGCGCAGCCATGCGATTGAAGCGGTTGCATGGTTTTCACCATTTGGACGTGACCCAAAACAGTTGGGAACTCCTGACGGATGCTACCGACTGGACCTGGACGTTGATGGGAGGGGGTGAAGTGGTCAGCAGCGGACTGCAATCGATTTACGATGCAGATGCACAAAACAGCCTGGATTCGCTGACCGACGCCTTACCGCAGCGTTTGTCCGACCGATCCAATCGCGGATGGGGAGTGGATGCTGGAGTCGAGTTTCAATGGAATAGCCGTTTGGCCACGTGGGTGCAATTTCAACACGGAGGAATCATCCAATGGAGACGGGACCTGCGATCGTTTGCCATTTGGCCTTTCTCATGGGAGCTTGACGGATTCGATGCCTCGGATTGGGATGAAGGGGTGGAAAGCCCAGGGGATTCCTTAGAAGCATGGGCAGAATATGAACTAGAAGCCTTGGAGGCTCACCTCGTGTCTGAGGGCAATACCGCTGCTTATCGGTCGTCCTTGCCAAACACGTTCATTCTCGGAACAGAATTCAATCTGTTGCAACGCGACGGCGGATCCAAACTCAGCCTCGGAGCTGTGCTCGAAAAGCGAACGGATTTGCCCATGAGTTGGAATGTTGCCTTGAATGCGCGGCTCGGTAACGCATTGCAGTCGACCCTGTCCATGGGACAACGGTACGGTTTGCCATGGACAGCAGGAGCCAGTATAGCCTTGCCCTTTGGTCCGTGGTTGATATTCGCTGCCGCTGAAGGCCATCAGGCGCTGAAGTGGACAGACTTCACGGTGGTCTCTTCAGCAGGGGTGGAAGAGTGGTCCATGCCCACCGAGGCGCCATACGTTGCCGCACAGGTAGGTGTGACGTGGAGGTTGGGTTGGCGCAAGCCGAAGCAGTCTCCGGAAGCCGAGCCGGCAGTTCCCCTCCAAAATTCGACCCGGTCACCGGCCTTGGGTTTCCAAGTAACGAAGGAGCAGAAACACCGACGTTCATTGCCCTGCGCCTTGCCGGGTGGAAGTTGATTCGCAATACATTTGCGAAGCATGGCTTCACCTGAACGAAACGTCCAACTTCGCTACCTGATGATCGACGCGTGCTTGCACCAAGCCGCGGTTGACCCTGAAATCAGTTGGTCCAAAGAAGCGTTATTGGCCAAGGTCAACGAAGAGTTGATCGCCGATGCTCCGAATGCCAAGCCTGTGGCCATGCGCACCCTGGAAAAGGACCTCGTGGACATTGAACGCGTGTACCGTGTGCGCATCGACAAGGTTCGAAAAGAAGGCAAGGTTCACTTGCGTTACACTGACCCCGACCAACGCTTGCACCGCGGTATTCTGGCTCCAGAAGAGTCCCTAACGGTGCAGCGGTTTCTCAAGGTCATGGAGCGGTTTGAAGGCATGCCCGAATGGGATTGGTGGTTGCGGGCGCAGATGGGATTGAAAGGACAATTTGGCTTCTTCGACAGGCCGGGCCAACGTGCTCAAGCTCCTCGGCTTGCTGAACGGTCCATGTCCAAGGACGAGCGGAGGTGGTATGCGGTGCTCGCGGAATCGGTATTTACGGGCACTCCGTTGCGCATGGCTTATGCCCCGAACATGGGGGATTCATCTGAACGGACGTCTTTCCTTCCACGGCAGTTGGTCCACGATGCTGAGGGAATCTTTGCTTTGGGAACAGCGTGGGACAGCGAGTCGGAAACTCACTTTCACCTGATCGTAGAGTTGGTGGAGATTACGTCGCTGGACCGGGTGGCTGTAGACTGGCCGGATGCATCGGAGTGGGATGTGATTTCGTGGGATCGGTATGCAGCCAATCGAATGGGCCTGCAGTCCGGCATTGTTTCCGACGAAGATGCGGAGCCTGTACAAGTCCGGGTTTGGGTGGCGGATCAACTTGCCCAACGCTTTCTCAAAGAGCCCATGCATGCATCACAAGACATGCGCATCGAGCAGGCAGCGGACGGGGTTATTTTCAATCTTGCCCTCGTCCCGGATGAGGCATTCATGCGCTTTGCGCTCAAGTGGGGGCAAGATTTTCAGGTGTTGGAACCCGACGACTTGCGCCATGCACTGCGTGTCGAAACCAAAGCAAACGCAGACCGCTACGCACCCATGTTTGGACCTTGATCAGTCCATGGGAAGGAAAACCGCGTTGTCGAACATGCGCTTGCCATTTTCCCAGAACCCGCGGAACAAAGGGTTGTCCACGAAGTAGATGGCGTTCCCTCTGCCTACGGGCTGTGCCCCCATATTCATGCTGCCCGCCAATTCGCGGTTTGCTCGGCTCCCAACAAAACCACTGACCCGACCCCCATACCGTCCCACCGTCCAGCCACTTTCCAACGTGGCATAGCGGCTGCTTGAGGCGCGCAATGTGTAGTAAGGCTGTTCCGGATAGCCCCAAACAAGTGGATGGCTGTTGTCCAAGCCCACGGCATAAATGGATCCGTCTCCGATGCCCATCGCATAATTGCGGTCGCGCTCATCGTAAGGCAGTGAGCGGTTCGAAACGCGTTCCTCTCGGCTGCGCTCGCGAACGGCTTGCTCGAGTCCGTCCTCGGTGTACCGCTCCAAGCCCCACCCGGATTCACCTGCAAACAGGTCAACGGCGCGTGAAATGGCCACGACTCGGCCTCCCTCGCGCACCCATGAATTCAGGGCATCCATCCAGGATTCATCCGCCATGCCATACCAGCCTGAAGGCAATACGACCACATCGAAGTTGCCCCAATCGCTAGGGTCGGAATTCTGAGCGGCCAACCGGGTAATGGGGTAGTCCAATTCCCGTTCGAAATGCCACCACACCTCACCCGATCCGAGGCTGGAGGTTCCTTCACCGGTGAGCAATGCGACGCGTGGCGGCTCGACCAACCACACGTCGTCCGAGCCCATATCAGGTCCTTCGACAGCGTGTCCGCCTTCCATGGCGAGCACGGCCACGTGCGCCTCGGTGCGAATGGATTGCAGGGCGGCGGCCCACCCGTCGTTCGCTTGGTCACCCCTCAAGACGAACAGGGTGCCTCGGGGGTAAGTCGCTTCCGTGTGAACAATGGCTTTGGCATTCGTACGGACGCGTATGCCAGCCTTGTGCAATTGGGCCAGCGCATGGGCATAGCCGTCTTGTTCGGGCGGGATTGCGTAGCCAAAATTGGAATCACTCCAGGAGGGAATGCTTTGGGCTTGGTGCCAATCACCGCCTTGCACGGGTTTATCCAAACCAAAGGTCTTCAAGCCGTAGGCATACGGAACGCTCCATGTGGTGATGTCATAGGTCAATGAATCGGACAGCACAGGCTCCGGATCAAACAGGACATCCAGCATCCGTGAATGGGTTTGATAGGACGAGATGAGGAGGTCGCCTTTTTGAATCACAACGCTGCGCTTTCCGTTTCCGCCATATTCCCACCCACTGACGGGACGAGAATTCGCTGAGGCGCGCTCGCACTCGATGCCATGCCGTTGCAGGAATTCGACCAGTTCGTCGACCCGTCCGGCATTCGAACCGTTCACCGGGATGTAGTAACCGCCAAATCGCCCTTGAGGCTGGGTGCGGTTGATTTCGTGATAGGCTGCAAATTCATCGACCAAGCGCTCCGACAGCCGCGCGGTCGTCTCAATGGCTGAAAGGCTGGATGCGACGTGGTTGTCAATGCGGTCGCGCAGGCTGAGCATGTGTCCGTCCGCGCATTCTACGAGCACCCCGGCTCGTCCGCTGCCTCCTTGTTCGTAGGTCATGCCGATGGCACCGTTGTACATCGGGTAGGTGTCTCCATAACTGGGATACAGCAAGTCGAATGATTCGCGGGTGTAGTAGAGTTCACCTCGCTCGTCGAAGCGCTCTGCAGCGGCTTGTCCAATCTCTGCTTGGAATTCACGCTGCCAGTCGGTAATGACTTCGTGATAAGGCTCAGCTGCTGGCGCAAAGTAGTAGGGGCTGTTGTACCCCATTTCGTGGTAATCGCAGTGAACGTGAGGCATCCAAGCGTGGTACAACTCCGACCGCATTTGGGTTTCTTGCTGCTTCTGCCAAGCCCAATCCCGGTTGAGATCAAACCAGTAATGGTTGGGGCGTCCGCCGGGCCATGGCTCGTCGTGTTCCATTGCAGCTGGGTCTGGATTGGGTGGGAAACTCGCGAATTGATTGAACCAGACGGTGTACCGGTCGTGTCCATCGGGATTCAAACACGGATCCAGAATGACGACCAACTTCTTCATCATCGCGTCGCCTGCGGCACATCTTTGAGCCAAGGCGTGCATCACTTCGAGTGCCGCCTCGGTGCACACAGCTTCGTTTCCGTGAACGTTATAGCTCATCCAAACGACCGCCAAATCGTCGTAGGCCTCTATGCCGGTCCCGCCGCGGACGCGATCGAGGTGCTGCTCTCGAATCTCTTCGAGGAGCGGCCCGTTTTCGGGATGGGTAAAGACCAATGTTTGGAGGGGGCGGCCTTCATACGTTTGGCCATACTCCACGAGGGAAACGCCGGGTGTTTCAGTCAGGTACGATGTGTAATCGACGACTTCATGGTGCAACGAGAACCGATCTCCCAGTGCAAAACCTAAAAATTCGCTGGGCGAATTCGGAGGTGCCTGCGCAACGGTAGTTGCGCAAATGCACCAAGTGAAAAGGGCGATTCCTAACGTTTTGAGGACAGGGGTGAAGTCTGGTTTTGGCATGCCTTAAAAGTACGCCAAAACGCTCGCTGTTGAATCCTGCTTATCGCTTCGCGAAGTCGACGATGGTGTCGTCCATAGGGCTCACACCGCTGCGCAACGAAGCAACCAATCGTCCTTCTTCGTCGACCAAGAATTTGTGGAAGTTCCAGGCGACTTTGTGGTCGTCGGCGCCGTTTTTGGCCTTCTCACACAACCACTGGTACACCGGGTGGACATCGCTTCCTTTGACGTCCACTTTCTCCATCATTTGAAAGCTTACGCCGTAGTTGCGCTGACAGAATGAAGCGATGTCGTTTGAGCTGCCGGGTTCTTGGCGACCAAATTGGTTGCAGGGAAATCCTAGGATGACGAAGGAATCGCCTCCGTGAGTGTCATGAAGCTTCTCGAGGTCGGCGTACTGCGGGGTGAATCCGCACTTCGATGCCGTATTCACGATCAATACACGTTTGCCCTTCAACTGGGCGAAATCGAATGGAGCGCCTTCCAGCGTCGTCGCGTTGAGGTTGTAGAAGCTTTCCATGGCGGGTTTTGGGGTATAAACAGTTGAACTTTTGTAAAGCTTCCAAGCACTCAATCCGAGTGCGAGCAAAACGAGAATGGTTGAGATGGCGAGCCAGTGTAAGTCGATGCGCATGTTTCGTGTAACTTGTTGACGAATTTGCAACTTTCGAGGTGAGCGAATTGTTCAAAAAGAGAATCAAAACTAGATGAACTTGTCCATCCCATCCAATGCTGCTATCCGCGTGACCGCTATTGCCGTTGCGTTGGGCGCACTTGCCTTGACGAACATCGTGTGGAGCCAATGCGCCACTTTTGGGGCCTTTGACATCGGTGAAGACGTTGAAGTTACCTGCGAGGATTCGTGTTTGACCTTGGTTTCCCCAAGCATTGCGACCGTGGCATCAGGCGGCTCGGAGTACGAAGTAGAAGACATCGAGTATGCGTTGCCGTATCCGTTCAACCAGGGCAGTCCTGCTATTACTACAGGGGATGACGTGTACAGCGGCATCATTCCATTGGGCTTCTCCTTCGAGTTCTTTGGGAACAACTATACCCAGTGCCGCATTTCAAGCAACGGTTGGTTTTCCTTTGATGTGAATGAGACAGCGGGCTACAACCCGAACGGGGCGAACCCCAATCCCAACCTACCGGACAACAGCGTCATGGGCATCTATAGCGATTTGAACCCATCAACGTGCGGCGACGTCCGGTACAGCACGTATGGCACGGCCCCTTGCCGGGAGTTCGTCGTGACCTGGAATTCCATTTGTCAGTTTAGCTGCACCAGCCAGCAGGTATCAGCAGAAGTGGTCTTGTACGAGGGGACCAATGTGATTGAGATTTACCTGGGTAACCGCCCTTCTTGCACGTGGGGCAATTCGGTGGTGGGTATCATGAACGATCCCGGCACCATCGGAATTACACCGGACGGATACAATACAGGTAACTGGAGCGCCTCGAACGTTGCTTGGCGTTTCTCTTCAGGCGAGGTAGTCGAGGGCACCACTCTTTGGTACGAAGGAGAGCAGTACCTGGGGATGGGGGACACCCTGGATTACTGCACCACGCAGTCGACGACTTTGACAGGTTGGTTTGCCCAACTTCCACCGGACGAGTTCTGCACACCGCTAGACGTAGGGGTTTCATCCTCGGGCTCTGGCTTCACCAATAACCAAATCAGTTGGGCCATCTTGTCCGAGAACGGAGCGACGTTGCTTTCCGGCGGGGCGCCTTATTCCGAAGACGTGTGCTTGCCGAACGGTTGCTACACGTTGGAGATGTTCGATTCAGCGAGCAACGGTTGGAACGGGGCCGATTTGACCATCACCAATGCGGATGGAGAGGAAGTGGGGACCTATACCCTGGAGTCCGGAGACAACGCATCGGCTTCCTTTTGCATCGACGATTACGACGGTCCTGAGCCCACCGCGGAAGACTACATTCAGGTCGTATCGGATGACCTGGACATCGTAGCTGTCAGTGACGTTGACGCTGGATTTGATTGGCCATCGCCCATCTGCAGTGCGGGCGACCCTTTCACCATCATTCCCAACGAAGGCTCAGGCACATGGACCGTAGACTGCGACGGTTGTTTTGATGAGGAAACCCTCACGGTAGATCCGACCCTCGCGGGTGGCGGCTGGTTGCCCGTAACGCACGTCCTCGAGGGCACCTGCCTGGACGATGTGGAATCCATGGAAATTTTCATCAGCACGACGCCTACGCCGGTCTTCACATCCACGACCAATGCGCTGTGCGACGACGAGGTTTTTGACTTCAACGCAACACCGCCGTTCGGGGATTGGTCAGCGAGCTGCGGAGATTGCATCGTTTCCCAGACCGGGGTTTTCGATGCAGAGGAGGCCGACGATGGCATCAATACAGTGACCTTCACGACGTTGGGAGTATGCCCGGGTGAGACCACCATTGAGGTAGGGGTGTCCGCGTTGCTGGAAGGCTCAATTGCCGGGCCCGCGTTATTGTGCGAGGACGATTCCGCCCAGTTCGTCGCTGACGTTTCTGGGTATTGGTCTTCCGATTGCTTCGGATGCATTGACTCGATCTCCGGTGTGTTCAGCGCGCTAGGTCAAGACCCGAATACGTGGACCGTGACATTCACGCCCGACTCCTACTGCCCGGTGGGCGACGAGGTGCAAGTGGCAGTCAATGAAAGCGTCGCCATCGGCGCTTCGAACGTACCAAGCTCGCTGTGTGAAACAGCCGACGACTTCCAATTGAATGTCAACGTGACAGGGGGCGTTTGGACGGCCGATTGTCCCGACTGTTTGGCGGAGTCTGGGCTGCTCAATGTGGCCAATGCGCCAGTCGGATTATTGCCCGTTGAATATGAAATCACCAATGGCGCGTGCGCGGATACAGCGACATGGACCGTCGACATCCGTCCGGTATTGGAGGGTACGCTCAATGACATTGGACCGTTGTGTGTGGGCACCACCGCCAACCTGAGCTTCACATTTGATGAGGACATTCCAGATACTTACACTTCAGGAGTTACTGGCGATTGGAGCTCATCCAACTGCCCCGGTTGCATCACCAACACCAATACCGGAGCTTTTGCTGCGAATGAAGTAGGTACCATCAACGTAGAATTTGAATTTGACCATCCCTGCAGCGTCCCATTTGAGGGGCAAATTGTTGTAGCCCCAGCCGTGGATGCCACCATTGATGCGGTTCCGGATTTGTGCGAAAGCGGAACGCTTGAATCACTTTCTGCGGCCGAAGCCGGTGGGGTGTGGAGTTCAGATTGTGACGGGTGTTTGGTTGGAGATGCATTTGACCCAACCGTTGGTGCAGGCACATACACCATCGCTTATGCGATCGATGACGTTTGTGTGGACACGGATGAAGTGGAGGTCGTTGTGGTCCCACAAGCGGATGCTACGGTGAACCTGCCCGATTGGGTATGCTTGGCCCTGGAAGGTTTACAACCAGGCGTAGCTTGGCCGGGGGGTGTTTGGAGCGCAAACTGCGACGGGTGCCTTTCAGATATCGGGACCATCGATTTGATGCAGGCAGGCGAAGGCCTCCTAGAGATTACGTACACAGTCGAAGGACTTTGCGGCGATTCCCAAACCGTGGCGATGGACGTTGTCGGGTGCGATGTGGAGATTGTCAACGTCTTCTCACCCAATGGCGACGAGCAGAACGATGAATTGGTCTTCAAGTACTTGACGAGTTTCCCAGGGAACAAGCTCGTTGTCTTTGACCGTTGGGGGAACTTGGTTTTCGAAAAGAGCAACTACGGCAATAACTGGCGAGCAGAAGGCGTGGCCGAAGGAACGTATTACTACGTTTTGACCATCCCTGGAAGGGACGACATGACCGGGACGTTTACGCTCGTGCGTTGATGCGGTCCAATACCGCCTGTGTGTGAGAAAGGGCAGTGGCCTGCAGGACTTCTGCGTTTGCCTTTTCGGTATTCCATTGGGAGGCGACAACGCCAAGCCAATTCATGCCGCAGTATTTGGCCATTCGTTCAAAAGGAAGCAACAAGTCTTCCAGTGTTCTTTCATTCGATCCCGTCGGTTGAAATGTGTCCAATGGCGATCCGGTGGTCACGCTGAGCACTATGCGCTTTCCGCGCAACTTTGAGACCTCTTGGGGAAAAGCCCATCCGGGCGTAAGCAAGGCATCCAACCACGACTTCACAAGTGCTGGCGAACTGTACCAATACATCGGGAAGTGCACGATGATGGTGTCTGCTTCTTCAAGGGTTGACTGGTGTTTTTGAATGTCAAATCCATTGGGGCCGTTTTCCTCAGCCAGGGAAATCCATTGCAGCCCCTGCGGGCGTAACTCGGCTTCCACAAGGGCAAGGAATTGGCTGTTGCTGGCATAGGGATTGCCTGCGATGAAGAGGGTGGATTGCATGTTCACGCCAATCGAACAACCCACCCCTCGGAAGGTTCAACGCTCCGCATCAATCGTTCAGAGCGATTTGAAGACCGAGTGAGAAACTGTGCATGCTGGGGGAGTCTGCGGGGCTTTCATCAAAGAAGGGCAACAGCGCCGCTTCACCTAACAAGCTGACTTTGCCAAAGCCTACGCCCAATCGAGCACTGAGTTGTATGGGTGCGACAGGGAAATCCTCTTCGGTAACGTAATCGGTTGTTCCTTGCTCGTATTCGCGGTTGTATTTCCCGTGCAACAGGTAGCCGGCTACCAGACCGCCTTCGGCATGCAGCCCTTTGCCTCCTGATCGGAATAAGTGGACGGAGGCGAGGACGGGGACCCGCAAATACACTGCATTCACGCGATTCACACGCATGGTCGTGGTGTTCAAGTCAACGCTCTCAGCAAGGACCGTGGATGTGGCCTCGTTGAATACCAATCGGCGCCCTGGATCTACACCCAATCGCAGCCAGTCGAATCCAATGCCCGTCGTGATTCCGAAAAATTCCCCAAGCAACTTTTGACGCTTCTCGAACGGATTGATCGATAAACGAAAGGACTCAAATGCGTCGTCCGTAATGAGCCCCAGGTCTTCCCGCGCTCCCCAAGTGGCATCATAATTCTCGAGGTTCCCTTGAAATTGGGCCATTGACAAGGCATTGAATGAAATGCCACTCCAGTTGCCTTTCGATTCAACAGGGCGTTTTTTCTCAGTGGTCGTGGAGTCAGTCGGGCAGTGTGCTGATGCTGCCATCGAACTGGCCAAGGCGAAAACGGCGAGGATGAGGGTACGGATCATTTGCGAGGAAATTAAAAGTCAAAAACGCGGCTCAAATTGAAGCCAAAATAGAGGGCGCCGTCCCGCCACCTGCCACCGGTCTCGGTGAGAAATGCTCGTTCGAACATTCCTTGAGAATTCGTGACATGCAACTGGAAGACATGCCCTCCGGTCTCAATATCCATGCCAAGTGATAAGCTGTTGACGTGATCGGTGGGCAATCCGGCGAGAGCGTAGTGATACTCTGCATTGATGCTGGCGCGAGAAGTCACCTTGTACCTGCCGCCGACTCCAAGCGTCCACTGGTCGTGTGCGTCTGCGAGGCTTTCAACCAAATTGCGGTGGATAAACGAAGGAATGAACGCCAGGCTCAGATTCGACCCCCACTTTTTGGCAAAAATGGCTTGGTGGACATAGCTCAATCGAGAGGAGAAGAGGTTTTCTCGGGTGGGGTCTGCCCAGCGCAACCCATTAGCCATGGCCACGGAATACAGCGTCAGGCTGATTGGCATGCTGTTGTCTGAGTTTTGCCGAAGTGCCCGCCACTTCACATTGGCCTCGTAGGTCTTTTGGAAGGTGCTGCGCGCTACGCCCACAGCTAGACGATTAGTGACGCCATAATCAAAGGCCATGCGCATGCTCGCGTTGTCCAAGCCCCAGAGCGCGTAGGCGCCCTCATTGATTTGGCCAAAGCGGTGGGCGATCACGAAATGAAGCACGTTTTTGCCCGGCGTTTCATTGCTCTGAACATTGATGATCCGGGTGTCTTTGAATGTGGCCGATACAGGAGTAATCACCAAGGGCGCCACCTCAAGGCCGTCGAGTAGGCTTTGAGCCGTTGCGGTATGTTTCGCCGTTCCAGCAAACAAACACAGGCCGAAGAGCAAGATATAAGTAAACCTCATGAGCGTGGGCTCAAGGTAGCACGAACCTTCACTTCGATTTCTTCCGCAATCTTCTTCGCGACAATTTTGGGGATCTCAATGGCGTGTGCTGCAGGGGGAATCGTGAAGGTAGATTCGATTTCCCAAGCTTCTCCGTTCCACTTCAGTTTGGATGGAATCTCCCGTTCCACCGCAAAGCCGTGGATGACCAACGTCCCATAAGCCAATACCTCATGCCAATTTCCGTCGCGGTGCGTTTCGTCAAATCCGGGGATGTGTCCCTCGAACGTTCCGTTGGGGTAGGTGGTGGACTCCAGGTAATTCTCATTGAAGTGTTCCTCCATCAACGCTCGTTCAAACCGAAAACCCAGTATAGGCACCCGGAAGGCGAATTTCCCTTCGGCGGTTAGCAATGCCGTGGTTTGATTATTCACGGCTTCGATGTCTTCGACCGGTGTGGATGAGTAGAATTCAACCACGCCGTCTCGCGTCATGTATTGCTGTGCTTGAAGACCGGCATGCCAGAAGAAGGCAATGAATAAGAGAGTAAACGTGCGCATGGATTAGAATTCAGGAGCCCCCAAGTCGGCCCATTTTTCGATGAGAACGATGCTGCAGGAATCCAATGTCCCGTTGGGAGGCATGGAACGGGAATTGCCTGAAGGCAGCGACAATACTTCAATGAGTGACCCTTCCAATGCCGCTTGACGAACAGAAGAGTAGGAGGTCAAGTCCAATCCGCTTTCTGGAAAGGCGCCGCTGTGGCAACCGGTGCAATGGGTTTCCATCAAGTTTCGCACGGCGGGTTCATACACCAAGTTGGTTTGCGGGCAGTCTGAGCCGTACAACGTCTCCTCAACGTGGTAGTGACAGCCCACCGCAAGACAAGCAGTGAAAATGAAGACTATGCATCGCATCATGCTCAAAATTAGCCAGTAAGGAAGTCAAGTGAAAATGCGGATTGACAAATAAATCGAAGGGCCGATATTTGTGGAAAGATTTTAGTCATGGGCAGAGCATTTGAGTTCCGGAAAGCACGAAAGTTTAAGCGTTGGGCAGCCATGTCCAAGACCTTCGCTCGACTGAACAAGGACATCATCATTGCCATCCGCGAGGGCAACGGTTCTGATCCGGATATGAACCCTCGGTTGCGTGCAGTGCTTCAAAACTGCCGAGCCGCTAACATGCCCAAGGACAACGTCGAACGTGCCATCAAAAAAGCGACCGACAAGGACACCTCGGACTTTAAGGAGGTTAACTTCGAAGGGTACGCGCCCCATGGAATTGCTGTTTTCGTGGAAACGGCCACGGATAACAACAACCGCACTGTGGCCAACGTGCGAAGCCATTTTAACAAATGCAACGGCAACCTCGGAACGTCCGGTTCCGTCGAATTCATGTTCGACCACGTCTGTTTCTTCAAAATCAAAGCCGAGGGCCTGGATGCAGAGGAATTGGAATTAGAATTGATTGACTACGGTGCAGAGGAAATCAGTGCAGATGAAGACGCACTGGTCATTACGGGTACGTTCGAATCGTTTGGGCAGCTTCAATCAAAACTCGAATCGGATGGAGTTGAAATCGTGGAGTCCGGATTGGAACGCATCCCCAACACGACCAAGGAACTGGATGCAGAAGCCACAGCGGAAGTCGAAAAATTGATTGAGCGACTGGAAGAGGACGATGATGTTCAAAACGTCTTCCACACGATGAGCTCCTCGACCGAGGACTGAGTCAACTTTCGCGGTTGCGGTTGGCAATGCCTCCGCAGCGAGTACCTTCGCGCCATGGAAAGCAAGCAAGTCAAGGCGGATATGCCGTTGCTGGAATTTTTGATGGAACACGGCCAGTATTCCACGCGTACCCGTGCCCGCACGGCGGTCAAAGCAGGTGCTATCACGGTCGACGGTAAGGTTCTGAAGATTCCTTCAGCCGATTTGAAGGCAGGTCAGACGGTGACTTGGCAGTCGCTCACAGCAAAAAAGCAAGTGAAGGACTTTGAATTGGGCGGGTCTGCTTCCGATCATGCGAAGGCCACAAAAGCACCTTATGAGGTGGTCTATGAAGACGAAAACATCCTCGCATACATCAAGCCTGCGGGCATTGTGTTTGCGTCACCGAAGCCCCAGGTGAAGACATCCTTCACGGCCATGAAGACGTGGATGACCAAAGCACGTCCAAAGTGCGAATGCATTCAATTTGTCAATCGCATCGAAAAGGAATCTTCAGGCATCAGCATCATCGCCAAGAATTTAGTGTGGCGAAAGCATCTGCAAGCCCAATGGGAGCAATTCCAACGGCGCATGTATGTGCTCGTTGAAGGGCATTTGCCTGCGGATGATGTGTTGTTCTGCTTCGATCAAGAAGAGGGCAAGAAAAAGCGCACCAAACACGAATTTGCCTACCGGACCATGCGGGCTACTCCCGCGCACACATTATTGAAAATAGATGCCGGGTTTGAGCACATTCCGCTTCTGATGAGTGGATTGCGTCGTCAGCAATGCTTGCTGATAGGCAAAGGCAAGGAGATGCCGGACCCGCTGGGTCGTTCCGGACTTCACTTATTTGGCGTGGACGTGGTCGGTCCAGAAGGAGAAGTCATCAATGTGAAATCCCGGGTTCCCCAACCTTTTTTGAACCTCATGAAAGGCGGTAAGGGCCCCAAGGCCGAACCCAACTGGAAACGTAAGGTGCGTGAAGAAGGTGATGAGAGGGAGCAGCGTCCGATGCGAGAAGCAGCAAGTCGCAAGGGCCCACGGCCTGAGCACAAGGACCGTTCGAGCCAGGGAGGCTCCGGTGGTCGCCCGCCCCGCACCAATCAAAAAAAGCACCGCTAGTCGGTGCTTTTTTCTTGTGATTCGAAGTTAAAGTTGGTACCTGTTTTCGAGCCAGTCTCGCAGCTCAATCGATTCTTTCGGACTCAGGTTCCGGAACGCGATTCGCATGGCGCGCCGGATCATGACCGGTTCCGCATGCACGTGGCGGATGAGCGTTTTGTATTGCTCGAGCGCGCTTGGTGAGTGCATGATGGGGATACCTGGAATGGACATGAGTTCAAGTTGTAAGAATCGTGCTTCTCCTACGTGCACGGTCCGCTTTTGGTTGCGGTAGAGCTGAACTTTCTCCCCTGGAACTGGCCTAACTCATTGACAGTCATGTGTAAAAACAACAAAGCACCGGGACGTTTCCCAGTGCTTCGCTTAACCTAAACCAAATTCACCTGATGCTAGAGCTCATGTGTTTGTTGCTAGGGTTTATTCAATGACTGTGCCAAACCCTTCCAAGAAGGGGGTGCGTGGAGCCAATAGCCGTTAAATTTGCCGAAATTCAATGACAATGAGCAAGCCAGTATACGTAGTGTCCGCAGTGCGGACGCCCATGGGAAGTTTTTTAGGGAGCCTTTCATCCGTTCCTGCCACCGCCCTCGGTTCAACGGCCATTAAAGGCGCGTTGGAACACGGGGGAGTTGACCCGAATCGGGTGGAAGAGGTCTTCATGGGCAACGTATTGCAGGCAGGATTGGGTCAGGCTCCAGCGCGTCAAGCTGCAATGGGAGCCGGCATTCCAAATCACGTTCCTTGCACCACCATCAACAAGGTGTGTTCCAGCGGAATGAAGTCCATCGCACTCGCCGCGCAGGCCATCGCTAACGGTGACATTCAGGTGGCGGTCGCTGGTGGCATGGAAAACATGAGCCGAGTTCCCCATTACTTTGATGCGCGTCCTGGAACGAAGTTCGGAGACGTGAAAATGAAAGACGGAATGGTGTTGGATGGCCTGACGGACGTTTACAACGCCACCCACATGGGTAACTGCGCGGAATTATGTGCCAAAGAACACGCCATTACCCGTGAAGCCCAAGATGATTTTGCCATTGAGAGCTACAACCGCTCAGCGCAAGCTTGGGAGGGTGGAGCATTCGCCGACGAGGTTGTGCCGGTCTCCGTTCCTCAACGCAGGGGAGATGCCTTGGTGGTAGACATCGACCAGGAATTCAGTCAGGTGAAAATGGAAAAGGTGCGCAGCCTTCGTCCTGCTTTTCAGAAGGACGGTTCGGTGACGGCAGCCAACGCTTCCACCCTCAACGACGGTGCAAGTGCATTGGTCTTAGCTTCCGAGGAGGCCATTGCCGAGAACGGTTGGACGCCCATTGCCAAAATATCGGCGTGTGCAGATGCCGCCCATGAGCCGGAGTGGTTCACGACTGCTCCCGCCAAAGCTGTGCCAAAGGCCCTCGCTAAGGCAGGGTGGAACACAGCAGATGTAGATCTCTGGGAATTGAACGAGGCCTTTTCTGTTGTTGGGTTGGTGAATGTCAAGTTATTAGGCTTGGATGCAGAAAAAGTCAATGTCAACGGAGGGGCAGTATCATTGGGACATCCGCTGGGTTCCAGCGGATCACGCATCGTGGTCACATTGATTCACGCTTTGCGTAACCGAAACTTAAAGAAAGGTGGCGCAGGGATTTGCAACGGAGGCGGAGGTGCTTCGGCGTTGATGGTTGAATTGGTGTAACCCGAGGTGATGAAGGTCGGAGATACCCTGGTGCTTTCGGTTCCAATCGGACCGGTTCGCAGTCTAGCCAGTGATGCGGCTGAGTTGTGCACGCAAGCCCTAGGTGGCGAAGCTGCGACGGTGCTCGAGATCGGCAAAAAGGATTGGGTTAAACTCGAGCTGCAACGGGATGGATACCAGGGGTGGGCGGACTCGAAACAATGGCAGGCAGCCGCTCCTTCAAGTGGGGCTAGCCTCGTTCTGCAATCCGCCTCTTCCTCCTGGCGCCGTTCAGACGACGCTTTGCTTCAACTGCCAGCCGGGTGTTTGGTGCATTGCAATGCCGACGGCCAATGGGCTTTGAACGGGACAGAAATCAGCCCGGTAGGTGATGTGAGCTCAGCGCTTTCGGTATTTGATGATCCCGTGTCTGCTGCTCAGCAATTTCTCGGAGCGCCCTATTTATGGGGTGGAAAATCCGTCTTTGGTATCGACTGTTCAGGGTTGGTGCAAGTCACATGGGCATTAATGGGTAGGTCTGTGCCGCGCGACGCGTCCATGCAGGCGTTGGAAGGTCAAGACGTGGCTTACGGCGACCAAAAAGCCGGTGATTTAGCGTTCTTTCAAAATGCAGAAGGCCGTGTAATCCACGTCGGCATTTTGCTCGCAGCGGATTGCATTTTGCACGCCGCTGGCGAAGTGCGCATGGATGCGTTTGGCGAGAAGGGAATCCTGCGCGAGGGGGATGTCACCCACGCTTCTCACAGCATTCGCCGCTGGTAACGCTTAGACCTCGAAACGGCTGTTGCTTGCTGCCATGTCACGAAGGATGGGACTGGGGCGGTACCGATCGTCTCCGTAGCGGTTATGCAGGCCCTCCAGAATGGCCAATGCTTTCGTCACTCCCCACTCATTGCACCACTGCAACAGGCCTTTGGGGTAATTTACGCCCTTGGTCATGGCTACCTCAAGGTCCTGGGGAGAAGCGATGTGCAGGTAAGCGGCATCTGACGCCTCATTGATCAACATGGCCACGATGCGCTCTTGAATGCGTTCAAACGTATTGGGCGCCAACGCCTCCTCCTTCACTTCCACTTTGCCGGCGCCTTCGTTGTAATCGTAGTAACCCCGACCTGACTTTCTTCCGTACCAACCGGCATCAACATGTTGCTTCTGGATGAGGCTTGGACGGTAACGCGGATCATTATAGAAGGAACTGAATACCGAACAGGAAACTGCGTAATTGACATCATTGCCAATCAGATCCATCAGTTCAAAGGGGCCCATTCGGAAGCCTGCGTTGCGCATGGCGGCATCGATGGTCGGAGCATCGGCAATCCCTTCTTCCACCATTCGCAGCGCTTCGCCATAAAACGGTCGGGCCACCCGGTTGACAATAAATCCCGGCGTGTCTTTCGCCACAACCGGCGATTTACCCCAGTCCACCATCATCGTTCGGGCCGCTTCCACCCAGCGTTTATCTGTCTGGAGCGCCGGAATGATCTCGACAAGTGCCATCAAAGGGGCCGGGTTGAAGAAGTGCAGCCCGATAAATCGCTCGGGATGCTTCAGTCCACCTGCGATGGCAGTTAGCGACAGCGAGGAGGTGTTTGAAGCAAGCACCGTTTGTGGGTCCACGATGGCCTCAAGGGATTGAAACAAGGATTGTTTTACTTCGAGTTTTTCAACAATGGCCTCTACGATCCAATCGCAGGATTCGAGCGCGGTCAACTCCGTGGTGCGGTGAATACGTTCCTGCACGCTCTGGCTGAATTCTGGGGTCCATTTGCCCTTTTCAATCAATCGGTCTGCGACTTTGGCCAGCTGGGCTGCGCTTCTGTCAAGCGCATCTGCTGACTGATCCACCAATACGACGGGATGCCCGGCTTGTGCAGCCAATTGTGCAATGCCTGAACCCATGGCTCCGGCGCCGATGACGCCAACCGTAGTTTTCGCTGTTTCCATATTACGAAGTTCGTACTTTTCCTGCATGGATATTCAAGAAGAACTGCAGGCGTCTGTGGAGTATTTGCAAGCACGGGGGGTTGGAGATGTCGACGTGGCCATTGTTCTTGGCACGGGGCTCGGAGGCTTGGTCAAGGAAATAGAAGCAGAGCACGAATGGAACTACAGTCAAATTCCGCACATTCCAGTGGCCACGGTTGAGTTTCATTTCGGCAAGCTCATTTACGGTGTGCTAGCGGGAAAGCGGGTTATAGCCTGGCAAGGGAGGTTTCACTACTATGAAGGGTATACGATGGAACAAGTGGTAAAGCCCGTGCGGATTTCCAAAATGCTAGGCGCAAAGGCCCTCTTGATTTCCAATGCTGCCGGCAGTTTGAACCCCAACATGGCGAAGGGTTCACTCATGTGCCTCGAGGACCACATCAACCTATTTCCTGATTCTCCGTTGCGTGGTCCCAACCTCGATGCCTTAGGGACGCGATTCCCAGATATGTGCCAGCCTTACAGTTCCGGATTGAGCGCCTCCTTGTTTGACGTAGCGCGCGAATTGGACATTCCCCTGTACACGGGCGTTTATGCTGGGGTGCCTGGCCCGCAGTTAGAGACCCGAGCTGAATACCGGTACTTGCGCACCATTGGTGCAGACGCCGTAGGCATGTCCACTGTCCCTGAGGTAATTGCCGCCGTTCACATGGGGCTTCCGTGTGCCGCAGTAAGCGTCATCACGGATGAATGCAACCCTGAAAACCTGGCTCCGTTTGATTTGGATGAAGTGGTGGAAGTGGCAAAGGCTGCTGAGCCGAAGCTTACGCGCCTGTTTAAAGAATGGATGGGCCGGTTGGTCGCTTAACGGATGTCAATTTTGGCTTGTCATCTGTAAATAACTCATTGCTTGTGGGTTAGTCCGTTTTTTCTTGGCAGCATGTTCAAGATCAAATCACATCGTTGCAAGGAGTGTGCTGAGCCTTTGCACGGAAGAAGCGACAAACTTTTTTGTGAGGACGCTTGCAGGGTCAAGCACCATCGAAGAAACAACTCTTTGTCTGCCGTCAAACGAGGAGTCGATCAAGTGCTTCAAAAGAACCGCACCTTGCTCAGTGCATTGCGGAAGAATCCGTTTGAGAAGTTGGGTCCTGAAGACCGAGCGTATTGGCTGCGTAGGCAGGGGTTCGATTTCAATTTCCACACCCATGTTCAGTTGGCCCAGGATGGACGCATGGTCATCATGTGCTACGACGAGGGGTATGTGCTGGAAGGGGATGGGGTGATTCCCTGGGTGGAGCGAGGCGACATGAATCGGTCACTTGCGCCGAGGCTTCTTTCCTGATTTGCGCTTTTTCTCGTGAAAAGCTCCTTTGTATTCAGGATCGCGTTTTTTGAGTTCTCGGTCAATTTCCCTTGCCTGCTCTTGTTTTTCGCGCTTGGGTGTCTCGAAGGGTTCTAACTCCGGCAATTCTGGGTATTCGAGAACGGCTTCGCCCGTGAGCGATTCGATTCTCTCCATGGCAAACTTCTCAGCCGGATCGAACAACGTCAACGCGGATCCTTCGCGAAACGCCCGACCGGTGCGGCCGATGCGATGGATGTAGTCGTGGGGATCACGTGGAACGGAGGCATTGATCACCCATTGCGTCTCTGGCACATCGATGCCGCGGCTGGCGACGTCCGTGGCAATGAGGATTTGAACATCCCCGGAACGGAATTCGTTCATGGCATTGATGCGGGAATTTTGTCCCTTGTTGCTGTGCACAGCCCGGATGCCGATTTCAAACGTGCGTTGGAGAAATTTGTACAGGTTTTCTGCTTCTTCTTTGCGCCGCGTAAAAACGAGTAACCGGTCTTCGCCCAATTTCTCTCGCACGTACCACTCAATGAAGGCGATTTTTGTACGCAGGTTGGGCAATGCCAGTTTGTATTGTGTAACCGTTGAAACGGGTGTGCTCTCCGGTGTGACTTCAATCCTAGTCGGCCACAACAAAAACTCGTCTGCAAGCCTTTCCACCCGAGGAGGGAAGGTGGCGGAGAAGAGGATGTTTTGGCGTTTGTTTGGAACCACCTCCTGTACTTGACGGATTTGCGGCATGAATCCCATGTCCATCATGCGGTCTGCTTCATCCAAAACGATGTGTTTGATTTTTTTTGTCTCGATGTGCCCGCGCGAGTAGATTTCCAAGAACCGTCCCGGCGTTGTGACAATCAAATCCACTCCGTTTTCGATGGACTCAATTTGTTGTTTGGGTCCAACACCACCGTAAAAGGCAACGATTCGGAGGTCGGTATAGGAGGCGAATTTCCGTGCCTCTTGGTGGATTTGCACCACCAGCTCTTTTGTTGGAGCAAAGACTAAAGCCCGTGGCGCTTCGCCTTGGGCGTACTTCAGCCTTTGAAGAAGGGGCAGGAGAAAGGCAGCTGTTTTGCCGGTGCCTGTTTGGGCGATTCCGATGACATCTTGACCCGCTCTCAACGGTGGAATGGCGCGTTGCTGGATGGGAGTCGCCTCGTCGTATCCTGCCTCTTCAATGGCATTGAGAAACTGTCGAGTAAGCTTGAGGTCTTCAAATCGCATGGGACAAATTTAGGTTACCTAAATTGCGGCTCAGAAGATGGACGACTCTTTTGCGCATATGCGGCCCTATTTAGACGGCGAAGTGCCTGATGCAATTCAGTGCCTGCTCGGTGCGTTGGATTGGGAATCGCAGTTGGGTCCATTTGTTGGAAAAGATCGAGCGTCTGAATTGACCCAAGGTCTCACAGGATTGACAAGTGTAGATGCCTTCCAAGACAGCATGTCACGGGTGTTCATCGATATGTTGCTGGAACGCACGGCGGAGGAAGTGACAATGGATTTTCCTGAGGACTTTGAAGGCCACGGTGCTTTGTTTATCTCCAATCACCGGGACATCGTCTTGGATCCTTCGTTGGTCAACATGGCGCTGTTGTCACGTGGGGAGTCCACTTGTCAGATTGGGATTGGCAGCAATCTGTTGCAGACGGAATGGGTGGAAAAACTGGTGCGGCTGAACAAAAGTTTTATTGTGCAGCGTGGTGGAACGCCGCGCGAACAGTTGATGCGCAGTGCGGAAGTCGCAGACTACGTCCGCCATGTCGTGAACGAACTGGACGCTTCCGTTTGGTTGGCGCAAAGAGAAGGCAGGGCAAAAGACGGCAACGATAAAACGTCACCTGCCTTGATTCGCATGTTGTTGAACGGCGAGAAAGGTGAAGCATGGAACCGATTGAAAGTTCAGCCAGTGAGTTTGAGCTACGAATGGGATCCGTGCGATGGAATGAAAGTCAGGGAGTTGTTGATTCGCGAGCGGAACAACGGCGAATACGAAAAGTCCACGGGTGAAGATGAACGCAGCATGAAGCAAGGCTTGTTCGGATGGAAGGGGCGAATCCACGTGGCGTTTTGCAATCCTGTGAAATGGGAAGAGGCACCTGAAGGAGTGCGGCCAACGGTTCATCTTGCTGCTCGTTTAGATCAGGCGCTCCACCTTGCCATGAAGGCCTGGCCTTCGCAGCATTGGGCAGCCCAAGAATGGTGCAAAATGAACCAGGGGCCCGGTGAGAATTGGCCAACAGATTGGTCACCGGAGCCAGTGGACAATGAAGTTGCTGAACAATGCGAAAAGCGGATAGCGGTGATTGTGTCATCACTTACCGACATCGAGGTGACAGCGGACGAAGTGCGACAGAAGTGGTGCGAGATCACGATGAACCCGCTCATCAACAGCGTCCTTGCTCAGGACGAGGTCTCCGTATCAGCTTAGCGGGCTGAAGCATTTTTCTGGCGAGCAATCTCAGCGCACACAATGGATGCCGCAACGCCTGCATTGAGCGACTCGGCGCTTCCAACACGCGGAATGTGAACGGCTGTTGAATCACGAGGCAGTTCGATGCGCTCAAAGCCATGCGATTCGGATCCGACCCAAACCCAACCACTGCCCCATTCTATTTCTGCGTAAGACGTTCCGGTCATTTCCAAGTGGTAGTGTCCGGACATGGCGTTCAATTCTTCCCAAGACGCTTGAACGATGGGGACTCGAAAAATTGATCCCATGGAGGCTTGAACGGTTTTCGCATTCCATGGATCCACGGTTCCCTCCGTGATGACAACAGCACCGAATCCAAACCAATCTGCCGAGCGAATCAGTGTGCCCAAATTGCCGGGGTCTTGGATTTGGCATGCGACGATGCCATGTTGTGCGGGAGAGGCCTCAACGGCTTCAGCTGCCTCATTCATCGTCGCCTTCGGAATAGTCGCCAGTGCCAAAATGCCTGGGGGCGTTTTCATCTGCGAAATGCGGCCCATGTCTTTAACAGAGATTTGTTCTGCCATGTGCTGATGGTCGACTGGAACAGCGTGTTCCATCGTCGAGACGTAGTACATTCGCTCTATGCTCAAGCGGCTCTCAAACAGTTCGGATACACCCTTTTCGCCTTCCACGATGAAACGGTTCTGTTCGGTTCGTTCGTGTTTGCTGCGGAGCGACCGAATGGCATGCAAGGTGGCTTTATCCATGGGGAGAGGGTGTAGGTTGCAAAGCTATGTGATGATATGCGCTTTTGCGCTTCTCTCCGCTTGTTCTCCGACGAAACGGCTGGCAGAAGGAGCGCTGTTCCTCGAGGACGTCCGCGTTACGGATGCAGAAGGACATTCCATGAAGTCAGAGTTGGGCTATCAGGAGGTGCTTCGGGAACAACCCAATCACACATTGCTGGGCATGCGCTTGCCCATGCAATTGCACCTGCTGGTTCGCCCAGAGGCGCTCAACAAAGCCATCAAAAGGCGCGAGGCTGCTGGTAAACGCGAGGGCGGTTTAAGGTGGTGGTTGGCACACCGGATGGGGGAGGCGCCGGTCGCTCATGATGCTTATTTGGCAGAGCGTTCGCGCCAAAATCTTGAGGCATTGGCGCGGCAAAGTGGATATCTGAACGCGCAATGCGCCATGCAAATCGACACTGCCAATCAGGGGGCAAAAGTCAAGTACGTGATCGATTTAGGTGATGCATGGAACGTGCGTTTTGTGAATTGGGAACCAGGGGAGAGCGGATTGGATCCATTGCTCAATGGTTTCGACTTATCCGTGCTGGAAGGGCGTGTTTTCGACGTTCGGATGCTTGACGATGTCCGAGCTGAGATTGCAGCGGCATTCAGAAACAGAGGATTCCCCACGGTACAGGCTTCTCACGTTGCGTTTCTGGCAGATTCCACGGCGGCATTGGAACCGAGGTTGATCGACCTCAAGGTGGAATTGCTTCCTCTGGATTATGCCGCGGATGACCAGCCGATCCAGCACCAATTTGCCCGTTTTGGGTCGGTGTCGTGGTTGTGCCTGAACGGGGACGCGGAAGGGGCGCCTTGCATTGACCCCGATGTGGCAGACTTTTTGATTGCCATGGATTCCAACATGGTGTTCAATGAGTCCGTTTTGCAGGATACGTACAGCAGGTTGGTGGCGTTGCCAGCCATCAGCCGAGTGGAAATTCCGGGTTCGTTGCGCTCTGATGCAACCCGTGGAACCGTGTACGACGTCGAGGTAGGAGTGGATTTGTCCAAGCGATTTGGTATTTCCGCGGAGATGCAAATGATTCGGAGCGATGCCCGCTATGGACCGATCGCCAGTGTAGGATTGGTAAACAACAACCTCTCGGGCCGTGGCGATGCACTGGAAATGTCGGTGACCGGTGGAATCGTATCTACACGCCCGTTCAGCTACACCAGCGATGCATTGGTGCCGAACAGTGGTACGTGGTCTTTTCAGTTTGATTACTCGACCTTGGGGGTGCCACCGCTGCGGTTGGAAAAACTTCGCCCCTCGAATCAAGCCCGCACAACCGTTTCGGCAAACTGGTTGCGCGAGGTGCGTCCTGAATATGCGCGTGAGGCTGCAACCGTGGCTTACGGATTCAACCTGATTGAAAATGCCGCCCGCGAAAGCAAGCTGACCGTAACTCCGCTCGAATTCAGGTACTCGAACATCTCGAAAGAAGCAGAGTTTGAAGCGTGGCTATCGGACCAGGCCAATCCCATTTTGAGTGGGCGATTCACCGATTACACTTCCCTCGCTTCGAAGTTTATTTGGCAAACAAACTGGTCCACCCGGTCATTCAATGGTCGAGGGAGGGTTGGAACTGAGTGGACTGGGATTGGGCTTTCTGCCTTGGCTCGCCCTTTGGGGTTGAGCGAATCTGCCTCGGGAGCATACCTGCTCGGAGGCATCCCGTTTGCTCACTACCTCCGAGGGGAATTGGACTGGTCAGTAGGGAAACAGCTGAGTTATGAAGGCTCAATTCATGCGAGGATGAAATTGGGGTTGGCGGGAACGGGCGCCAACATGGAGGTGCTGCCGTTTGATCGTGCATTTTATGCAGGCGGTGCCAATGGCGTTCGCGGCTGGTCCGTTCGTGATTTGGGTCCGGGGTTTGCCCAGCAAGATGTTTTGGATGCGGGCATCGTGCCGGGTGTTGGTGATATGCAATTGGAATGGAGCGTGGAATACAGGAAAAAGTTGACCGAAGCCTTCGGCGTGGCTTGGTTTTCAGACGCGGGCAATGTCTGGCTCTCCGAAAAGTCAAGCGCTGCTCAATCTCCCGCCACGCAATTCGCATGGGAATCCATGGCTTGGGGTGGAGGACTTGGTTTTCGCCTCGATTTTGAATTTTTCTTGCTACGCTTAGATGCTGCGCTGAGGCTTTATGACCCATCTCAAAGGCAAGGCCAGAGGTGGCTAAACCCGAGCGAACCGCGGGGAATGGTGCACCTTGGAATTGGCCATCCGTTTTGAAGGGTGGATTCTTGGAAGTGAATTACCTTTGGCTCAAATCTGAGAGACATGGGATGGTTTAAGCGCATACAAGACGGCATTACCACAAAAAGCACGGAGAAGAAGGAAATCCCGGAAGGGGCGTGGTACCAATGTCCAGGCTGTAAAAACGTGATCACATCGCAACAACACGCCGAACGCCTCAATGTGTGTGATTACTGTGGTCACCACGACCGTGTGGGCAGCGAGGCTTATTTCAACCTGTTGTTCGATGAGGGCAAGTACCGCGAGGTGGCACCGAAGATCACGAGTGACGACCCGTTGGAATTCTCTGACACCAAAGCATACACGGACCGTCTGGAGGCTGCCAAGAAAAAGACAGGATTGCAAGATGCACTTCGCACGGCATCAGGAGAACTCGACGGCATGCCCGTCGTCATCAGCTGCATGGATTTCCAGTTCATCGGCGGCTCTATGGGCAGCGTGGTAGGAGAAAAAATTGCACGTGGCATCGATTTGGCATTGAAGAAGGGATGTCCCTTCATCTGCATCAGCAAATCAGGGGGCGCACGTATGATGGAGGCAGGACTGAGTCTGATGCAAATGGCGAAAACGAGCGCAAAACTTTCGCTCTTATCAAAAGCGGGTTTGCCTTACATCTCCATTTTGACCGATCCCACTACAGGTGGTGTAACTGCATCTTTTGCGATGTTGGGCGACATCAACATTGCAGAGCCCAACGCATTGATTGGATTTGCGGGTCCGCGTGTGGTGAAAGAGACCATTGGAAAGGACTTGCCAGAAGGATTCCAACGTTCTGAATTCTTGTTGGAGCACGGATTTTTGGACGCCATAGTCGAGCGTAAGAACCTCAAAGAGAAGGTCGCGTTCAGCCTCAAGGCCATGGGCGATTTTGCGAAGTCCGAATAAAATAGCCTTGGAGCATTGGTCGGCACAGCTCTTAGCCGTATCTTTGCGCTTCATTATTTAGCATCACGAACATCATTTCGATTTCGCCATGTACTTAGATTCAGCAAAAAAGAAAGAGTTCTTCGCCACGTTTGGCGCGAACGAAAAGGACACGGGCAGCGCTGAAGCGCAGATTGCCATGTTCTCCTTCCGAATCGCTCACTTGACTGAGCATCTGAAGAAAAACCGAAAGGACTACCACACGCAACGCGCTTTGATCAAGTTGGTCGGTAAGCGTCGTAAGTTGTTGGATTACCTCAAAGCAAAAGACATTACACGCTACCGCGAAATCGTTGCAAAACTCGGTTTGCGTCGTTAATTATGAATTTACAAACGGGGGAGGCAATCGGTATTTTACCATTGCCTTCTTCGTTTTTTTGCGTTTATACCCAACGGGGTGCAACGCTTTAGGATGATTTTACAGGAAAGATGAATTACACGGTACACAACCAAACCATTGATCTCGGCAACGGGCGCGAGATCACCATTGAGACCGGCAAGCTCGCTAAGCAGGCGCACGGTTCCGTTGTCGTAAAGAGCGGCAACACCATGTTATTGGCAACTGCAGTCTCTGCACACGACGTCCGAGACGACGTTGATTTTTTGCCACTTACAGTCGATTACAGAGAAAAATATGCCGCTGCGGGGCGTTTCCCAGGCGGTTTCTTCAAGCGAGAGGCGCGCCCTTCTGATACAGAAGTGTTGGTCATGCGCTTGGTAGACCGGGCCTTGCGCCCAACGTTCCCCGGGGATTACCATGCGGGTACGCAGGTCATGATTCAGTTGATGTCGGCCGACGAAGAGGTTCTTCCCGATAGTTTGGCAGGTCTTGCAGCTTCGGCGTGCATCTCCGTAAGTGACATTCCATTCGATGGCCCCATATCTGAAGTTCGCGTAGCACGTGTGGATGGTGAGTTCATCATCAACCCATTCCGGTCTGAGTTGGAACGCGCGGACATGGACATCATGGTTGCAGGAAGCATGGACAGCATTGTCATGGTCGAGGGCGAGATGAGCGAGGTGAGTGAGGATGAGATGGTGGATGCCATTGAAGTGGCGCACGGGGCCATTCAAAAGCAATGCGAGGCACAGATCGAATTGGCCAAGAAGACGGGCCACTTCGGTGTTCAGCGTGAGTACTCACACGAAAACCACGACGAAGATCTTCGAGCACGCGTAAACGATGCGTTGGTCGAAAAGTTCTACGAGGCGGCCAAGCAAGGCAGCACAAAAGAGGAGCGCAAGGCGAAGTTCTCTGAGTTGAAGGAAGCGTTCATGGCGACCCTCTCGGAAGAAGAAGTAGCCGAGAAGGGCTTCATGTTGCGTCAATACATCGGCACTGCACAGAAGAAGGCCGTTCGCGATTTGCTCTTGAACGAAGGCATCCGTCTTGACGGTCGTTCTTCAACCGACATTCGCCCCATCTGGACGGAAGTGGACTACCTGCCAAGCACACACGGCAGCTCCATCTTTACGCGAGGTGAAACCCAGTCGTTGACCACATTGACCCTCGGAACGAAACTTGATGAGCAGTTGATTGATGGGGCATTGGTTCGTAAGAACGAGAAGTTCTTGTTGCACTACAATTTCCCACCATTCTCGACTGGTGAAGAGCGACCGTTGCGCGGTACCAGCCGTCGTGAGGTAGGGCATGGAAACTTGGCGCTCCGAGCGTTGAAGCCTGTTTTGCCGGCAACAGAGGATTGTCCTTACACCATTCGCTTGGTGAGTGAAATTCTCGAGTCGAACGGTTCATCTTCTATGGCTACAGTTTGCGCAGGCACGCTGGCGCTCATGGACGGTGGTGTGCCGATCAAGGCGCCTGTGTCAGGCATCGCAATGGGCTTGATCACCGATATGGAATCTGGAAAGTATGTCGTTCTCTCCGACATTTTGGGCGACGAGGATCACCTCGGTGATATGGACTTCAAGGTGACCGGGACAGAGCACGGCATTACAGCGTGCCAGATGGACATCAAAATCAAGGGCTTGAGCTTCCAGCAATTGCGCGAAGCACTGGCACAAGCACGTGATGGCCGCCATCACATCCGCAAGGAAATGCTCGGTAGCATCAGCGAGCCACGTACTGATTACAAGGATCACGCGCCACGAATTGTCTCGTTGACAGTTCCAGGTGAAGCCATTGGCCCCATCATTGGCCCAGGTGGTAAGATCATTCAGGAAATCCAAGCCGAGACGGAAACGACCATCAGCATTGAGGACGTTGACGGCAAGGGCATCGTGGAGATTGCCGCTTCGAACAAAGCAGCGATTGATGCCGCCCTCGCAAAGGTCAAGGCCATTGCATTCCCACCGACCGTTGAGATTGGGGAGGAATACGAAGGCAAGGTGAAGAGCATCATGCCATACGGCGCGTTCGTTGAAGTCATTCCCGGACAGGACGGTTTGCTCCACGTGAGTGAGTTGGACTGGAAGCGCGTAGAGCGCGTGGAGGACGTTTTGAAGGAAGGTGAGGTGGTGAAGTTCAAAGTGGTCGGCCGTGATGAGAAGACTGGCAAGATCAAGTTGAGCCGCAAAGTCTTGTTGCCAAAGCCAGAAGGCTACGTTGAGCGCCCCGAACGCCCACGCGGAGAGCGCGGACGTGGACGCGGTGATCGCAACCGAGACCGTGGACCACGCCGTGAGGAGCGCAGCCAAAACGAGGATTAACATCCGTTCGGCAACAATTCCTCACCCTTTTCCATTTAATTAGATACGACGAAATAAGAACCACACATGCGGCAGCTAAAAATCACCAAACAGGTTACCAACCGTGAAACGGCATCTCTTGACAAGTACTTGCAAGAGATTGGGCGTGTTGATTTGATTACAGCAGAAGAGGAAGTGGAGTTGGCGCGTCGCATCAAGAAAGGCGACCAAGTGGCGTTGGAAAAGTTGACCAAAGCGAACCTTCGTTTTGTGGTCTCCGTGTCCAAGCAATACCAGAACCAAGGATTGAGTTTGCCGGATTTGATCAACGAGGGCAACCTCGGATTGATCAAGGCTGCTCAGCGTTTCGACGAGACGCGTGGCTTTAAGTTCATCTCTTATGCTGTTTGGTGGATTCGCCAAAGCATTTTGCAGGCGTTGGCTGAGCAGAGCCGAATTGTTCGACTTCCATTGAACAAGATTGGATCAATTAACAAGATCAACAAGGCCTTTGCCCGTTTGGAGCAGGAATTTGAGCGTCCTCCAACAGCTGCGGAACTGGCTGAAACGCTGGATATGACACTGGATGAAGTGAAGCAAAGCATGAAGAATGCAGGGCGTCACGTATCCATGGATGCTCCGTTGAAGGACGGTGATGAGTCTTCGAGTAACATGTACGATGTCATGCGTACTGGCGATACGCCTTCACCGGATACCGAGTTGATGACAGAATCGCTGCGCAAGGAAATCGAACGTTCATTGCGCACGTTGACTCCTCGCGAAGGGGATGTCATTCGCTTGTACTTCGGCCTGAACGGTGAGCACCCCATGACATTGGAGGAAATTGGAGAACGTTTTGATTTGACCCGCGAGCGTGTGCGTCAAATCAAAGAGAAGGCCATCCGACGACTGAAGCACACCAGCCGCAGCCGAATTTTGAAGAGCTACTTGGGCTAAGCTCAGCCATCTAGGCTGCGCCATAGGTGCAAGCAAGCCAGCGACCGATAAGGCCGCCAAGGTTCTGCCACCGCATCAAATTCACGAATCGAAGAAGCCATGGAAAGTCCATAGAGACGGACCATGGCTTTTTTGATGGCCAAATCACCCGGGGCAAACACATCGGGTCGACGCAAGGTGAAAATCAAGAACATGTGCGCGGTCCATTCCCCAATGCCTTTGATGTCCGTTAGGGTTTTGATTACTTCCGCATCGGAAAGCTCGTCAAGAGCTTTCATGGATTTAGGATTCGATGTCCAAGCTTCTGCAAGTGCATGTAGGTAGGCGGCTTTTTGGCCGCTGATGCCCAGTGCGCGAAGCGAGGTCGGATCCGCGTTGAGCAGGGTGCTGGGATTCAGGCCTTCACGGTCATTTGCCCAATCGAACACACGGCGCACGATGGTCGCTGCGGCTTTTGTACTCAGTTGTTGGCTGATGATTGCACGGCACAGCGCTTCGAAGTGAGGTTGCTGCTCAGGCAAGGCGATAGGACCGTTTTGGGTGACGACGTTCAATAAAATGGGGTCGTGCTGTTCAAGGTGGGCAATGAATGCGTTGTGTGCATCGTTCATACGACGAATATGCATCATCTTTGCTCTCCATGACGAACCGATTTAAAAGCCCAGCGACCAAGGATCTTGTTCATGCGAGCTGGGCTTTGCTTGCTGTTGTTCTCCTGTGGTCTGCGGGTTGCGGAAAGGTCCAGTTTTCGGACGATCCAACGCTGGAGCTTGAATTTTCATCCGATACCGTACTGTTTGACACCGTGTTCACGACCATTGGTTCTGTGACGCTGCCACTCAAAGTTTACAACCGCAATCAGGAAGCGCTTCGCATAGATGAGATTGCCTTAAGTGGAGGGAGTGATTCGCCGTTCCGCGTGAACATTGACGGGGAAGTCGGTCCGAGCGTGACGGATTGGCCCCTGCTCGCCGAAGACAGCATGTGGATTTTCTTGGAGGTAACCGTTGATCCCAATTCCGAACAGACGCCATTTGTCATTGAGGATGAACTTCGGTTCAATGCCAACGGTGCAGAGCAGGCTGTCTCCCTAATTGCTTGGGGGCAGAACGCGCACTTTCACGGCGGCTTGAATGAGTTGAATCCGCTGCCCACATGCGATGAAGTATGGACCAATGACCTGCCGCATGTGATTTACGGTATTGTAGAGGTGGAGCCAGGGTGCAAGTTGACGATTGAGGAAGGGACGCAAGTGCACGTTCACAATGGCGGTGGCCTGCTGGTGTATCAATCGACCTTGGATGTGCAAGGCGCGTTGGGCAGCGAAGTGGTGTTCCAAGGGGACAGGCTGGAAGACAGCTATGCCGACGTTCCGGGGCAGTGGGGCATCGAATTGGACTTTCAATTCGAAACTGAATATGGCATTGAAGAAGTCACCGCGCAGCGCGGTGGTATCTGGCTGTATGGCGGGGTTGAGTGCACCATGGATTACGCGATTCTGAAAAACGGGACCATTGGATTGCAAGTGGATACCACAGGGACCAGCACGGCACCGGCGTTGGACATTCGCAATACGATCATCCACAACATGAGTGCGTACGGCATGTACGCCCAAGGGGGGACCATCGATGGTTTCAATAACCTGTTCTACGACTGTGGTCAATCCACTGCAGCTTTCACCTTGGGAGGAGCGTACCGCCTGGACCACTGCACATTCGCCAACTATTGGTCAGAGGGCGTGAGGCAAGCGCCCAGCGTTCTGTTTACGGATTGGTACGAAGACATCAACGGAAACATTCAGGTGCGCTCTTTGGAAGGCTCTCAATTCAATAACTGCATTTTCTGGGGCAACAACTACAGCCTTACAGACTTTGACGAATTGGTCGTGAGCTTGCTGAATCCACCCGCCAATCCGTTCATACGGAATTCTTCAGTGGACGTTCAGGACGAGGACTTTCCGCTCGAAATCCTGGAGGCGACCACCACCGATAACGCACCGCCATTTGCTTCGACCAGTGAGCGTGATTTTCATTTGACGTCCAACAACACGCTTTGGGACGGCGGGGCAGGGCAGTTTGCCATTGGACTCGATTTAGACGGCATGCCACGGGTCATTGGATTGCCCGATAAGGGGTGCTTCGAGCGGCAGCAATAAGTGTCCCAAGTCCTTTTGATGTAACCTTTTCGAAGGATTTCCGTAGGCATCTTACATGATGACCACTGGAATCCTTGACGCACTTGTGCGGCTGTTCGCTTTGTTTGCGGCCGGCCGTTCTCCGCGTGAGGCCATGTACGGTCGTCAGGCCGCCGAACGGTATTTGGCCGGGAGGCTTTCCTATGAATTCACGCAGGCTTACCTCAAGCAATACGACGCAGAGATTGCGCGCATGAACAAACGCATGCCGCACTCGGACGATGAGCGCCTGCTCGCGAAGCGCCGTTCAAAACTGTCGGTACGGTTGCTCGTGTTGTGCCAACAAATCATGGGGGAGCTCGACATGAAAGATCGGCTCATCGTGTTTGCTCGCTTGGCGGAGATGGCTAAGTCGACAGGCACCATTGACGATGCCGATAGTTTCTTGAACACCGTCGCCGATGCATTGCACATGCTTCCTGGCGACGCTGCTGATTTGAAGCAACTGGTCAAATGTTCCGATCTGAACTCCATGGGAGCGTCACTCTTCAGTGTGCCATTGCCGCATGAAGAGGTCCCGAATCTCGTGGTGTGCAATGTCTCATCCGATGAGTTGTTCTTCATCAAAGACCTGGGACGTGGTGACTTAAAGCTCAATGGCAACATGTTGCCGAAGATGTCAACTTCGCCGATGGCCCAAGGAAGCGTCATCAAAGACGCGTCAGGACATGCGGTATTCTTCAGCGACGTTGTGCAGTTGTGCAGTTCGTGCGAGCGTACAGAACAGAAAATTTCCTTCAACGCGGTCGACTTGGCCCACTTTTTCAATTACCCCAATGAGGCCGCACTACGGCCTCTGTCCATTGAAGCCCAATCCGGAGACTTGATCGGTATCATGGGGGCGAGTGGGTCGGGGAAATCGACGTTGCTCAACATCTTGAACGGTTCCATGCGTCCAACGTTTGGAGACGTTCTCATGAACGGTCACTCCATTTTTGAGGATAGCACGTTGGCCAAAGGCAGCCTTGGGCACATTGCCCAGGAGGACGTGCTCATCAGCGAATTGACGGTGTATGAAAACCTCAAATTCAGCGCGGAGCTGAGTTTGGGCGGTTCGACCGAAGAAGAACGACTGGAGCGCATTGAATCTACCTTGCGGCGTTTGGGGCTTTGGGAAATTCGGAATCTGCGTGTGGGTTCCGTCATGGACAAAACGATTTCTGGAGGACAACGCAAACGCTTGAACATTGCCTTGGAACTGATCCGAGAACCAGCGGTCCTATTTGTGGATGAACCTACGAGTGGGCTCTCCAGTCGCGACAGCGAACACATCATGGACATTTTGAAGGAGCTGACCCTTCGGGGAAAGATTGTGTTCGTCGTCATCCACCAGCCAAGTTCAGATATCTTCAAACTGTTCGATCGATTGCTGTTGCTTGATGTAGGTGGGTACCCCATTTACCAGGACAATCCATTGGAATGCCTGGGCTACTTGAAGCAAATGTCGAACCAGGTTCAAGCGAATGAGGCCATGTGCGCTTCGTGCGGTACCGTCAATCCGGAAGAGATCTTCGACACCATCGCCAGTTGCATGGTGGATGAATACGGTCAGCTCACGGAAATTCGGAGGGTAACTCCAGAGGAGTGGAACGATTACTACAACATGATTCAAGCGGGCAATACGCCCCGCCCGAATAAGGTGAAAGCCTTGCCTGAACCCTCGACTACACCGGACTGGTGGAGTCAATTCACCTCCTTTTGGCGGAGGGATGTAAAGGCCAAGCGTAAGAACAAGCAATACGTTTGGATGAACTTGTTGCAGGCGCCTGTGCTTGCGATGGTATTGGCTGTTTTTACCCGATTCCGCAACGGCGACGGAGATTTCGTTTACCGATTAAGCGAGAACCTGCCGCAGTTCCTGTTCATTTCGGTCATTGTATCGCTTTTCCTCGGGCTGAGTTTCAGCGCCGAGGAGATATTCCGGGACCGTCCGACGCTCCGTCGTGAACGATTCTTGCGCTTGAATTGGAACGCGTACCTCGCTTCAAAAATGAGTGTAATGCTCGGTATCTCAGCGGTGCAGAGCTTCCTGTTTTCGGTCATCGCATTTTGGGTTCTACAGATACCAACCGGGTTTGGGATGCTCTTTTTGACGCTGTTCAGTTTGAGTGCCTTCTCCAACGTTTTGGGGCTCAACCTGTCTTCGGCCATGAAGTCTGCCAAGACCATTTACATCATCATTCCGCTGCTGATCATCCCCCAGATTATTTTCGGTGGTGCCATCATCAGGTTCGATCGGTTCAACCCAATTTTCACCCAAGTGGATCGAGTTCCATTGATCGGAAACCTCATGGCCTCGCGCTGGGGATTTGAATCGTTGGCGGTTCATTTGACCCGCGAGAACGAGGCGGACGCACCGTTCATTGAGTTCGAGGATCGCATGGAGCGAGCTGCGTGGCGACGGGACTTTTGGTACCAACAATTCCGATCGATTGATGATGAAGCGCTGCGCGCTGACGAGTGGTCGCGTGCGCTTGAGGAGCTCACGAGTTGGGGGTGCGCTGTTGGGGACATTGCCACGGTAGATGATATGCGCGTGGCTTTCCGAGAGGCCTACAAGGTCGCGTTCAATGAACGGGACGCCGCTCGCCAGGAATTAGCTGAATCTGTGGATTTGAAAGCGTTGAAAGACGAGCATCACAACGAAGCACTTCACGATTGGGTGATGCAAACCGACCGCCACGAGCGCATTGCGTTGACCAGTCGCGGGTTGGTTCAGGAGACGGCCTTCATCCACCAGATGCCATTGGGCCGTCAGGCTTGGAATGCTCCGTTCTATGCACCGGTAAAGCAGCTCGGGAGCTGGCAGGTGAAGACCCCAGTGTTCAACATCCTCGTTCTTTGGATGATGAGTTTTGTGCTCTACTTCGTTTTAGCGAACCGCTGGCCAGAACGTTGGGGGTGGGGGAAGCGACTGGATTAACCAGCCGTGGCAATCAGCCGAAACGGCATATCGATGATGGCATCGTAATCCTCGCCCGCTTCAAGCATGTCCTCGTCCTCCTCTTCGTAGTACCACAAAACATTGGCTTCTGCTGGTGACTGCTCGATTCGTTTGAGTAGGTCCATCAAGCATTTGCTGCTGCTTGTATTGAAGTATTCGAGACGGATGCTCACGTCCAAGTTGCCGCCGTCTTTCAGATTTTCATCAACCCATTCCAACAAGGGCGTGTAAAACGCAATGGAGTTTTCAGGGATGGATCTTCCTGAAATTTCCATGGATAAGGGAGAATCATTGAATGCGACTTTCGGCGTTTTGGCCGTGCCTTCGAGTTGGATTGCACTCATTATCGTATTGGGATTTCAGCGGTGAACGTGACATATGCGTCGTTCGCCTGGTGATTGATTTCCATGGTGACGTGTCCAGCAGCTTTCCGTAAGATTTCGTTCAATCCTACACCACCACCACCGTGTGCACTGCGTTGTTTGCTTGCGATTTTTTCGCGTTGCATGGTGCGCAGTTCCTCATTGCACATGGACTTGAGGTCTTGCCATGTTTGCCGTAAGGCCTCTGCTTTATCTGAAGACAACGCATTTTTGGTGACAAGAAGCCAATGTGTTCCGTTGACTGAGCGAACTTCGAATTTGGCGCTCTCGTGGCCAATTGCTGAATGGTGGTGCATGTTCTGAAGCAACTCCACGGCCACACGAACCATGCGCTTTTTGAGCAGCCCCGGAGAAGACAATTGATCCAGACGGTTTTCCATCCACTCCATGATGAAGTGCGTGGTTTGGTCTTTGATCGGGCCATTCCACTCGAGCTCTACTTGAACAGATGCCTTGCCGCTTGCAGGGAAATGTGCAGCAGTCTTGCTTTGATCGGAAGGAAGGGCTCCGGACATACATCAAAATAAAGTCACAACCCCGAACTTAGCGCGCAGAAGCTGCACGAGTAATGATGACGGAGTTGTGGAAAAGCGATGCGAATTGGTTCGCAACCTGGTTTAACACGCCGGCTTACCATGCGCTATATGGAAATCGGGATGAAAGCGAGGCAGAGGCCTTCATCGCACGCCTGGCTCAATGCGTCCTGAACCCAGGTGATCGCGTGATGGACATGGGGTGCGGTGCCGGCCGCCATGCCGCCTCCCTCAATCGACTCGGCTTCGATACAACGGGCTTGGATTTGAGTGCCAACAGCATTGAAACTGCTCGACGAAGCTATCAAAGCGGATCCAATGGCTTGAACTTCGTTCAAGGAGACATGCGAAACATTACGTCCCTTTTTCCTGAGGACAGCTTTGGTGCGGTGTTCTCGTTGTTTACGAGCATCGGCTACTTCCAAGAGGAAGGGGGATTAGAGAATACCTTGTCTGGTGTGAACCATGTGTTGCAGGAGGGAGGGGTTTTTGCGTTGGATTTTCTCAATCCGGAAAGGGTTCGCAAGCAATTGGTTCCCGAAGAAATCAAGGAAGTGGGGGGGTACACCTTTCACATTCACAGACGGATGGTTCCTGGTTGGATCGAGAAGAGCATTCAGTACACGGATGAACAAGGAGCGCCACAGCACCACGTGGAACGCGTTCGGTCCATTGCTCCATCGGTATGGCAAAATATTTTCACCGAAAAAGGCTGGGAGGTGCAGGGGCATTTCGGTGATTATGAACTCAATCCTTGGAGCCCTGACACTCCGCGTAGTATACTTGTCGCTCGAAAAATCTCATGTGGTTAGCAGGACTCATATTGCTGGCGATCGCGCTCTTAGGTGCGGGTGCTTATGACCGTTTCGGTAACTACCTGAAGGAACATCTCAGCCTGATTTTGGCATTCGGAGGCGCCTTTTTGATTGGCCTTATTTTCAATCACTTGGTCCCAGAAACCTACGCCATGGGTAGCAATGTTGGTTGGATTGTGGTTTTGGGGTTCTTGCTGCAGGGCATATTGGAATACGGTTCCCAAGGCATTGAACACGGCCACCTGCATCATCATGAGCACACAGGTTCAGCGCGCATGCCATGGGCCATGTTTGCGAGCCTCTGCTTGCACGCATTGATTGAATCGATGCCTCTCCACGGCGATGAGCACGGCCATGGGCATGATCACGGTCACGATCACCACGGTCATGTGCATTTGCACGGCATAGAGGGTGTGGACATGGCGCTCATGATTGGTTTGATATTGCATAAGTTCCCAGTGGCCTTGGTCTTGATGGGGATGTTGGACGCATTGGGCATCAAACGGGCGCATCGGTGGTTGGCCATGTTGACCTTTGGACTCATGCCCATCATCGGCATGTTGCTATACGATGTGCTTCTTCATTCGGGAGCTGCATGGAGTGCCAATGTTCCTGTCTGGTCAGGCGGCATCTTGATAGGTATTCTCCTGCACATCAGTACCACCATCTTATTCGAGGCAGGGGACGGTCACCGGTTCAACAGGAACAAGTTGGTCGCGACCATCGCGGGCTTGGTCTTGGCAGTGCTCACGACGGGAATTTAACGACAAAACGAAACTTTTTCTAGACGAATACGTACAAATGAGCACTTAACCACGCTCATGAAACACTATCGTATCCACATCGACATCCACAAGTTTGAACAGATCTACTTGCACCGTCACCGCTTTGACGTCAATCTATTTGAATACTGCCTCAATTGAAAAATTGGGGCATTTTTCATTGAAACAAATCGACAGCGAAGCTTTGGGCTTGGTTCCAAGCACGTTCATTCAGCTGCAGTCCTGCCTTTAATTTTAGAAATTCAACCAACCTTTCTGTGGGCAGGTTGCCGATCAAGTCGTCTTGTGCCATGGGGCAGCCCCCAACGCCTCCTAATGCCCCATCGAACCTTCGGCATCCTGCGTCCCAGGCAGCTTGAATTTTTGATTTGGCATCCAATGGCCCTGCATGCAAGTGAGCGCCGATCATGGCTTTGGGAGCTTGGGCAAGTGTTTCGGTAAATACCTCGTTGACCAAATTGGCCGATGCATTGCCAATGGTATCGCTCAAGGCTATGACTTCGGGCGCGATGTGCTCGTCCAGCTTCCCCACCCATTCTTGAATCAATCCTGTACTCCAGGCGTCGCCATAAGGATTTCCGAATCCCATACTTAAGTACACAACCAATTTCATTTGGCCGCTTTCTGCGATGGCGCGAATCGCCTGTAGACGTTCCCAAGCACGTTCAATGTCTGCGCCAGTGTTGCGCAGTTGGAATGTGTTTGAGATGCTCAGGGGAAAACCAATGTGGGTAACGCCCGGCGCGGCCACGGCATCTTTTGCTCCTCTTGCGTTGGCTGTGATGACCAGTACGCGGGTGTCGCATTCGAATTTCCCTTCGTCGTCCAATGCGTTTAGGACGGCGCGGGTGTCTTTCATCTGGGGTACCGCTTTATGCGAAACAAAACTGCCTATATCCAATGTGTGGAACCCCACATCGAGCAGCGCCTTGTAGTAAGCGATTTTATCGGCTGTCGAAACGGGAACTGGCCAGCCTTGGATTGCATCACGTGGGCACTCGATGAGCTGAACAGAAGTCATGAATCAAAGTTAATCGAATTCAACTCGCAACCTTTTTTCGGTGAATGCCGTAAGAGTGCCTACGAATTTACCTCTAGTATATACCAAAATGGACTTGACAGCTTTCAACCGACTTCCCCTCGACGAGAAAACAAATTATATGTGGGATCATGGGGTGTGCTTGGCACAACGCATCGTGGAAAACCGATACATCCTGTGCATCTTCGAGTTGAACGGCTTCTACGTTGAGGCCATTTACAGCCGACGTAACAACCGCGTCAATGCCATCCTGCCCATAGCAGATTTGCCGGAATGGGAGGGCTATGTCGATCAAGTCATCACCAACCTCCTTCATTTGAACTGAGGTCCAACACGGAAGCTTCTGCCCATTGTTCGAGTTCAACGGTATCCGATTCAAGAACAAAACGCATTTTAGAGCCGCCCGTTCGTTTCCAAGCGATCGGGCGGTTTTTTTGTTGCCCAATGCCTGAACCCGTTTGGAAGGACAGCATCCAATCACCGGTTGATGCCTTCTGGTAAATTCCATTCGACAGCACATGGGACATTCCGGGCGCATCATTGGCTCTGGCCCTTTTTCGAGCGATTGCAGCGCTGTCGCGCTTGTTTTCAGTCCAAATAACTCCCGCCTTTCTTTCCCCTTGCAACACCATGCCGTAACGATACGACAATTGGATTCGGTGCTCTAACTGCCATGCGAGCAGAGGTACAATGCAGGCAATACCGGCTCCGATGCACCGGAAGGCACGCCAGAGCTCGATTCTCGCATGGACTAACGAAAGCCCGCCAGCCCAGAACAACAAGCTGAACGCTACCAACAATTCGGGGTCGGCCCGTTCCAAGTTCAAGGTCCAACCGGGCCCTTGCAAGTGCTTCATTCCCTCCAACACCCACAGGAGGGCACGATCGAGGGCGTGCGTCGCGGGTTCCATCCAACAAGAGGTGCCGAGTACGGCCTCGCAAATAAGCATGGTGGCAATCATCATTCCAATCACCATCATCATGGGTGGGGCCAATAAGTTGAACCATAGAAAATGCACTGGGAACAATTGAAATTGCGGCCAGGCCACCAGTCCGGTGCCCCATTGTGCACTGATTGGGATGAGTAGGTACATCCAGACGGGATTTGACTTGCCGCATCGTTGAAGCACCCGAATGGTGGTAAGAATGGCAAGCACTGCCAAGAAGCTCAACTGCATTCCCAAATCAACCGATCGGGCAGGGTCACACAATAACATCCACCAACCTGCCAATGCCAATGCATGTTCCGCCGGCTGATTGGAACGTGAGATCTGAGAAATACCAAAGAAAGTGAGCATCGCACCAGCGCGTACGGCCGAATCAGGCCAGCCGCAGAATGCAATGAAGGCCCAGGCCCCGAACAACCCGATGCCCCCTAACCAGCGGAGCCCTTGTTTGCGGCGTCTCAATAGGAAAACCGCCAAACTGGCGACCAGTCCGACATGGTAGCCACTGACCGCCATGAGGTGCGACAGACCGGCATGGTTGAGCGTTTGTTTGAGCGATTTAGTCAGGTGTTGTTTATCCCCACTTGTTATGGCAAACAGCAAACCAGGCACCTCCCCTGAAAAGTGATTTTGAAGCCGATGCCAAAGCCAGGCTTTCGCGTCATTCGGGGTGTTCGGTGATGCGGCCGAAGGGCAAAAATCGACTGTAGGACGAAGCACTCCTTCAATACCATGCCTGCGTTTCCACCTCACCAGCGATGGATGCGATGATCGAAGCGGCCACAATGTCCCAACGAATGGTTGTGGGGCTGGATGCTCTTTTTCTTTCCATTCCACGACATAAGTGAGCGCGTCTTCGTTCCTGCATTCCAACAATTGGATTGCGCTGCGGCTCGGGGCGGGTTGGCATGACCAATGATTGGTCAGCGGCACTGTCAAATGGGGGTGGTAGTGGATGTACAGGCTTTGGGCCACCCAACCCGTCAACACCATGGCCAAAGCCAACGTTTGTTGCATCGGTCGTCGCCGAAAACCCAAGCATGCGCAAAAGACCCCGAGACCTGCAATTACCCAGTGCTGCATGCATCCTGCCCAAAGCAAAGCCACCATCGGCATGAGCGGCGTTGCGACTGGTTGGTAGGAGTTCACTCGGCGAAATTCACCGGTGGCTGCCTTGGTTGAGGGATGAAATTATCAGTGCGGCCAGCTTCTTTACCTGCGGCGGATGAATTGCTCTTGGTTCAATTGATCGAACGTTTGCTTTCCACGCAGGAAATAGTCCACAATGATGCTGCCCTGGTAGCGTCCAGCTTCGTTGTAGGGCACCTGTGAGGCAGTGTTTTTACATGCTTGGATTTCGTGGGAACGGCGTTCTTTCATCGTTTTGAAATTGCCGCGAAAATCGCGGTGTGCTTTCCAAACAGCCCCAAACAGTGACGTTGACCCTTCCAATAGAAATTTCAAGGCCGCAATCCCATCGAGCACCATACGCCGAAATACCATGGGATACAACGCTTTTTTGTGGTCGTTCTTGACCAGCAAATACAAGTTGTTTCTGAAATTGAGATAGGATTTGAACGGGCTGATTTTTTGCAGCGTTCCCCCGCCCAAATGGTACACCACGGAACCTCCGCAAACCCCCACTTTGTGGCCCCTGTTTTTTAGGCGCCAACACAAGTCGATTTCTTCCATGTGCGCGAAAAAATCGCTGTCCAAGCCACCCACTTCCTTCCAAGCATCAGCTTGAATGAAAAGCGATGCGCCCGAAGCCCAAAAAACTTCTCTGTTTTGGCTGTACTGACCTTCGTCGCTCTCGAAGACTTCAAAGATTCGGCCAGCACAAAAGGTGAAACCGTTTTTATCGATGTGCCCGCCGGCAGCCCCGGCGTACTCAAAGAGGTCCGGGTCTGATTCGTTGCGGATTAGCGGTTGGCAAGCTACGTATCCCTCGGATTGCATGGCCTCAAGGACAGGGGCAATCCAGTTGGGAGTGACGCGAACGTCGCTGTTTAACAAGACAAAAATGTCCGCTTCCACCTGCTTCAATCCTTCGTTGTATCCACCGGCGAAACCGAGGTTTTCTTCCAAGGTGATGATGCGCACATTGGGATGATCCTTTCGGAGCCAATCCACGGAGTCATCGGTGCTTCCGTTGTCAATCACCACCACATCAGCACCCGTTGAGTGTTCAACAACTGAAGGAAGGTAGGTGGCAAGGTGCTGTTGACCGTTCCAATTGAGTATGACGACGGCTACACGGTGGGAAGTGTTCGAAGTCATCTGGGATTGAAAAAGAGATCCTCAGGTTCTTCTCCCGAGAACGTGTCGCGTCGTGGATTCAGTCGGTTCAGTTGGCTGCTTGTGACCCGCAAAGGATTTTCGCGGCTTCTTAAAATTTGCAGCCAGTCGGTGTTGGACACTTCGCCCAGCATATCGGAATGCAGCAATGTGAAGCACTCAGCCACCATGTGCGGTGAAAAGAACAGGAACCGTTTGTTGGTGAAAGGCCCCGCTCGATGGTAATGCCAAATCTCGTAAGGGTAGTAGTCGGTTTCGTTGTGTCGCTTCACAATGGTATTCGGAGGTCCGTACCGGAGGTAGATGTAGCCCATGTCTGTTTCGGCTCCATGTCCTTGTCGGCAGGCGCCGTACGCGGAATCGGCGTAAGCGATGGCAGTCGTGTATGTGCGCCACCCCGCCTCTGGATCATTAGGTGCCTGCTCTTCCCAGAAGTAAGCCAAAAAGGCCTGCATTTGCGCTACAGTCGCCGTTTCGAGAAAGCCATCGATGGTCTTGCGTTGGGATGCGTCGGCCTTGGGGTGGTGATCGCGAATGTGTTGAAAAAGCGTCAAGGAATCCGTGAATGCAGCTAGGTAGGCAGGCAGCTGACTGCCAAAATCAGCCAGTGCAAGCGCTGAATTGGGTTCAACGAATTGGAGAGGCAATCGATTTTCTGCGATCAATTCATTCTCGCGTGTCAATGCCTGGATGACCAAACTGGCCCTTTGTGTTTCCCGTACGTTTTCCAGTGGAAGGGAGGTGAATACAGGCAGTGTTGGGGCGGCGTTCTTTCGGAAAAACCTCCGTGTGGAGGGAATCACGAGCCCCGACTCGTCCTCCAGCCAGCATTGCAGCAGGAACAACGAATCGACAACTTCATTGACCCGATACAATTCCGTGTAGAATTGAAGTTTGCTCGCTTCGGTAGAGAGTTCAGCAGGAACCAGGGGCAACATTTCATAACCTGAGCGCGAAAGCATGGAGGGCTGGCCTTCAATGGAAGGGGCAAAGGCTTCTACCACAAAAGGATCCGAAAAGCTGGGCGATTCGGTGTCGAAGAATTGAACGGGAATCGACGTCGACTCGGAAAACGTGCTGTTGCCTGAGACGTCGCGAAGCGTGATTTGAACATTGTATGTCCCGCCAGGTACCGAAATACGTTCCAGGTGAAGTTGCCGTCCGTTAACGGCTTGGGTAGAATCCGCTGCAAGTGGACCAGTGATATTTGTCTTGCCATAGTTGACAATCCCCTGTGCCGATTCTACAACTGCTTCAAGCTGAACATGCGTGCTCCAGCCGTCTTCCTCTTTGGATGCTGCGAAGAGTCGGCTGTCAAAATCTACTTGGACCTCCAAGAAGGCGGTTCCCGTTCCAGGGAATCGAAGGACGTCGCACGAAATCGGGCTTTGACCCTGAGTATCTGAGGCAACAACGAGCCCGAGCAGCCCAAATAATCGAATGATAGAACGCGTCCAGTGCAACATGGTACAAAGGTATTCGCTTTCGGTCATCCCAAGCAATGTTGTACATTGCTGAGTACTGCGCTTTAAAAGGCGTGGTTGCCCTTTGTCATGATCCTGTTGAAGCGCCTAACATATCTGCTTGCCCTTGCTGCTGGATTGGTCCACACCAATGGAGTTCAGGCAACCCATTTGGTGGGAGGCGAATTGACGTACGTCTACATGGGGACGAATGCCGCCGGACAAAATGAATTTGAGGTGCATTGCTACATCTACCGGGATTGCAGTTCTGCCAATACGAACGGAACGGGCTTCGACCTCACAGCGGCAATCGGAGTCTACCAAGGCACAAGCCTGATTACTACTGTATCTGGGAATTTGGATTTCAGTTTGGTCACCGATGTCATTCCCCAAAACCCAAATAACTGCGCATTCTTACCGGAAGACCTGTGCATCGAGCGGGCAGAGTACATTGTGAATGTCGCACTAGACCCGAGTCAGCAGCCCTATACGTTGGTCCATCAGCGTTGCTGTCGGTCCCCGGCCATCACCAATTTGGACAACCCACAAGATCAAGGCTTCACCTTGACGACGACCATTCCCGCTAGCACCACCCTGAGCAATCCGAATTCGTCGCCTGAATTTTCAGAGTTGCCGCAGGCGTTCGTCTGCAACAACTACCCGTTTCAATTAAACAACGGTGCTGAGGATGCAGACGGTGATTCCTTGAGCTATTCGCTGTGTTCGATCTACCTGGGAGGGACCTACCTGTCGCCCATTCCCAACCCGCCAACAGGTCCGCCGTTTACGGATGTGGGGTGGGCCAACGGTTTCAACGCCCCAGATCCATTGGGTGCGCTAGCGGGATTGGACATCAACCCTGTCACGGGAGTGTTGACCGGTACGCCCAACCTGGTCGGGAAGTTCGCCTTGGGTATTTGTGTGACGGAATGGCGTAACGGGTTGCCCATCGGATCCATCTTACGGGACTTCACTTTGGACGTGGTGACGTGCAACATCTTGTCGCCCGGTTACGACGCCCCGGAGCCGTGCACCGGCATGACGGCGACGTTCGAGCAGTTTTCGAACCCCAGCGAGTCCTACACGTGGGACTTTGGCGTGGAAGGCACGGTCGATGATGTGAGCATTGAAGCGGAGCCTACGTTTACCTACGACGAACCCGGTGTCTACGATGTGAGTTTGTACTTTGAAACGGGCACATGCGCTGATTCGCTCTTTTTTGAAGTGATTGCGCACGATCCGTGGGATACCGAGTTTGATGTCATTGATTTGAGTTGTGCCGACGGGGGTTGGTCGGGCCAGCTGGTGTTGGATACTTCCGCGTGGACGGACTACATCGATTACCAATGGGATTTTGGGGGCAATTCCATGCCTGCTCAGTTGAACAATCAGCACCCTAGCGAAGTCTGGTTTCCCCAAGATGAAAGTATTTTCGTGACCCTGGAATCAGATGCTTTTGGATGCCAGAACAATGCTTCTATAGCCTTTGACCTTCCGCCATTACCGGAAGCTTCTTTTGTAGTGGTTTCCGAGCCATGCTCAGGCCTTGAGGTAAGTTTCGAAAACCTCTCTCCGGAGAGCGGGCCGTTTTCATGGGATTTTGGAGGTGGCGCCGGTTTACCCAACGCTGAGGCAAGCCCATCGTTCACGTATCCGGCCTATGGTACCTACGGAGTCACGTTAACTGCAGGTGCTGGAACAGAATGTCCGGATACCCAAATGCAAGAGGTGACTGTGCTCCCGGTGCTGCCCTTCGATACGGTTTGGACTGTACAGCCGCTCTCGATGTGCGAAGAAACGGGTTTCACCTTGTTGCAGTACTTAGGACAAGGTGCAGATGAAATCACGTGGGATTTTCCGGGCATCGTCACCTCAAACGAGCCAACGGTCGAGACGTATTTCCCTGGTGAAGGCGAGTTCACGGGTTCCATTACCCTGTACAATGCGTATTGCGACATCGAAGCTACGTGGGAGGTGGTTGCGGAGGTGCCGCCGCCCATGTTGGGCATTGATTACGTTGTGCCAAATGTGATTTCGGCCAATAATGACGCGAAGAATGATGTCTTGACAGCAGCCCTGATCGGACCGGATGGAGAGCCTTTGGCTGTGCTTGATCCAGGGCAGTTCACTCAATACAACTTACAGGTTTTCAATCGCTGGGGCAATCAATTGTTTGCGACAAGTCAAGCCGGAAAAGGGTGGAGGCCAGGCCCTGAAATCAGCGAGGGTACCTACTACGTCATTTTCCATGCCCATCACGTGTGCGACACGGACCCCTTCCAGCACACTGGCCCTGTTACGGTCGTGCGCTAACCCCCACGTCAGAACAAGTCCGGGCGCATCAAGCGCAACCACGGCCGAGCCCACCACGCCATGCGCACTGCACGCTGCCTCGGTACTTTTTCGGCGCCGAACTCCGCATAAAACCGATCCACACCTGGATCAGAAGAACCGCCGAAATCGAAGATCCGATTGCCAATGGCCGCTGCGTCACGAATGCCTTGCTCAATCAACAAGACCGTGGCTAGTCCAGAAACGGATGACCGCTTCTGACCACCAAAGGCATAAACCGTCCGTCCTGCGTTGTGCAAAAATGTGGCGCTTGCTGCGGGAACGCCATCACCATCGCGGGCGATGTAACTTGTTTGGTGTGGCGATTGGACCATCCACTTGAACAGCCGTTCCAACGCTTGGGCGTCTGAAGGAATTGACTTCCGATCCCTCGCCATTTGATGCAAATTCACCAGCTTATTTACTTCCGACGTGTTCTCGATGGTAATGCCTTTGGACAGCGCTTTTCGCGCTTGCTTCGCGCGGTGTTTTGGCAGTGGGGGAAATTGTCCCGAATCATCGCACGTGAGCCATCGGGTATGACGCTGTTGGACGTGCCATGGGGCTCCCCAGTCGCACTCCATCGCAGCCGGAAGATCGCAGGCAACGAGCCCGATGGAAGCCTCCTCCAATGCACTGCGCCAAGTATCAATGTCGATGTTTTCCGGCCATCCTGCTTCCAAAGCCCATGGCGGTGTGTGCCACGCAGGCACTCCTTTGACGCTGCCAATGACAAGCGATCCGCCTGCTGGTATCGGGGTCAATCCCAGCGCATGAGTCCATTCGGAATCATTGAACCAAGAGTGGGGGTGAGGGGAGTGCAGAGTCATGGAACAGCGACGACAATTTAACAACGAATGACCTTCGCGTTTCGTGCTCGCTACTTCAAAATCCGCCTCGTATGGCGTATGAATTCAGTGTTGAATCAAGAACCGAGCTGTCCGACCGGATTGGTCAGCAATCAAGTAATAGCCTGAATTCCAATTTGACACATCAATAACCCCATTTTTCATCTCATGAGGTACGCATTGCCCTGCAGAATTGTAAATCGCAAAGGGCGTGTTTAGACCCTGGAGGGTGATGAACTGGTTTGCAGGGTTTGGCCACGCTTGAATCGTAGATGATGTATGGCCATTTTCATCGATGCCATTGGCAGTGCCATATGCCGCAACCATGAATTCACGGTTGTTGATTTGCAATTCAATAAATGATCCCTCGATTTCATGGTCGGCAACGACTTCGGCCTCTACAGGATCTACAACCAAAATGTGCGATTGGTTATTTAAGTCGTAATAGAGCATAATAAACAACCCCGTTGATTGTTCGAATACACTGGCATTGGGTGAAAATGCGTAAATCTGAGGCAATTCAACAATGTTGGTCAAGACTCCGGTTAAAGGATCCACAGATACCAAAGCGGTGGTTTCGGTAGTTGGATTGGGCGCACCGTAAGGGCGCTTGATGCCGAGAAACGTTTCGCCCAGGATGAAGCACTCCAATTCATTGAATCCCATATTCGATGGGATCTGAAGGTTCACGGAAGAAATCACTTCACCTGTCGTGCCGTCGAGCTGGATGAACTTTTGGTTTCCACTGTTATCAATGCCCACCAATGCATACACGTTATTGTCAGAATCGAAAGCAGTCGCTCCAAGAACCACGCCATTGATACCTGTGATGGGCGCTATCGACTCAACTGCACCAAATTCCGTATCCAATTCAATGAGTTCAGAGCCCCATTCGTATTCCCAGTACCCAGTGCCATTACCGAAGTCGATGAATGTCGAATCTTCGGCGTAAGTCCCTAAAGCAAGCAAGCGATCCGTTGCCATGTCGTGTTGTATGGCATTGATCGTTTGGTTGAAGCTGGGGTTGTTAACAATTTGATTGTCAATCACATCGTAATCCCAAAACTGAATGCTGCTCGATTCTGGAGGTGATCCAATTCCAGCGAACATGTAGCTCTCTGTCCCTGCATCGAATGCCGAGGATCCCATGACCACGCCAGAGGCAAAATCCAAGGTATCCCATTCCAACCATTCGCCAGAAATGGCTTCATATTGTCCAAGGACGATGGGATTGGTTGGATCGGTATATGTGCTGTAAAATCCATAGACGCTCACTTGAGCGACTGAATCGGAAACCCATACGCACGAGGCTATGGTCAAGGCTATGATGAATGAGATATGCTTCATTGTCTTTAAAACAACCAGGAACACAAAAGGTTGTTTGAGACTGGTGCAGGAGAATCGATTTCTGCAGTTAGCATGTTTTCTCTATTCTGAAAAAAAAAGAAGCGCCCACATGTGTGAGCGCTTCTGAAGCGGAGGCTGAGGGATTCGAACCCCCGGTACCTTGCGGTACGCCGGTTTTCAAGACCGGTGCAATCGACCAACTCTGCCAAACCTCCGTGCGAGTGCAAATTTACGGCATTCCTTTAGAAATGTTGCGTTTCTGAGGGTAAATCATCATTGGGTTGAATCTGAGTCGATTAAGACGAACCCTTTTGAATGATAATAATCATTATGTTAAATAACTTTTGCAAAAGAAAAGGGAACCAAGCGGCTCCCTTCTCAATAGTGTTATTCGTGAATTACTTCAACAGGTTGCTCATTTTGAGCATCAAGTCGTCCTGACCTGTACGAGCGTAAATGTCACGCAGAGATCGGATGGTGTCGATATCTTCCGCGTTGGTCGTGTGAGCTGCCTCTAAGAATGGACGTGCTTCGATGAACTTTTCCTTTGCGGCATCCTCCAAGGCTTTTTGCTCAGCGGATTCAGCTTTCGTCATGCGAGGCTTCCACATGTCATTGGCAGCGTTAATGCCTTGAACTGCTTCGTTAAAGTACATCGCGCCCAAATTGTAATTCGCATCAAAATAGGATGCGTTGATGCTAAGCGCTTTCAAGTAAGCTTCAGCGGCCAATTCGGTCTTGTCCAAGTTGTCGTAAACACTTCCGAGGCTGAACCATAGGATTTCATTCGTTGGATCACCCTCTGCGGCCAATTTCAAATTGTTCTCAGCGCGCTCGTAATCTTTTCCTTCCAGGTAGATATTTAACTCCTCGATGATCAAACTTTGTTCTCGTGGGAACTGTTTGCGGGCTGATTGCAGCTCACTCAACGCGTCTTCAACACGACCGTCCTGGCGAAGAAGATTGGCGACGAACAAGTATACGTTTGGCACCTGGTATCCGAAGCTTCCGCATGATTTGTACCGTGCTACGGCGAGGTCAACATCTCCCGACTTTTCGTAGCACAAAGCCGCATTGAAGACAGCCATGGTGTCGATGACGTCGAACATGCCGGCAACTTCAGCGCTTAAATCAAATTTGGCAGCTGCGGCACTGAAATTTTCGGTTGTGTAATCGTTGATGCCTTGGTTTCCGGCGGTCGTTTGAACCAACCCTAAGCCTGTGATGATTTCCCGTTCGTAGTTGCCTTTCGTGTCCAACTCTTGTGCTTTCGTGTATGAATCTTTTGCGATCCAAAGCGCATTTGGGTACTCCACGGACAAAACGCTGTCGTTTGCGATGTTCAAGTAGATCTCCCCTCGGTAGCGCCAGGTTTTGTCTTTGATAGCCGCCTTTTCAAGGGTGATGGCTTCTTCGATGTAGCCTGCTGCAGCTTTATAATCTCCTGATTTATTGGCGTTGTATGCAGAGACAACTTGCTTTTGCGCAACTGCTACACTGGCAGCAGCAATGAATGCGATGGCGAAAATGTTTTTCATGCCTTATTTGAGATCTTGGTGTACTTAATTGCCGGCAAAATTAATGCCAGATTCCATCATCCCGAAAATCTGGCCGATTTACTCGGCTGAAGCTTCGGGTGCATCACCGGTTGGCTCGCCCCCCTCTCCTTCGCCATCCGGTTCGTCGTCGCCTTTTGGTACGCGGCAAACGGAAGCAATTTGGTCGTCACCTCGCAATGAAATGAGTTTGACTCCCTGTGTTGCTCTGCCCATGACTCTGAGCTCCTCAACGCCCGTTCGGATCGTGATGCCTGATCGGTTGATAATCATGAGGTCATCATCATCTGTGACGTTCAGGATGCTGATCAAAGCACCAGTTTTCTCCGTTACGCTCAAGGTTTTGACTCCTTTTCCTCCTCGGTTGGTGATCCGGTAATCCTCTACAGCGGAACGTTTTCCGTATCCATTCTCAGAGACAACAAGGATGTCCGAGTCTGCGCCTCGAACACACACCATACCGATGACTTCGTCTTCAGGCCCCTCCAATGTGACCCCTTTCACGCCCATGGCCGTGCGACCAACCGCACGTGCAGTGCTTTCGTGGAATCGGATGGCTTTGCCGGATTTCTTACCGATGATGATTTCGTTATCGCCATTGGTCAAGCGCGCAGTCAAAAGCTCATCGCCCTCCCGGATCGTGATCGCATTGATTCCATTGGAACGCGGGCGAGAATATGCGGCGAGCGTGGTCTTTTTGATGAGGCCTTGGCGCGTAGCTAGCACGACAAAATTGTTGTTGGCGTATTCCTCGTCCTTCAAATCTTGTACCGGGATGTAAGCCAAAACCTTATCATCGGGTTCGATTTGAATGAGGTTCTGAATGGCTCGTCCTTTGGATGTCTTGGATCCTTCAGGAACTTCGAAGATGCGCATCCAGAAACACCGACCGTTGGCCGTGAAAATCAACAGCCAATTGTGGTTGGTTGCCGTGAAGATGTGCTCAACGAAATCCTCGTCTCGGGTTGTGGCACCTTTTGACCCCACTCCTCCTCTGCTTTGGGAGCGGTAGTCGGCTAGTCGGGTACGTTTGATGTACCCCGCATGGCTGATGCTAACAACTACCTGCTCATCGGCAATGAGGTCTTCCATCCGTACATCTGCAGAGCTGAATTCAATGTCCGAACGTCGGTCGTCCCCGTAACGTTCTTTGATGTCCAGCAATTCCTGCGTGATGATTTCCATGCGGCGCTCCACGCGGGCGAGGATGTCCTCCAAGTCTGCGATAACAGCCATCAGTTCGTCGTACTCAGCGCGCAACTTGTCGCGTTCCAGCCCTGTGAGTTTTTGAAGGCGCATATCCAGAATGGCACGTGCCTGTAATTCTGAGAGCTCAAACTTGCTCATGAGGTTGTTGCGCGCCTCTTCTGGTGTCGCACTGGCACGGATCAACTCGATGACTTCATCGAGGTTGTCGATGGCAATGATCAAGCCTTGCAGGATGTGGGCACGCTCTTGCGCTTTGCGCAGATCATATTGCGTGCGTCGCGTCACAACATCGTGGCGGTGCTCGACGAAGTTGGAGGTGAGTCCTTTCAAGTTTAACAACTGCGGGCGGCCTTTGACCAAGCAAATGTTATTGACTGAGAATGAACTTTGAAGGGCGGTGTACTTATAGAGCTTGTTGAGAACCACAGAGGCCATGGCGTCTCGCTTGATCTCGTAAACAACCCGCATGCCTTTCCGATCGGATTCGTCTCGGATTTCGGAGATGCCTTCGATTTTCTTGTCGTTGACCAGTTCTGCGGTCTTGCGCACCATGTCCGCTTTGTTCACCATGTAAGGGATCTCCTCAACAATGATGACTTCTCTGCCGGTTTTGGTTTCTTCGATGCGTGCTCGGCCTCGGACCACTACCCTTCCTCGTCCCGTATGGAATGCTTCGTGCACTCCTTCTACTCCGTGGATGATCCCACCGGTTGGGAAGTCGGGCGCCTTGACGTGCTCCATCAATCCCTCTACAGTGATGTCATTGTCATTGATGTAGGCAATGGCGCCATTGATGACCTCGCTCAGGTTGTGTGGAGGCATGTTTGTGGCCATCCCTACCGCAATGCCCGAGGCACCGTTCACCAATAGGTTTGGAATCTTCGACGGAAGTACGGTGGGTTCCTTGAGGCTCTCGTCAAAATTCGGACGGAAGTCTACGGTCTCCTTGTCCAGGTCGTCGAGCATCTCCTCGGCAATCTTCCGCAACCGCGCTTCTGTGTAACGCATGGCGGCTGGATTGTCGCCGTCGATGGAGCCGAAGTTCCCCTGTCCATCTACCATGGGGTAGCGCAGCGACCAATCTTGGGCCATTCGCACCATGGTGTCATAAACCGAACTATCTCCATGCGGGTGGTACTTACCCAACACTTCCCCGACAATCCTCGCGCTTTTCTTATAGGCTCGATTGGACAAGACGCCCAAGTCCAACATGCCATACAACACCCGGCGATGCACCGGCTTCAATCCATCGCGAACATCAGGCAATGCACGGGAGACAATGACCGACATCGAGTAATCGATGTAGGCCGACTTCATCTCTTCCGCGATGTTTATCTGAACAATTTTTTCTCCTTCTGCCATCGTGTCAGTAGTTCCTAATTTGGTTCAAAACCCCTCTCCCATCCTAGCAAACGAAAATACGGAGGGATGGCCCCATTGGCCGGTGATACAAGGCTACAATTACCCACAAATCTCCCCAAGGTGATGTGGATAAACCTTACACTTGGCAGGATGTTTGAAGTAGAGGGGTCGTAGTTTAGAAACGTCTTGCGTATGCTCACAACGCACGCAGTCATTCGAGAAAGAAAAAAGAGAATTTAGAACGATATGGACGCGAAATTTTCACCAAGGGTCAAGGACGTAATTACGTACAGCAGAGAGGAAGCGCTGCGGTTGGGGCACAACTACATAGGCGTTGAGCATTTAATGCTGGGCATCATTCGCGAAGGCGAAGGAACAGCGGTGCGCATTTTAGAGGGGCTAAACGTCGACATGCAAAAGCTCCGAAAAGCGCTCGAGGGAAGCATTCGTCCGACAGCAGGCGCTTCTGTTGGTGCCGGAAATATTCCTTTGGTGAAGCAAGCGGAGAAGATTTTGAAGATCACCTACCTCGAGGCGAAAATTTTCAAGTCAAACCTCATTGGTACGGAACACCTTTTGTTGAGCATCCTGAAAGACGAAGACAACGTAGCGACGAAAGCCCTGTCTGCTTTCAACATTGATTACGACGTCGCCAAAGAAGAATATGAGGCCATGGTGGACAACGCCAAAGAAGGTGCTTCTACCTCTGCGCCTCGCGCCGAAGCGGCAGATTTTGGTGAAGAGGAAGCGGGTGGAGAATCATTGGGCGGAGGCGGCAACGGCTCTCGAAAAGTTGACCCCAAAAGCAAGACGCCTGTATTGGACAATTTCGGCCGAGACCTAACGAAAATGGCAGAGGAAGGACGATTGGACGCAATCGTTGGCCGGCAGAAGGAGATCGAACGAGTATCGCAGATTCTCTCCCGACGGAAAAAGAACAATCCCATCCTCATCGGTGAGCCGGGGGTTGGCAAAAGTGCCATCGCCGAGGGGCTTGCTCTGCGCATCGTAGAAAAGAAGGTGAGCCGTGTGCTATTCAACAAGCGCATTGTGACCTTGGACGTGGCTTCACTCGTAGCTGGAACGAAGTACCGCGGGCAATTTGAGGAGCGCATGAAAGCCGTAATGAACGAGCTTGAAAAGTCCCCAGATGTCATCTTGTTCATTGATGAGATCCATACGATTGTCGGTGCAGGTGGTGCCAGTGGTTCATTGGACGCATCCAATATGTTCAAACCAGCACTGGCACGTGGAGAAATCCAATGCATCGGTGCAACGACTTTGGACGAATACCGCCAGCACATTGAAAAGGACGGCGCGTTGGAGCGCCGTTTCCAGAAGGTATTGGTCGAGCCAACGTCCATTGAGGAAACCATTCAGATCCTCAACAACATCAAGGACAAATACGAAGAGCATCACAGCGTCACCTACACCCCGGAGGCCATCGAGGCGTGTGTAAACCTCACCTCGCGCTACATCACCGACAGGCACCTGCCAGACAAAGCCATCGACGCCATGGACGAAGTGGGCTCTCGTGTGCACTTGAACAACATCAACGTTCCTGAAGAAATTGTTCAGATTGAAGAGGAAATCGAAAAGATCAAGGAAGAAAAGGTTCGCGTTGTACGTTCTCAGCGCTACGAGGAAGCAGCCAAATTGCGTGATACGGAACGGACGTTGAATGAAAAGCTCGAACGCGCGAAGCAACAATGGGAAGAAGACAGTAAAAACAAGCGCGTTACCGTCACGGTGGACCACGTTGGCGACGTCGTCGGCATGATGACCGGTATTCCAGTTCAACGCATTGCAGAGAAGGAGTCCGGGCGCCTGGCGCGCATGAATGAAGACCTTCAGGGAAAGGTGATTGGCCAGGACGATGCCATTGTTCGCGTGGCCAGAGCTATCAAGCGAAACCGCGCCGGATTGAAAGACCCTAACAAGCCTATTGGTTCCTTTATTTTCTTAGGGCCAACCGGGGTGGGTAAAACTCAGCTCGCCAAGATACTGGCGCGCTTCATGTTCGATACGGAAGAGTCGCTCATTCGAATTGACATGAGCGAATACATGGAGAAATTCGCCATTAGTCGCCTTGTGGGAGCGCCTCCCGGTTACGTTGGGTACGAGGAAGGTGGACAGTTGACGGAAAAGGTGCGTCGACACCCCTACTCCATCGTCTTGCTTGATGAAATTGAGAAGGCCCATCCGGACGTATTCAACTTGCTTTTGCAAGCATTGGATGATGGCCAAATGACAGATAGCCTGGGGAGGAAGATTGACTTCCGGAACACCGTAATCATCATGACGTCCAACATCGGAGCCCGCCAGCTTGCTGAATTTGGAACAGGTGTCGGATTCGGAACCACCGCCCGGGTCGAGAACGAAAACGCGAATAGGGACTCCGTGATTCAAACCGCATTGAAGCGGGCCTTTAGCCCTGAATTCCTGAATCGAATCGATGACGTGGTGGTTTTCAAGAGCCTCGAACGGGATCACATCCACGCCATCATCGATTTGGAATTGAAGGCATTGATTGCGCGCATCGAAGGCTTGGGCTACGGCATTGAAGTCACCAAGAAAGCCAAGGATTTCCTCGTTGAAGAAGGCTACGATGAAAAGTATGGGGCTCGACCATTGAAGCGGGCCATTCAAAAGTTCATTGAAGATCCTTTCGCCGAGGAGATCATCAATGCGAAAATTGAAGAGGGCGATTTGCTCAAAGCAGATTACAAAAAGGGCGAATCCAACTTAAAAATCTCAGTCGTTAAGGGCGGATTTTTGAGCATGCCAGACGGAGCACAAGAAGCCTTGAAGGACGACGCGCTGCCAGAAGAGTCCACATCGGATGAGGAAGAAGGTTGATCTCTCTGCTTTAACGGCAGCGGCTGTCTTGACCAACCGCTACCTGCTCACGGCATGCTTGGGATTGGTATGGGTCACGTTCGTTTCCGAGATTGACCTGATTTACCTCGCCAAAAGCCAAATGGAGCTGAATCGGCTCAATCGGCAGGTGGATCATTACGAGCATGAAATTCACAATACGAGAACGCAGCTCGAGGATTTATCCTCGAATCCAGAGCGCCTGGAACGTTTCGCTCGGGAGAAATATTTCATGAAACGCGACAACGAAGATCTTTTTCGCATCGTGCCCGCCGCTCCGAGTCAAAAGGGCAAATAAGCCAAGACTGCTGCTGCGAATTTTGGGAAGGTCCCTGGTTCGGTGATACCTGTGAATAAAAGGCCAAACAATCCTCCCCAAAGGTGGGCATCATGCGCGATGTGGCTCCTGCCGCGTTGGTCCATCTTATGCTCATACACGAAGAACAGTATGCCAGCTACAAATGCAGGCATAGGAATGATGAAAAACAGGAGTAGTTCTGTGGTCGGGAAATGCAGGATGTAGGCAATGAGTACAGCGCTCACGGCTCCGCTTGCCCCCAAGCTACGGTAACCAGGATTGTTGTGATGGCGCATCATGCCGGGGAAAGCGGCGAACGCCACTCCGCCAATGTATAGCAATGGGAAAAGCTCTGGTTGGCCGTCCATGTTGAACATGGATTCGAGGCGCATGCCAAATTGCCAGAGCACGAAGGCATTGACAAATAGATGGGTGTAATCTGCATGCACCAATGCATGCGTCAATACGCGATACCATTCGTTGAGGTGCTTGACCCGGTAAGGGACATACAGAAGCTTCTCCTTGACTACCGGACGTTGCATCGCCTGGTAGGAAACCAAGACCGTAGCGATAAGAATGGCGAACAAAAAACCCATGCTACGTGATCAGCTGCTGTGATCGGCGATGATGACCCAGCCTACAGTAGGCTGATGTTCCCAAACCAAGGTGAAATGTCCATTCAAATCACCTAGATCCTCTCCGCGTTGAAGGCCCCACTTTCCCAGCAGGTATCCATGTTTTTGTCCCAATGACCGCCACTCGATTAACTCGAACGACAACGTGCCCATTGCTTCGGGCGAGTCGTACGACCTCATATAGTTATTCAGAGTTGCTTCGTAGCCATAGGTGGGGCCTTTGCTGCCGACAAAAACCAGGCGCTCGTCTTTCCAGTAGGCCGCTTCCATGAAGGCCTCCAAGTCACCACTATTCCATGCAACTTCCTGTCGAGCCATTTTTTCCACTACTGCCTCCGGCAAAGTGCTGGAGTCTGCGTGAGGATCAGCGCAGCTCATTGCGAAGAGCGCAGTTGCCACGAGGAGGTATGACCAATAGCGCATCACACGTTGAAGCGAAAGTGCATGATGTCCCCGTCCTCGACGAGGTATTCCTTTCCTTCCACACTCAACTTCCCCGCTTCTTTCACGGCAGATTCTGAACCCAACGACACAAAATCATTGTACTTCATGACTTCGGCCCGGATGAAACCTTTCTCAAAATCCGTGTGGATGACACCCGCCGCTTGAGGCGCCTTGTACCCCCTTCGATAGGTCCAAGCGCGCACCTCTTTTTCTCCAGCAGTGAAGTAGGTTTGGAGGTCGAGGAGTTCGTAAGCCTTGCGAATGAGTTTCGCTACTCCGGCCTCCTCGAGTCCCATGTCCTCCAGAAACATGGAGCGCTCTTCATGGGTCTCCAGTTCGGCGATATCGGCCTCAATTGCGGCGCCAATGATCATGATGGAAGCTCCCTCGTTTTCAGCTGCTTGACGAACTTGTTCGACGTAGTCGTTGCCGTTGACCACTGAACTTTCATCTACATTGCATACGTACATGACAGGCTTCGCAGTGAGCAATTGCAATTCTCGCATCATGAGAATCTCCGAGTCGTCCAATTCTACGGCGCGGGCAGACGCCCCCGACTCCAGTGCATTCAATACTTTCTCGTAAAACCCGTACGCTTTTGCAGCATCCTTATCTCCAGTCTGCGCTGCTTTTTTGATTTTGGTGGCTCGGGCTTGAACGGTCTCAAGGTCTTTGAGCTGGAGTTCCATATCAATGACTTCCTTGTCTCGAATGGGGTCAACGCTCCCATCTACGTGCACCACGTTGCCATCGTCAAAACAGCGCAAAACATGAAGGATGGCATCCGTCTCCCGGATGTTACCGAGGAATTTGTTGCCCAATCCTTCTCCTTTGCTCGCCCCCTTCACCAAGCCTGCAATGTCCACGATTTCGACGGTGGTCGGAACAACGTTTTGTGGATTGACCAACTCCGCCAATTTCTGAAGGCGCGGGTCGGGCACGGTAATGACACCGACGTTGGGCTCAATCGTACAAAAAGGAAAATTCGCGCTTTGAGCCTTCGCATTGGAAAGGCAATTGAAAAGGGTGGATTTACCGACGTTGGGGAGGCCAACAATTCCGCATTTTAGGGCCATGAGAATGGGAGGTTTTTAAGGAGTTGCGAAGGTAGGTAGACCGAGACAATTGGTTTTCACACTTTCTCAACAATTCGCGCATGAGGATGGACTTCTGCGGTAGTTTTACGCACGTTTTCAACCCAATAATACGTTACCCCTCCATGGAACAACAAGCGCTGAATCAAATGGCCACTCAAGTGCGCCGCGACATCGTTCGAATGGTGCACGGTGCTGCCTCTGGGCACCCCGGTGGAAGCCTCGGTTGTGCTGATCTGATCACATTGCTTTATTTCGAGGTAATGGGCATTGACCCAAGTGCTTTCGATATGGACGGACGCGAAGAAGATTTGTTCTTCCTGTCAAACGGGCACATCAGCCCCGTGTGGTATTCAGTTCTCAGTCGACGAGGTTATTTCCCTGTGGAGGAGTTGGCGACCTTTCGCAAGTTAAATACCCGCCTGCAAGGACACCCCGCCACAGAAGAGGGATTGCCGGGTATTCGCATTGCTTCGGGCTCACTGGGTCAAGGGTTGAGCGCGGCCATTGGTGCAGCTCAAGTGAAGAAGCTCAACGGTGAATCCACTTGGGTGTTTTCTCTCCACGGCGACGGCGAGTTGCAGGAAGGTCAAATTTGGGAAGCGGCGATGTACGCTCCGCATCACGGAGTCGACAACCTGATCAGCTTCGTGGATTGCAACGGCCAACAAATCGACGGGTCAACAGATGACGTCATGAACCTTGGGGACCTCGCAGGTAAATGGGCTGCCTTTAATTGGCATGTTTTGACTTGTGATGGCCATGATTTTGACGCGCTTCGCAACGCTATTGCGAAGGCGAAAGAGAACCGCGGAACCGGGCGCCCCACCGTGGTGCTCATGAAAACCGAAATGGGCAAAGGAGTGGATTTCATGGAAGGAACCCACGAGTGGCATGGCATTGCTCCTAACGACGACCAATTGGCTTCTGCATTGGCACAGTTGACATCGGGTTTGGACGACTACTGATTCAAAGAAAACAGCGCTGGATTTAGACGTGAGCAAGTTCGCAACCCATAGGACAGTTCTGGCCTTGTGTTTTGCATGGTTTGCTTTCGCCTTGGCCAATGGCCAAACATCCGAGTCCGAACCCATTGAAGGCAACACGCATATTTTGTTTGTCTTTGATGCTTCGAATAGCATGAATGCTTATTGGGAGGGCAAGCGTAAAATTGAAGTGGCTACTTCACTTCTCTCTGAGTCGCTCTCCAGCTTGTACGGTATTCCCGGATTGAAGTTGGGTCTCCGCGTTTACGGCCACCAAACACAGTTTGTACAAGGGGAACAAGATTGTGATGATACGGAATTGGTAGTGCCACTTGCGGAAGGCAATAACCTGTTGATTCAAAAAGCGTTGGGCCGAATTCAGGCCCGGGGCACCACCCCCATTGCTCGATCCCTTGAAAGGACAGCAGAGGATTTCCCCGCTGAAGATGCTCGGAAAGTCATCGTGTTGATCACAGATGGAATCGAGGCCTGTGACGAAGACCCATGTGCCGTATCGCGGATGCTGCAGGATGAGGGCATTGTCGTCAAGCCGTTCATCATTGGAATTGGCCTGGAAGAAGAGTACAAGGATACTTTCCGCTGCGTGGGGAATTTCTTCGACGCCACTGATCCGGAGACGTTTCAGGAAGTGTTGGACATCGTCATTGAGCAAGCTATGCTAGACACGTCGTTTGAGGTGGACCTCATTGATGGTGATGGGGCAGCGTCGATTTCAAATGTGGCAACCAGCCTGTACGATGAGCACAGCGGAGCCCTGCTAGAGCGATTTGTGCATACGTTAGGTCCGGGAAGCGTTCCAGATACGATTCCTGTTGATCCCGTGCCTACTTACCGCGTTGTCGTCCATACCGTGCCGCCTCTGGAGCGCAATGCAGTCCGCTTCACGCCAAGGAAGCACAATCACGTTCGATTCGAAAACGCAGGCCAAGGAACCCTCATTCCGCAATTTGCGCGGGGTGAGCGAAATGCATACGGGGATTTGCCTATCACCCTGTTTTTGCCGGACAGTGCTGAGCCTCTTATTACCCTGGGATTGAATGATCGCGTAAAGGTATTAGCCGGCACATATGACGTGTACTTCCCGACCTTCCCCCCTGTTCGACTCAAGAACGTTCAGGTCAAAGAAGGGGTGGATGCACCTGTCATCATTCCCCAACCCGGGTACTTGCAGCTTGACGTTGCTGCAGCAGGCTATGGAACCATCCTCAGCGATTCGGGCCAAGTTGTTTACAAGTGGGACGAGGGTACGCGAAACCCTTCTGGTAGATTCCTCCTTCAGCCTGGAGATTACACGGTGGTGTACCGCTCTCGTGCAGCTCGCTCCATGGCCTTTTCTTCAAGCAAGTCAATCAATATCCGATCCGGATTCACTACACATCTTTCTCTCAATGGTTAATTCACGCTACATCGACTCCCTCACTCCCGAGGTATCTAAAGACACCCGAAGTGGTTTTGGCGAAGGTTTGCTCCAGGCAGGGCAAGCAAACGACGACATTGTGGCCCTTTGCGCTGATCTCACAGGCTCATTGAAAATGGGTGGCTTCAAAAACGCGTTTCCCGAACGGTTCTTTCAAGTTGGGATTGCCGAAGCCAACATGATGGGCGTGGCAGCCGGCATGACCATTGGTGGGAAAATCCCTTTTACTGGAACATTCGCGAATTTCTCGACCGGTCGCGTTTATGACCAAATCCGCCAGTCCATTGCATACTCGGGAAAGAATGTCAAGATTTGTGCTTCCCATGCGGGGCTCACGTTGGGAGAAGACGGTGCAACGCATCAAATCCTTGAAGACATGGGGATGATGTCTATGCTGCCGCACATGACGGTCATCTGCACAGCTGATTTCGAGCAGACCCGTCAAGCAACGCTTGCAGTGGCCCAACATGAAGGCCCCGTTTACTTGCGTTTTGGCCGTCCTAAGGTGCCGGTATTCATGCGAGCCGACGCCCCCTTTGAGATTGGAAAAGCGCAAGTGTTGACCGAAGGAAACGATGTCACGATTGTCGCGACGGGGCACTTGGTATGGGAAGCGATGCTCGCGAGCCAAGCGCTGCTCGATCGCGGAGTTCGTGCCGAAGTGATCAATGTGCACACCATCAAGCCCCTTGACGGTCAAACCATCTTGGATTCGGTAAAGCGCACAGGCTGCGTTGTTGTGGCTGAAGAACACCAACGAATTGGCGGATTGGGTTCTATGGTTGCTCAGTTGCTAGCTGAACATCATCCAACTCCTATGCGTCAGGTGGCTGTTGAGGATTCCTTTGGTGAAAGCGGAACACCGGCACAATTGATGGAAAAGTACGGCCTCAACGCCAAGGCTATTGAGGCCAAGGTCGAGGACGTCATGCGCTTTGCAGGGACAGTCGCTTAAGCGTCTGCCACAATCATTGCGCTTTCAACCATGCGTTGCGGCAAGTCTGCCAATTCGCGGTAAATCGCGCTTCGAATATCTTCAGATACAGGTGTGTTTGGAAGGCGCACCAGGTTCTCCATCCAGTTGAAGTGATTCAGGATGGCCTTCATTCCCGACGCCCCTCCTTCTGTTTCGAGGATTCGGAGGAGCGGTGCGATGGCGTGGTGGATGGTTCGTGCTTCTTGGAAATTCCCAAACTCCATTTGACCCATCATGTCGCTGCATTCATTTGGGAATGCATTAGCGATGGTAGAAACGGCTCCATCTATGCCCAAAGCCATGAGCGGTAAGGTCATTACGTCCCTGCTTGTCAGGGTGAAGGTTCTGTCCGGTGTGCGCCGCACCAATTCCCCATTGAGGGCGACGTCCCCTGTGGCCTCAACGATTCCACACACATTCAACTCCTTTGACAAGGCGATCAAGACCTCCGCTGCTTGCGGGAAGGAGCCCGTGCGGTGTTCAACAATGATGGGCAAAGGCGAGGCTTGAGCCAGGCTTCGAAAGTGCCCGAGGAATCCTGAAGCTGAGGTGGCGTTGGGCAGGGGTTCGTGGCACCAAATAGCCGCGCACGTTGTATGTTTTGGAAAGGTAGCGATACGTTGCACACTGCTGCGGGTATCACTTCCAGGGAGGCCGCCAATCAATACCTTGGTTCCGTTATTGATCTCCGAAACAAATTCCAACGTGCGCATGCATTCTTCTTGGCTTAAGAGCCCAGCCTCAGAGGCGCTGCCATTAACTGCTATGAATTCAACGGGAGAGGCCTTGATTTTTCGGACCAGTCGCTCCAATGCAGGGTAGTCAATTTCTCCTGCTGCATTGAATGGGGTGACCAAATTGACCCCCATTCCACTCAGTCTAATGTTCTTATTCATGACAAAGGCGAGTCTCCAATGAATTCAATGATGCGGTGATTGCGCTGTTTCCAGGAATCTTTCGGGTCCGAAGGAATGAGAATGTCAAAATCACTGGGCCGTGATTTCGAGAAGTTAGCGACCTTCATTTTCGCCTTTGAACTGGCAACGAAAAAATCCAATCCATACGATTCATCGGGGTCCAAATGAATCAAAATATCATAGGGCTCATTTACATGAGACTCCACATTTTTCACCGGCCGTTGGTACCAATTCAGATCTGATTCGCAGAAAAAGTCTGACTCCAATTTCCGCATGTGCCAGGCAGGCACGGCTTTCTGTTCTGCGGCGATGTAGGCAAATCGCATGACCCGTTTGATGTCATACTCCTTCTTCAAATAGAGAGCGATGTCCTTTACCAACTTGAATTTCCGCTCGTCTGTCTCAGTGTAGGTCAAGATGATGTCACGGGCTCCTCTGAGGTTCACCCCTTTCTTCGTTCGCGCATCCTTTTTCATGGAGCGTAACATGCGCTCAGCCACACGCAGACGGATGGATGTTGGTAAAAATCTCACGGCTTTGGTGTCCACACAAATTTAATGCGAAGTTTGGCACGACATTCGCATCGTACGAACTATCTAAAACGAAATCCCATGCGCACGCTGAATAATAACTTATCCCTGTTCCTTTTGTTGCCGCTGACCTTCTTTCTCGTCACCGGTTGCTCGAATCCACTCGGTAAGACAGTAAAGGAGCCATTTTCAGGATCCAAGTATGAGTCCAACAACCGCTTTTATAGAAGCACAGGTAAGGGGACGAGTAATATGGACCAGGTGGCGCAAAGCCAAGCGGAGATGCGGGCCCGACAGCAACTTGCCCAACAAGTTCAAACATATTTCGAGGTGGTTACTGACGACTACCAGCGCACGACCACAGGTGAGCACGTTGATGACGCTATGAATCGGTTCGAAACATTGGCAAGGGAGATCACCAGTACGAAGCTTGCGGACATTCGCATCATTGGCAATGAAAAATACCTAGCTGACGATGGTAGCTACACGGTCTATGTTGCCATGGAAGTGCGTAAAAGCGCCATGTACAAGCACATGAAGAAAATGGCAAAAGCAAATGATGCGATCACCAAGCAAGAGCTACAGGAAATTGAGGCGCTGCTTGATCAACTCATCGAAGAGTCAGAAGCAGAGTGAGTCAGTTGAGCTTTAGCAAAGGCTCAAACTCGCTTCGAAATTTCTTCATCTTTGGTGCGATCACCGCTTTGCAGTACGGGGCTTCGCCGTTCAATTCGTAATAGGCTTGATGGTAATCTTCAGCTGGATAGAACGGCTCAACGGGTGACACTTCCGTCACAATCTTAGCGGTATAGCGGGGTTGGGCTTTTTCGATGGCCGAATGAGCCACTTTGCGCTCGTCCTCAGAATTGAAAAAGATTGCGGACCTGTATTGTGTACCCACATCGGCGCCTTGGCGATTCAATGTCGTAGGATCGTGCGTTGCAAAGAAAACCTCCAGCAAGGATGCGAGCCCGATTTTGTCCGCGTCGTACGTCACTTTTACGACTTCGGCATGGCCTGTGCGACCAGTGCAAACTTCACGGTATGCTGGGTTTTTGATGTGACCACCCATGTAGCCTGACTCAGCAGATAATACGCCATTTAACTGTTCGAAAACAGCTTCAACGCACCAAAAGCACCCAGCACCAAGGGCAATGGTTTTTACGGAACTTTCTTCAGTCATCGAGGTAGTTTGGGAAGTGACAAGGTTGGAATGCAAAAGCGAAATCACCATTAAGCTCACCATACCCAACGCATGGCGACCATTCTGAAACCAACCTCGGGTTGTGACAGTCTCCACAATGCTTGAATGTCCGTAGCTTGAATACCACATTCGAATCCTTTTTTGCCTGTTTTCACCATTAACCCCGCGGGCACACGAGTTGTTTCATCCCCCCATTTACTGAGTCCAATATCCGCCTGGAAAAAGCGGACCGGTCGGAAAATGGCTGAGGCACCAAAACGCGTCCCAGCATTTCCCATCAATTCAGGGTTGTCAAATGCCGCCTCCGCCGCTAACAGCATGAAGTCCCCAACGTACACTCCACCGCCTAAGTGAAAAGTCGCACCAAGTGGGACCTGACGAATTTCATAGTCGGCTTCTTCAAACCATGTTCCCGGATCCATGGCGCCGATCACGATGTTAGCAATGCTTGACGGATTCGCTACCGGCGAGTTCCAATTCATGAGTGCGCTGTTGACGCTGTAGGACTCTCCTCTCCATTCCATGCTCCCGATGTCAGTCACTGATGCCGACGCCCAGGCCATGTCCTTCCATTCTACCACCCCGCCGACATCAATGCCCCAACCCTGCCCAACTGGTCCCCACGTGCGCACTTGATCAAACTCAGTGGGCAATCCATTTGTTAAAGCGGCAATACGTGCGACGTTGAACCCATTGGAAAATGCGCCAAAGGCATCCAAGCCTTCTTCGGTGTTTTGAACTGCGAAATAGCCGTTTCCAAGCAAGAGTCTACCGCTCAGGCCTGTATGCAATATGACATCACCCAACTCCCAAGCTTTTGCCAAACCGATACAGTGGCTTCGGTACCAAGAGAAACCCAAGCGGGTGTCACCCAACACCTCAGAAAGCAAAGCATCCGCATCGAAATTGATGCCGCCTATGGCATTCGACATTTCTTCCGCTGTTTGGCTTCCATCGTTGGCGATGGTGTCGCCAGTAGCAGTAATAAATGCATCGAACAATGACAACCATTGGGGAGAGTTGCCCTGAACGAGCAAGGCCATGGTATTGCCACCGAAAAATGCTTCGGCTTGAAAATGCTGCGTGTTGGAGTAGGCAAAGCCCCAACTTCTCCATCGCTTGGCTGATGCGGCTGATACTACGTCTGCATTGATCGCCAAGCTTGAATTGGAAAGCAGCTCTACATAATCGGACCAATCCTCTTGGCTCCAAATCGCGCTCTCGTCCGTGTTCCTCCCTAATATACCATCCCAGACATCCTCTCTTTCAAGTACGTTGGAGCTAATTCTGGCGCCGAATTCGAGTCCCCCGGCCGCTGATTTCCATTCATCTGCCAATAACGGTGAGAAGGTCAATTGCCCCGGATTCCATCCAAGTGAGCGGTAGTCTCCCGACAAGGACATAGGCGTGGCTCCGGTGCCTGCTGTCAGGTGCCTGCTTTGGGCAATAGATGCGTGGGCGCAGGCTAGAGTGAACAGTGCGGTAAAGCCCAGCTCCCAAAAGCCGAAGGCGGACTGCTTATTGATGGAAAACAAACACTTCAAACGGGAATGTTCCAGTTATGTCGATCTTCGATTTTACCTCTGCGAATGCCATCGAGTTCATTGAGCAACAGAGAAGATACGGATGGAGTTGAAGCGTGCAGTGGGTAATTGATGCCGTCAATGCCAATTTCGTCGATGGGCTTAATGGTGGCTGCAGTTCCAACCCCAAAAGCCTCTGTGACCTTGCCTACTGCGAGGCCCTTTCGCAATTCTTCCACCGTGATGCGCCGAATTTCGACAGGAATGCCCAAGTCTTCTGCGAGTTGCAACACGGAATTTCGTGTGACACCGTCCAAAATGGTTTCGCTTGTCTGTGGTGAGACCAAAGTTCCATCAACAACGAACATGGCATTCATCGTGCCACTCTCCTCGATGTACTCGTGGTTTTTGGCATCGGTCCAAATCAGTTGGTCGTACCCTTCTTTGCGAGCCAGCATGGATGGGTAAAGCGACCCAGCGTAATTACCGGCTGCCTTCGCATACCCCGTACCACCTTCTGCAGCTCGGGTGAACTTTCGCTCCACCTTGACTTTCACAGACCCCTTGTAGTAGGCTCCTACCGGACAGGTGAAAATACTGAATGCATACTTGTCACTTGCCTTGACTCCGACGTAGGAATCTGTAGCGATCATAAACGGTCGGATGTACAACGATGCGTCATCTCCTCCTGGCACCCAGTTTTGGTCCAACTTTACCAACGCGGCCAGTGCTTCCATGAAAATATCTTCCGGAACCGTGGGCATGCACATGCGTGTTGCGGACTGGTTGAATCGTGCGATGTTTTTCCCTGGTCGGAACAGGGTTACGTCCCCATTCTCACTGCGGTAGGCCTTCATGCCTTCGAAAATCGCTTGGCCGTAGTGGAAGACCATGGAGGCTGGACTCATGGTGAAAGGTCCGTACGGCTCGATTTTGCCGCGTTGCCAAACTCCGTTCTCGTATTCCATGACGAACATGTGATCGGAAAAGACCCGGCCAAAATCTAGGTTTTCAAAGTCAACCTGTTCGAGACGAGAAGTCTCGGTTTGGTGAATGTCGAAGGAGGGCTTTGTATCAATCATCATCGGGCTATCGTCGGTTTTTAGCACGCCGCAAAAGTCGGTTTTTAAAGGCCATTGTCCAAATTACACGGTTTCAATAGTCATATTTAACTATTGATGGAACAAGAAGCGGTTCGGACTTACAAAACCCGACTTCACCGCATACATGACCATGGCTGCTGTGTTGTTAACGCGCAACTTGTGCATGATATTTTTCCGATGCGTGTTCACTGTATGCCCGGAAAGGAAAAGCTTATCAGCGATCTGCACATTGGTCATTCCCTCGGAAATGAGGGTCAACACTTCGATTTCTCGGTTGGACAAGACAACAGGGTCGCAACTTGCGTCCGCCGGCTGAAGATTGTCGACGGGAATGGCCTCCGACTCGATCGCAGCGAGAATCTGGCCGCAAAAGAAGGTGCCTCCATCCCGTGTTTCATCTATGGCTTCGAGCACTTCCTCCATGCTGCAATCCTTTTTGACATAACTCGTGATTCCAGCTCGCAAGGCATGTACAATACTTTGTCCACTGTGCGCTGCTGTAATGGCCAACATTTTCAGACCGGGACGGATACGTTGGCAATGGAGTACGTTATCCACCGCAAAGTTGGGCGCCATGCAGTCGATGATGACCAACTCGTATTCGGAACTTGTCACGAGCTTTTCCAACTCCTCGCCATTCTCGGCATGATCAATTGCTTCGCACTTCCCCTCAGCTTTCAAAATGTTCTCAAGACCGTATCGAAACACAGGACTGCTGTCCGCAAGAAGAATGCGTGATTCCATGGCGCAAAATTAACTATTTGGAATCATTCCAAATAGTCTATACGGGGCATTTCTTTCGGTAAGAGCCTGATGCGCATACCTTCGGTCGCCAAATGGGTATTGGCGAAAAATTGGCGACCTTCTTCTTCCACTCGGGATTCATCTTGGTAACGAGAGGATAAATGTCCCAATACAAGCGTATGAACACCTGCCTCGGCAGCTAGGGTCGCAGCATCTTGCGCTGTTGAATGACCGGTCGATCGCGCCATTGACTTTAACTCGTGGAGGAAGGTTGACTCATGGTAAAGAACATTTGCGCCTTGTGAGGCAACTCGTATGTTTTCACACGGGGCAGTGTCTCCACTGAATACATAGGTCGATGAATGCGGCAAGGGAAGGCACAACTTCTCAGCACTCAATCGTTCGCCCGTTGCTCGAACCACATCCTTGCCATTCTTTAGCTTCAGAATCTCACTGCGTTGAAGGTTCAGAGCTGGAATGGACTCTTTTTTGAGGTTCCGTTTGGTCGGTACGTTCTGGAGTTTAAAGCCAAAAGCTTCAATGCGATGTTTCACGGGGATGGATTCCAAACAGTTATCCCCCCATTGCTGGATTTTAGCGGGGCGAGATGTGTCACACGCAATAAATTGCATGGTAAACCTGACGAACGTATGGGTGAGCCTTAGGGATTCGCGCACGTACGGTTCTAAACTGGCCGGCCCCACCAATGTCAAATCTCGTTCTCGGCCAAACAGGTTCATACTACCCAGAAGGCCCGGCAGTCCAAGCACATGATCACCGTGCATGTGGGAGATGCAGATGGTGTCAATCTTCTGCATCGGGACCTTGTATTTTCGGATGTTCGTCTGAACCCCTTCTCCAGCGTCCAACAGTATCCACTTTCCCTGCCAACACACTGCCTGAGAGGTCGGCGCATGTTGCAAGGTGGGTGTAGCGGCACCACAGCCGAGTATGATTACATCAAAATGCACCCAGCCAGCAATGTCCGGATCGCTTTATCAGTGCTGGACGACGACGCGTCGGGTGGACACGCCTTCATTGCTCTGGTAGGAAACGAAGTAAAGTCCGTTGGGCCAGTCTGCTGTATTGACAATCAGACGGCTTGCCTGATTCAATGCAGCAATGTCCATCTCCTGACCAGCAAGATTGAAGACCTTCACCCACGCGTCTGCGCTTCCCTTTTCAATGGTCAGTACGTCGTTAACAGGGTTAGGATACACGTTCCAGTTAGCTTCCTTTACGTGCCCCACGTCAATGCTAGACTCGCCGATGACATCGAGAATGTAGCCAGCAAAGGAATACGGCTGAGCAACGCCTACACCGAAGACAGTCACCCAGGCTTCAACGTCCAAACTCATTTGAAAAACGCCTCCTGAAGTAGGTGTCCCTTCAAGTGATGCGCAATATTGTGCTCCTGCAATCAACGTGCACGGATTGGGAGATGAGCCGAGGTTATTGCACACAATTTCCAATCCGATATCCTCCAATGTGTATTGTTCCAAGGAGGTAGTGTCCGTCAATACCACGCTAGACAAGATGACGGAATCCAATGGCAACTGAAACATCGGATCAATGGCCGAAGCATCCGTAGGAACCAAAACATGAAAAACATCTGCGTAAGGGGTATCGACGTAAGCCGTGTCAAACTGCTCTCCGATGGATGCATCAGGAGAAGCTCCCCATTCCGCAGTTCCGAAATCAAAATCAGGATCACATTGTGCTGAAGCAGCAGCTGCAAAAAGCAGAGAGGCGATGAGTGTAAAGTTTCGCATGGTGTTAATGCTTTGGGGTTGTCTTATGAATTCAATTCCTTTTCGGTGATCTCCATCACGAGCAAGTCGAATCCTTCCGATGCCGTGGGAACGATGGTCAGTACTTTGTCCAATTGGCTAATCTGAACCAGCTTCTCAACCGATGGCTGAAGTCCTGCAATCACGAAATGGCCTTCTGCATCGCGGCATTGGCGGTTGCCAATCAACACAGCGCTCAAGCCGGAACTGTCGCAGTACCGTGATTCACTCAAATCAAGCACCATGTACTTCGTGCCTTCTTTTGCGATGCGCACCAGCTCTCCTTTCAGTTCAGGTGCATGCAGCGCATCCAATTTTTCGACGTGTGATGTGACGATGGCGATTTGCTCGCGGATTTCAGTTGTGAACTTCATGAATCAGATGTATGTCGTAAATATAGAAGAATCCCGCATCATTTGTTTGCTGCCAGCATGTAAAGCACAGCCATGCGGATGGCCACGCCGTTTTCTACCTGATCGAGAATGATTGCGTGGTCGCTGTCGGCAACGGAGCTAGTGATTTCCACTCCGCGGTTAATGGGCCCCGGGTGCATGATCGTAATCTGCTTATCCAGTTTCTCGAGCCTATCCAGATTCAGTCCAAATCCCATTGAATATTCTCGGAGCGACGGGAAATATGGTACAGCGTTTTCATCCTGTCGCTCAAGTTGAATCCTGAGCATGTTGGCAACGTCGCACCAGGCTAGTGTTTCATCTAGGTCATGGCTTACCTCCACTCCCATGGCCGCAATGTGCTTTGGGATGAGTGTTTTGGGGCCACAAACCCTAACATTCGCGCCCAATAGCTGGAGGCATAGGATATTGCTGATGGCCACTCGGGAGTGCCGAATGTCCCCAACAATGGCTACGTTCTTCCCTTGGAGGCTGCCGAGGCGCTCCGTCATGCTGTAGGCATCAAGCAGCGCTTGCGTCGGGTGTTCGTGCGTACCATCTCCGGCGTTGACCACGATGGTATTTACCTTATTCGCCAAAAATTGAGGGGCACCAGGATGAGGATGGCGCATAACCACCAAGTCCACTTTCATGGCAAGGATGTTATTCACCGTGTCCACGAGGGTTTCACCCTTTTTGACGGAACTACTGGCAGAGGAGAAATTCACGACGTCCGCACTGAGCCGCTTTTCTGCCAACTCAAAGGACAGGCGGGTCCGTGTGGAATTCTCGAAAAAGAGGTTGGCAATGGTCAGGTCCCGAAGGGAAGGAACCTTTTTGATGGGCCGATTGATGACCTCTTTGAACTCCTTAGCCGCCTGAAAAATCAACTCAACATCGTTGAGGGTAAGTCCACGGATGCCGGTCAGGTGACGAACACTGAGGTTGTTCATGCGGGTTTTTCGTTTAAGAGCATGACACGGCAGCGATCCGTTGAATCGTTTTGAACCACCTTGACGTACTCGTAATCTATGCTGTCAACGGTTTTCCCAACGTATTGTGGTTCGATAGGAAGTTCCCGTTGGAACCGGCGATTGACCAACACCAGCAACTGAACCGAATTAGGTCTACCGTGCGCTAGTAAGGCATCCATCCCTGCTCGGATGGTTCTCCCTGTGAAGAGCACATCGTCTACCAGGATAACATTGCGGTTTTCGATTAAAAAAGGCATGTGCGTGCTGGACGGGGTCAAGGGCTTCTCCCTTCTTCGAAAGTCATCGCGATGGAAGGTGATGTCCAGTCCACCGCAATTAATTGAGACATTGGGTAAAAGGGCTTGCAATCTGTCCTGCAAAACCTTTGCGAACCAGTACCCCCGTGGTTGCAACCCAACCAAGTCGGAATGGTTGAAATCGTGATGCTCCAGCAACTGATGGGCTAGTCGATCAACCACGCGCTCGAACAGCGCCTCGTCCATGAGGGTTTGTGAACTCATCGCATGCAAAGATACGGGCAAAGAAAAAGGGAAACCCTTGACAGGCTTCCCTTTTTTAATTCAATGAAGTGGAATGAATTACTTTTCTTCTCCTGCTTCTTTTCCGTCTTCACCTGCATCGTCAGCCTTCTTGGCTTTCTTGGCAGGTGCTTTCTTTGCAGCCGGCTTTTTCGCAGCGGCTTTCTTCGCTGGCTTCTTAGCCTCCTCAGCCGCTTCTTCAGCTGCTGCTTCTGGAGCCTCTTCAGCGGCCTCTTCTTTTTTAGCAGCTGCCTTCTTTGCGGGCTTCTTGGCTTCCTTCTTCTCCTCTTTTGGAGCCTCCGTCTGCTCTGAGCTTTCATTACCGTCCATTTGCTCCTTGAGCGCGCTCAGTACGTCGAGGTCGCCGAAGGTGCTGCGCTCAACGCTCGCATTGACTTCGTTCATCATGCGGTTGCTTCCACCTCCTGAACGTGGCTTACGCTCCTTAGTTGGTGTTGCAGCTGCAGCGGGTGCCTCCTCAAACGTGCGGGTGTGGCTTACCGTGATGCGCTTAGCATTGCGGTTGAACTCAAGCACAACGAAATCAACTGCTTCTTCAACAGCGACGTTGGACTCGTCTTCTTTGCGCAAGTGCTTGACATGGCAAGAACCTTCCAATCCGTATGGCAATGCCACAACTGCTTGGTTGCCGTCCATTTTAACGACCGTTCCGGAGTGCTTGGATCCGACAGCGAAAATGGTTTCAAATACCTCCCAAGGGTTCTCTTCGAGTTGCTTGTGACCCAAGCTCATTCGACGATTTTCCTTGTCGAGTTCGAGAACTACCACCTCGATTTCATCTCCTACGCTGCAGAATTCTGATGGGTGCTTAATTTTCTTCGACCAGCTGAGGTCGGAAATGTGCACCAATCCGTCGATTCCCTCCTCCAACTCTACGAACAAACCGAAGTTGGTGAAGTTGCGAACCACACCTTTTTGCTTTGAGTTGACAGGGTAGCGCTGATCGATCTCAGCCCATGGATCTTGCTTCAATTGCTTCAAGCCCAGAGACATCTTACGGTCTTCGCGGTCAATGTTGAGGATGACACATTCGATTTCATCGCCAACGCTCAGGAAGTCCTGCGCACTGCGGAGGTGCTGTGACCAGCTCATCTCAGATACGTGCAAGAGGCCTTCAACGCCAGGTGCGATTTCAACGAATGCACCGTAGTCAGCCATGACGACAACCTTACCCTTGATGCGACCGCCTTCAACGAGGTCTTCCGTCATTGAATCCCATGGGTGAGCCGTCAATTGCTTCATGCCCAATGCGATGCGCTTCTTGTCATCGTCAAAGTCGAGAATAACAACGTTCAGTTGTTGATCCAATTCAACCAGCTCTTCTGGGTGGTTCACACGGCCCCATGACATGTCAGTAATGTGTACCAAACCGTCAATGCCTCCGAGGTCTACGAAGACACCGTAAGAAGTGATGTTCTTTACCGTACCCTCGAGTACCTGACCTTTCTCGAGACCGCTGATGATCACGCGCTTCTGCTCTTCGAGCTCAGCTTCGATCAAGGCTTTGTGAGAAACAACCACGTTCTTGAACTCCTGGTTGATCTTGACAACTTTGAAATCCATTTGCTTTCCGACGTACACGTCGAAGTCACGAATTGGCTTCACGTCTACTTGTGATCCAGGCAAGAACGCCTCGATACCAAATACATCTACAATCAATCCGCCTTTGGTTCGGCACTTCACATCCCCTTGGATGATCATGTCTTTTTCTTTCGCTTCATTGATCTTATCCCAAGCGCTGAAGATGCGCGCTGTACGGTGGGATACAACAAGCTGACCGTTCTTGTCTTCTTGACGTTCAACGAAAATCGGGACCACGTCCCCTTCCTTCAAATCTGGGTTGTAGCGGAATTCGCTTGCATTGACAATGCCTTCCGATTTGTAGCCGATATTCACGACTACTTCTTTCTTCGTGATGGAGACTACCGTTCCGTCAACGACCTCCTTCTCTTGAATCAAGTTCAAGGAGTTCTCGTAGGTAGTTTCCAAAGACGCACGGTCCTCAGCGCTGTAGTCATCTACATCCGCTTCAAATGCATCCCAGTCAAAATCTCCAGGCTCAGCCAAAGCTGGGCGCTCTGTCATTGCTGGGGCTGGAGCAGCGGGTGCTTCAGCAACAGGAGTTGATTCGACTTGTTCTTCGGGAGTGGCAGTTGTTTCTGCCTGCGGAGCAGCGTTCTTTTCTTCCTGCTCGGCTGGTTTCTGGGTTTCTTCGCTCATGGCTTTCCCAGGGGTTTTTGTATTCTGTTGTGGGACAAACAACAAAAGGATGGAATAAAACCCCGTGTCCCCGGGGTGAAAAATGGAGTGCAAAAGTAGGGTTTTTTGCCAGAAAACCCTAAGGGAAAGTAACTTACTGTATGATCAGGCGCGATGCCTGGGTGGATGCCCCCATCTTTTGAGGCCATACGACCAAATATTGGCCGCGAGGTAAGTCCAAATTGTAGGTGCCCTTGCCCTGGATATGGCGAACAGGCTGCCCCGTGTGGCTGTAAATTGTTGCTGCAGCTGGAAAGTGCACTGGGGTTGTCCTCAGGCAGGGATTAGGATATAGCGTGTATGCCACTTCACTCCCTGCGTTTTCAATCGAATTCACTCCATTGGAAGCATTGGGGGTGGGTATGAAAAATTCGATCCAATTCGGGTGTGCATCAAATTCCCTCCCCCATGAACGGTCCTGGCTGAGTTCTGGAATGAACACTGAATCTGCTACGGTAAACCCGTCAGGCGAACGAAGGGCCAAAGGCTCACCAAACGAGCTGAGCTTGAAGTTCATATGGTTCCACCCTTGGGAACCATTTTCGTCTGCAAACAGAACGACGAATCCACCGGGAGGAATAACGGTTGAGTCACCCGAGGTTACAGGGACTTGCCACTTTTGAGGGCGATCAAGGCGATCGGTAATGTAGTAGCCCGCCACATCAATGGGGCTGGATGTTGGGTTGTGCAATTCAATCCAATCTTCATACTCCCCTGTTTCATCTGTATACGTGATGAAATTGTCGGATTGCGCTTCATTGATGACGAGTGTGGCTGGTGGGATAATTTGTAAAGCATTCGTTACGCGCGGCGTAGGCGTTGAAAACTCCGTCCACAGCGGTGAGCCGTCCGTGCTTCGGCCTTGGCTCACGTCGACAGGTGTGGACGCGTCGAATTCCACGCCGTCGACCAAGGTCCCGTCGTATCCAAGAAGATTCAATGTTCCAGAGGATGTGGGCTCAATTTCAAGGTGATTGGATCCCAATGCTGGATTTCCGTCGAGCCAGAAAATCTGAAAGTCATTGCCGTCGATGGTGGTCTTCCAGGGTTCGTTGTTGTCAAACGTATGCTGGTCCCCTCCCAACTCAAGAACATAGCCGGAGAGGTTGATCTGGTAGTCGTTGGGATTGAATATTTCGACCCAGCCGTGATAGTTGAACGCTTCATCAAACAGCGTGTTGGTATTGGCCACTTGGTATTCATTGATGAACAATGTGCTCACTGGTAGCGGAATATCCGAATTGGGCGCATCGGGTGTAGGGACATTGAAGAACTGCCATTCAGCGCAACCGTCGCATGTGCGACCGTATGAAATATCGGATTGGGCAAGTCCCAGTGTAACGTTATCTATGATGGTTGTTCCATCGGGTTCAACGAGAAAAACGGTTTCTCCTTCACTGCTCAATTTGAAATTGGTGTGGTCCTCTCCCTGTTGTTCATCGTTATCGCACCAAATGCGCAAGTGACCCCCAGGCAAGATGGTCGTCAATCCAGGGTTGCTTGAGGGGAACATCCATTTGTCCAAGGTGTCGGGGTCATCGCTCAAGTAGTATCCACTCAAGTTCAGAATTCCACCATCGTTGTAGAGTTCGATCCAATCTTCATATTGAAAGAAGTCGTCATAGTCGAATGAGGAATTGCTTGACAATGCCTCATTAATAACCACAGATTGCGCTTCTGACTTAACTGCAAGCCCGAACACAACCGACAGGCAAAATGCGATTAAAACTTGCTTCTTCATTGGTAGATTACTTCTATTTCTGCATCCTGAAAACCGCGTTTTACGCAAGTGTCTAAAGCCTTCTTCGCGTCTTCGAGACGTTCAAAGGTATCCGTGAAATAGACCGTTTGATTTGTCAATCTGGCTGTTTTCAATGGCACTTCATTTCCAAGGCGCAACAACGTGGCCACCTCAGTGGGTTCCAGGTTGGTTGTGTAGGAAACAATTCGAACCCGAAACTCCTTGGTTTTCGTTTTTTCAGGAGCGGGTGCAGCGCGGGATTTCTCAACGGCAATGGCATCAGCGGCTGGAGGTGCAGACTCAACCTTCGTTGTCGGCTTCGGCTGAACTTCTGCTTCTGAGCGCAGTTTGCCATCCGCAGGGATTTGGATCGGTTTGATAAAGGCATCGGGAGCCCATTCTCGCACTTCGCCCAAGTGCTTCTTCGCCTCTGCGTGGTTGCTGAACGTGCCACTTCCGTATTTGGTCAGTCGGCCATTCGATGTTAACTCGAAGATTTCTTCTGAAGAAGGCATCTCATTGAAGTTCGGTTCGCTCGCAAAGGCACCGATTTGTACAGTGTACCGGACGATTGTCGCATTACTGCTTGTAGATTCTGCCAGCTCAATAGCTGCTGTGACCTCTATGTTATCCAAGGAATTCACCGGGGTTGCCTTCGGAGCGGCTTCGCGCTCAATTGTTGGTTTTGGCTGGCTAATTGGTGTTTCAGCAACCGGAGGAATGCTGGTTGAAATGCGGTTCGATGCCGCCCTTGATCTTTCCCCTCCAAATAGGGCGACCATTTCATCCTGAATCGAAGACCGCATAGCAAGTGCGGACTTCAAAGATTGTGTGTACGCCTCAGTCGTCTTTGCAGATGTGCGCAATACATCCAATTCACGCTGATACGCGTGCGCTTGTGCCAGAATTGGATCGTCATGTCGAATGAACAATTCATAGCCTGCATAGTCATCAGAACGTGTGTCTTCCGGAGATGAAGAGGCTGGACCGAAGGATTGCCACCAAGCACCTGGGCTGATTTCTGATTCAGCAATGACCTGCTCGTAGCGATTCGCGCCCTCTCGGTAAGTCTCCCATGCAAGGCCCACCGCTTGTTGGCCTTTCGAAAGCTTTTCCCGCGGATCGACAAAGGCATTAAACTCCTCCATGATGCCTCCACTGCGCAAGAACCAACTCTGTGTGCTTTCCATCCCGGGCAACGTGTAGATGCCGAGTTCTTGGAAGGCGATGATCTCGTCTGTAAATGCCGCCCATAAATCCGTTTGAATGGCTTCAAATGAGGCCTGCTCATTCAGCGTGGTCAGGGATGCCTCGGCTGCCGCATCAATAGAAGCGAGCAACGAAGGATTGTTTGATAGCAAGGTCAACAAGTCTTCTCGGAAAGGCGCAATGTTCATGGGGAGTGCCTCTCCAATCCACCGTTCGAAGCGAAGATGGGAATCAATGCGGCGGAACATGTCATCGGCATGCACATACGCACCTGAAAACGCTTGGAACTGAGCCTCGCAGAAGGCCAGCATGACATTCCAATCTTCAGAATCTACTCCCGTTTGGTAGATGTATTCAGTAATGGCATCGCTCCAGACACCCCAGGTGTCTTGTTCGTCTTGAGCCTGCATTCTGAGCTGTCGAACCTCTTCAGACAACAAAGCCAAGGCCGGCTCACCAAAACGTTCAATGGCGGCTTGGATTTTCCAGCCATCCGTACCGGGTGCATCCCAGCATTTCGTCTTTTCCATTTGGCCTTGAATGGCCACGGCGTCTTGGCGCAATTGAGTTACCGTAGTTGGCAACTCCGCTTTCTCGATGGACACACCAATTTCCTTCATGGCTTCCAGCATCCAACTCGGGATTTCCTCCCCTCCTTCTTGTCCTTGGCTGGCCGCAGTCAGCACTTTTTCAATGCCTACGTCGTGCATGCTTCGTGCTTTCAACTCTGAGAACTCAACCGCCTTCAGTGGTTCACTCAGCAACCCGGCATGTACCTTATTGGACATGCCTTCAAAACTCCAAGCGACAGCTGGCTGTGGGATGAACGTGCTGCCCTCCAATTGGTCTTGCAAGGACTCAAAAGCATCCGTAACGGTGAGGACAACAGGATCCACCGCGAGTCCAGGACGGCCTCTTTCAGGAACGGTCACCTGCTCCGTGAGACTTGCAGAACCATCGTTGGCTTCCCAGGAAATCTCGAATGATTCTCCTGCAGGAAGGAGTAGGTCCACTTGGTTGCCTGAGGCCAGCTCACACAAAATGGCTTCCTTTTTTCCTGAATGGGCCGTCACTTTAAACTTGCCAGGTTGCAATCCATCGTGTGCTTTGAATGAGCAGGCAACAGGTTTAGCTGCATTGCGATTCAGATCGAATCTCCACACTTCCCTCCCTTCGAAATCTTGATTTCGATTGGTCGTCAACCAGGCTTCAGCCGTTGTTGAATTTTCCCAATACAAGAACTCGTCCGCTGTGCTATTGATTTCGAACGGCAATTGAACCGCTTCGTCCGTCTGGGCGAACTCTATGGTTTCTTTGGTCAATGCACCGTCTACTTGGAATATGTCGTAGCCTCCGAGTGATTGTGGACGAGAGCTACTGAAAAACAATCGACCCCAAGCTTGGTCTTTTGAAGCTGGCATGCAAATCGGAGCGCAATCGTCAAAATCGCTGTTCACGGGTGCGGGAAGTTTTTCCGGCGCGCCGTATTCCCCCACTCCATTGACTGCCACCCGGTAGATGTCCAGCCCAGTATCACCATCCTTGCCATAGCTCGCGTAGTATGCATAGCGATGCCCGGGGAGCCAGTGCAACTGTGCGGTGTAGTCGCGACGCTTATCCTCTTTCGTCTGGAGTTGTTCGGGTATGACCAGAAGGCGACCCTCTGAAACAGGCATCTCATAGAGTCGGAAATAGTCGTCAGAATGAGAAACGAGGCGCTCCAATTCCCGAAGCTGAAATGCATCAGAATCGAAGTTTGTATTGTTGGTGCACTGACCAAATCGCAGCTTCGCATCCTCTAACCACTCGTCCTTGTTTGAGGCGGCATCAATGGCTATACGCAGATTCACAGCCGCCTCTTCGAATTCGAAAATCGCTTGGTGGTATCGCGCGTTGTAATAGTGCCACCCGGCATGGTCTTCTGTGTCCAATATGCCCAATTCACGCGCGATGTCAAGGTGTTCTTTTGCTTCGTCCAGGCGCTGAGACGTGTACGTGCACGTTGCGCCGAACCGGTAATGAAGAAATGCTCGATCGCCTGCAACGCTCACCAAATGTGCAAATAGACCGTAAGCTCGACTCATTTCGCCACCTCGGAATGTTTGTTCCGCACGGTGGACAGATCGGGCCAGGTCTTTTTCTGTCCATTCAGTCCCTTGGGCAAAGAGGGATGTAGAACCTGTGCATGCGAACATAAACAGGGCAAGGGTAGCAACTTGAAGGCCGCTGTATCTCTTGGAGTTGGAAGTGGGCGTGGTGTGAACCATGTGGTGAATTATGCAACAAAATAATAGCGACCAAGTTATGACTTGCTCGGAGCCCACGTGGGAGCGAATCATTTAGCTTTGCACAACGAATTGAACAAAAACTCCATTTATGTCACGAGGCAATTTCAACATCCCTTACCCTGTCAATGAACCTGTATTGTCCTACGCTCCAGGCACACCAGAACGCGAGCAAGTGAAGGAGAAGTACCGGGAAATGTTCAACCAAGAACCCATTGATGTACCCATGTACATTGGCGGCAAGGAGGTGAGAACGGATAACAAACGCCGCATGGCCCCCCCTCATGACCATCAGCACACCCTGGGCCATTTCAACTACGGTGATGAAACCCATGTGAAAGAAGCCATTGATGCCGCGATGCAGGCGCGAGAGGCGTGGTCTAGCCTTCCGTGGAACGAGCGAGCAGCCGTATTCCTGAAGGCTGCCGACTTGATTGCAGGCCCCTACCGGGCTAAAATCAATGCGGCGACGATGTTGGCGCAATCGAAAAACATCTTCCAAGCAGAAATTGACGCCGCTTGCGAACTCATTGATTTCCTGCGGTTCAACGCTCATTTCCTTCAAGAGATTCAAGACGTTCAGCCCGACAGTCAGGACGGCATCTGGAACCGCATGGAGTACCGAGGGCTTGAAGGCTTCGTCTTCGCAATTACCCCATTTAACTTCACGGCTATTGCCGCGAACCTCTGTGCTGCCCCCGCATTGATGGGCAACGTTGTGGTTTGGAAGCCTGCGGACTCGCAGGTTTATTCGGCTCAAGTGATCATGGAGGTATTTAAAGCTGCGGGCTTACCGGACGGTGTCATCAATATGGTGACTTGCGACGGTCCAGCCGCGGGCCGAGTTGTCTTCGACCACCCTGATTTTGCAGGATTGCACTTCACGGGATCCACAGGCGTGTTCCGTCATCTTTGGAATGAAATCGGGCAGAACATCGGGAAATACAAAAATTATCCGAGGATTGTCGGCGAGACAGGCGGAAAGGATTTCGTCTTGGCGCACCCTTCTGCTGACGTGGATGAAGTAGTTACGGGCCTCGTTCGCGGTGCATTTGAATTCCAAGGGCAAAAGTGCAGTGCAGCTTCTCGTGCGTATTTGCCGAGCAGCCTTTGGCCAAGCATCAAGGAGAAATTGGTCGCTCAAGTAGGCGAATTAAAGATGGGTACACCGGATGATTTTGGAAACTTCGTGACTGCGGTGATCGACGAGCGTTCTTTTGATAAAATCGATGGCTTTCTGAGCCACCTGGCGGGTGACGCCAACGTGGAAATCCTCGTTGGAGGCAATGCGGACAAAACAAAGGGGTACTTCGTAGAGCCAACGGTTGTCGTCACCAACGACCCGCGGTCAAAAACCATGGTTGAAGAAATCTTTGGCCCCGTTCTTACCATCTATGTCTATGAGGACGGTGCATTTGAAGAAGCGATGGACTTGGTTGACAGCACCAGCGAATACGCCCTGACAGGCGCGGTATTTGCCAAAGATCGCTACGCCATAGATCGCGCGACCACACGTTTGGTCAACGCTGCCGGAAATTTCTACGTGAACGACAAACCCACAGGAGCAGCCGTGGGACAACAGCCGTTTGGAGGTGCCAGGGGTTCGGGTACGAACGACAAGGCAGGAAGCGTATTGAATCTCTGGCGTTGGACCAGTGCGCGAACCATCAAAGAGACGCTGGTTTCGCCAACTGACTACCGGTACCCGTTCATGGGATGACCTAGAAGGCATTAAAAAAGGGAGGCAAACGCCTCCCTTTTTTTGCTCAATACTTATCGAAGATCTTCTTCGTATTTCGGTTTGGGAATCGAAGACATGTCTACGGCATCAGGCCTGAACCCCATCTCTTTATTCAACCATTGGATATGCTTGCTCGACAGATTCCCTTCTTCATTCAACCAGTCCGAAAGAACGATGAACTTTTCTTTCTTTCCCGCCTCACCTACCGTTGTGATTTTACCTGAAATAGCACGCAAGCGGAACGCACTGTTCAAGATGCTCGCGCGCACATTGGCAAATTTGGACTGATCAAGTCCTTTGGATTCCATGGCAATATCCATGAGTTCTCTGTACGTCATGGGGCGGTCAGTCGCCTCCAATTGCTCAAGTACGAACCTGCCCCAAACGCTTTTCGGACCTCTCTTCTTCGCCTTGCTTCCCGTACGTGTCAATAACACACCGGATTGAGAGTCAATGTTCCCACCACTCAGCTTCCTCAGCATGGACTCAACATGCTTAAGCTTACCGGTCAGTCTCAGGCGCTCATCCTCATAAAAGGCAATGGAGTCAGAAATGTCTTTATTGGATAATTGCATAATCGAATTGTTAACGCAAATGTAATCTATGAGAACACGAAAAAACAGAAAAAAACAGAAACCGTCAAAGCACATAAAAAAAAGAGGGGCTTGAGCCCCCCTCCTTTGACACTTTCATGACGTAAGCCAGATCCTGTTCGCTTCCGCGATTCGCCATTTATCTAAGCAACCTACCCCCTAACTCGGGCGAGCAGCCCTCAATCATTAGTGTACATGGTCTTGCAACCCGCAAGGTTTACCTGAGCTTTCAGATCACTCTGAAACTGGTGAGCTTTTACCTCACCTTTTCACCCTTACCTGTGCCCACTGGGCCATCGGCGGTATAAATTTCTGCAGCACTCTCTGTGACGTAGGCTTTCACCTCCGCCCCTTCCTTTTGAGAAGTGCGGTGCTCTGCGTTGTCTGGACTTTCCTCTCTCGAAAGAGCGGCGAATTCACATGTTAGTGTTTTTTTAAGTTTTGTTCAATCCCAATTTACGGGCAAAGTTAGGATACTACTGCCTCGCTTGATTGTAACCTCTGAGTTTTCACCCGCTTCAAACAGGCTCAAGGCCCCCATATAGGACATCATGTCGACAACTTGGACGGTGTCAATGGCCAAGACAATATCTCCGCGCTGAAGCCCAGCATTGGCTGCGGGACGGCCTTCGGAAACCCCGTCAATGCGCATTCCCTTCCCATCAAACAGGTAATCGGGAATAACGCCCAGAGTCACTTTGAATCTCGGTGTACTGTCTTCGTCTTGGTCTTTTGTTGCGGTGAAAACCCAGTCAGGCTCGTCGTTCAAGCGACGCGCTACCCGCTCTACGAAATCCACGATTCGAACGATGCCGTCGTAGTTGATTTTATCTGGCGTATCGGACGGTTTGTGGTAATCAGGATGCTGGCCCGTAAAAAAGTGCAGGACTGGAATGTCCTCGAGGTAGAAACTCGTGTGATCGCTAGGCCCTACACCACTCTCGCTTGGCACCAGAACCAGACTGTCCTCGTTGCACGACTCCAACAGTTCTATCCAACGCGGCGAAGTGCCCGTGCCGTAAACGGCCAATGTGTCTCCACGAAGGCGACCAATCATGTCAAAATTGAGCATAAAACGAACGGAGTCGAGGTCAATGGTCGGTGATTCGCAAAACTTATTTGACCCCCAAAGTCCTTTTTCTTCACCCGAGAAAGCCATAAACAGCATGGAATGTTCTTCTCCATTCCTTTGGAAGCGACGGGCCAATTCCATCATGCCTGCAACACCGGAAGCATTGTCATCTGCCCCAAAGTGAATCGTAGGCTCACCGCGAAACAGAGAATTTTCATCTCCATAACCCAAGTGGTCGTAATGGGCTCCGATCACACCCCAGAAAGGAGCCTTGGGTTTCTCCAATGCGTAGATGACGTTTTCCCCAACGATTTCAGTCACTAAGGCCATTCCGAGGTGAGTACTGTCGCCCGTACCGTGCATCTGCAGAGGAGGATGCGGCTTGTAAGAAAACGATTGACGTGAGCCACTGTCGCCCCGTGCTTCAAGCCCCAAAGCGGTGAATTCCGCATCCAGCCAATCACTGGCCAAGCGCTCTCCCTCGGTTCCGGTCTCCCGTCCTTGCAAGGAGCTATCCGTTAAGGCATAAACGACACCTTGAACATAGGACGTCGGATTGGTAGGGGTTGGTCCACACCCCATGGATAACAGGACGAGGAATGTCACTGAGGCACTCCATACATTACTTTGACACATGCGAATCATGAAACTGCTTGTTGAAAGGTATTTTCGTGCAAAATTCGAACATTCAACATGAACAAACGTCTTGCAACCGTCACATTCGCATTGAGCCTTTTGGTTTGGGCATGCGGAACCCCTGATGCAGAATCAACCGCCTCAAAGGCTACCGAAGTGACAGACACCTTGCGTTACGAACAGGAGACGCATTTGCGTAACCTACGCCAATTGACATTTGGCGGAGATAATGCGGAAGCGTACTGGTCTTTTGACAGCGAGAAATTGGTCTTCCAAGCCAATAACCCCGCTTGGGGAACAGGTTGTGACCAAATCTTCTGGATGGATTTGGAAGCGGACGCCTCCACGAAGGCCGAAGGTTTGAATCAAATTTCAAATGGCCAAGGCCGAACGACCTGTGCATATTTCTTGCCAGGTGACACCTCAGTTGTATTTGCTTCAACTCATTTGGCAGACACCCTTTGCCCTCCTGTTCCACCGCGCGGCCCTAAGGGCGAATATGTATGGCCCATCTACGAAGGCTACGACATCTTCACATACGACTTATCCGGAAATGAATTGAGTCAACTCACGTTTGAGCCCGGCTACGATGCAGAGGCGACGGTAAGCCCGAAAGGCGATCGAATGGTCTTCACGAGCACCCGAAGTGGCGATTTGGAATTGTACACTTGTGCCATCGACGGATCCGATGTGCGCCAAGTCACCTCTGAATTGGGTTACGATGGCGGAGCATTCTTTTCGCCCGATGGTTCTCAGTTGATCTGGCGCGCAAGCCGTCCCAAAACAGAAGAGGAAATTGCTCACTACAAGGGACTGCTCGAACAAGGGTTGGTCGAACCTACTGAAATGGAGTTGTTCATAGCCAATGCAGACGGTACAGATGCACGGCAATTGACAGATTTGGGAGGGGCCAACTGGGCTCCGTACTTCCATCCCGATGGTCAACGCGTGCTGTTTTCAAGCAATCACAAAACAGCTGCATTCCCGTTCAATATTTTCATGATCAATACGGACGGTACGGGCTTGACACAAGTGACGTTTGACAATGCATTTGATTCTTTCCCCATGTTCTCCCCAGACGGCAAGCGCATTGCGTTTTCGTCCAACCGAAACAACGGAAGAACCCGTAGCACAAATGTGTTTGTAGCCGACTGGATCGATTGATGCGTTGCTTCGCGCTGTACAAACCTTTTGGGGTGCTCAGCCAATTCACTGACGAAGACGGTCATCCGGGATTGTTGAGCTTGGGGCTGGATCTCCCCAAGGATGTTTGGCCCATTGGGCGGCTAGACAGGGATTCAGAAGGCATGCTTTTGCTCACGGATAGCGCAAAAATCAAGGCCGACCTCACTGCGCCTGATCGCGAACACACGAAATCGTATTGGGTTCAAGTGGAAGGCACTCCCAGCAACGAGGATCTGGAACCCATGCGCCATCCGATGGTGTTGCGCATTCGAAAAAAAGATGTTCGGACACGGCCGGCATCCGTGCAGATCATTGACCCGCCCATTGTGCCAGAGCGAGTGCCTCCTATTCGAGAACGGAAACACATTCCCACGACTTGGCTCTGCTTTGAATTAACCGAGGGAAAGAACCGACAGATTCGGAAGATGACCGCAAAAGTCGGTTTCCCTACCCTCCGTATTATTCGATTTGGTACAGGGCGTTTTACATTGGCTCAAGAATCACTTGTGCCAGGCAAGTGCTTTGAACTTTCCGCCAAGCAAATGAATCTCCTTTTGCACGCTAACACATAATTGCTCCATGGTACTTCTTCGCACATTGGCCGGGTTATTATGGTCAGCTTTTTGCTGCAGCTATGCGCTACTAACCATCCTTCTGCGACCCCGTTCAGCCAAGTACGTGTTAAGTGGAATTGGCAGCCGGCTGTGGAGCCGAAATATGCTGCGCATTATTGGGAACAAGGCAGCCTCCGTTTCTTTCGAGTCGGAAGAAGCCAAGTTTGAGAACTGGCCCGCCACGGCCATTTTCATTGCGAATCACGCCAGCCAGCTCGACATCAATGCCTCAGCGGCGACAATCCCTCATCCCATCGTATACCTCGCAAAAGCGAGCATACGTAAGGTGCCAGTGCTGGGCCTGCTTAATGAGCGTGTGGGAACAGTCTTCATCGACCGCTCCAATCCAACAGCTGCCAAGAAATCGGTAGATCGGCTTCTTACTACGTTGAACCGGGGGATTTCTGTCATTGTATACCCGGAAGGGACGCGAACAAAGAATGGAGAATTGAATTCCTTCAAGAAGGGGGCATTTCACTTGGCGGCGAAATCCAATACGCCCATCATCCCCCTCCATATTCACGGTACACGAAAAGCCTTGCCAAAGGGAGGATTTCTTTTGCGTAAGAACCCGGTGCACGTCCGGTTCGGCACGCCGATCGCTCCACCCGTTCAAGAAAGCGCTCAAGCCCTTCAGTCATTTGTGGAAGCAGGAGAGCAGGCGGTGCAACGCATGAAGGAGTGGCATAACGCACACGTAGAAACCCCCGATTAATCGATGCGATACGCTAGCTCCAATCCTTCCTTGATGGCCCGCTGAGCATCCAGACTTTTAGCGTCGAGTGCACCTCCTATCCGGTGGGCCTGAATGCCTTCAGCTAAGAGCTGATCATAGAGTGGTGCGTATGCGACTTGCCCGGCACAAACAATGAAATGGTCTGCCTGCAAGAGCTTGTCCTCTCCGCCCTCGGTGTAGTGAAGCCCTGCTTCGTCTAAGTTGGTGTAGGCTACACCTGTGTGCATGTGCACTCCTGCCTTTTTCAATTCAAGGCGGTGAATCCATCCCGTTGTCTTACCTAAATGTGCTCCCATCTTACCCGATGAACGCTGGAACATGTGAAGGGCTATGTCTGAAGCGTGCGGTCTAGGCGCCTTTACGCCCCCGCGGTGTTCGAGGTCCTTGTCGATGCCCCATTGTTCGTAGAAATCCGAGTCATGCGAATGGACCAATGCGCTGGCCACATCAAATCCTATACCTCCACCCCCAATGATGGCAACGGTTCCTTTCAACTTCTCCTTTAGTTGAAGCGCGTCGATGTAGCTCATTATTCGGCTATCGCATTCGGGCCCCCATTGCCATTGCCGCGGTTTCACTCCTGAAGCTAAAACCACCTCCTCAAACCCGACAAGTTCATCAACCGTTGCGGTTGCCTGCAAGCGCACCTCGACTTCGTACAGTTGCAGTTGACGATGGAAGTAACGGATGGTCTCGTGAAACTCTTCTTTGCCCGGAACGCGTTTGGCCAGGTTGAATTGACCGCCGATTTCCGCACTTCGTTCAAACAGGGTGATGCGATGCCCCCGCCTCGCAAGCTCGGTAGCGGCACTCAATCCGGCAGGTCCACCCCCTACCACTGCAATGGATTTAGGCGAAGTGGTTCTGTTGTCCAAGGGCCACTGCCCTTCATGAGCTGCCCTTGGATTGACTAAACACGAAGCCACCTGCTGTTTGAAAATTTGATCCAAGCACGCTTGATTGCAGCCGATGCAGGTGTTGATTTCATCCGTCTGACCGTTCCGGGACTTGTTCACGATGTCAGAATCAGCCAGAAATGGACGGGCCATGGAAACAAGGTCTGCGCATCCAGAAGCCAACGCCTCTTCGCACACACTCGGCATGTTCAACCTGTTCGTGGTGACCAAAGGAATGCTGACTTTGCCCATCAATTCTTTGGTGACGTAGGTAAACCCGCCCCTTGGGACCAGGGTCGCAATGGTTGGAATCCGAGCCTCGTGCCATCCGATGCCCGTATTGATTACATCGGCACCGGCGGACTCTATGGCCTGCGCCAGCTCTACCACCTCTTCCCAAGAACTGCCTTCTGATACCAGGTCGAGCATGCTCAAACGGTACATGAGAACAAACTCGCTGCCCAGCCGTTCACGCACGGAACGCACCACTTCTACAGGAAAGCGCATTCGGTTGGCAAAGCTTCCTCCATAACAGTCCTTGCGCTTGTTCGTCGAAGCCGCAATGAATTCGTTGATCAAGTAGCCTTCGGAACCCATGATTTCCACGCCATCATAGCCAGCCTCTTTGGCCAATTCAGCGGATCGAACAAAGTCCCGAATGGTCCGTTCCACGCCGCGTGTTGATAGCGCACGGGGCTTGAAACGGTTGATGGGCGCCTTGATTGCACTTGGGGCCACATTGAAAGGATGGTAGCTGTAGCGGCCTCCGTGCAGAATTTGCATCAGGATGCGCCCACCGTTGCGGTGCACGGCTTCCGTAATGGCTCGGTGCTCGTTTGCGTGCCGCCGGGTTTGCATGCGTGCGCCACCGGGCCCGAGGACTCCCCGGCGATTGGGGCTGACCCCCCCTGTAACAATCAAGGAAGCCCCGCCACGTGCGCGCTCAGCGTAGAACGCCGCAAGCTTCTCCATCCCTCCTCGCTCCTCTTCTAGTCCTAAATGCATGCTGCCCATGATGATCCTGTTTGGTAGGGTCAGGTGTCCTACTTGCAAGGGGCTAAAAATGTGGGGGTATTGCGGATGTGGCGTCAATCGAAATCTCTGTAAGCGTCTACCAAGTTATCCCTTCGACGACGTGAAGCCATGTATTGGAAGAAAAAACTCTGACCGTCTTTTGCGGTTTCCTCCCGTTTGCCGGCCTTTAACTCAGCAAGCATTTCGTAAAATGCCATGTCGCTGGTCGTCAAATTCATTTTGCCGTCCTTCCCATTAGTCAACTTAAAGTCGTGGTAATACCAATTCTCCTCGTCACCGTGGAAATACAGGGTGAACGCATCCCCACTTCGGCTTCTGTTCAGAATCAGCTTTCCAGGTATGCGCATAAACAGCGCTTCCTTGCCGAGTGAAACAACGCCGAATTCACTCGTGGAAATCCAAGCCTCTTCGGGGTCGTCCCAAACCAAATCTACATCGGTGAGCACCACACCTTTTTGCAGCATTTTGGGGATGTTCTTGAGTGAGCCTGTCATTGCTAGGTCGTTGATGAGCTTCGCGCTTTCCTCGGTGCCAATCCAGGTTTGCAATGCTTGCTCGTAATTGGTCGCTCCAATGTCGAGCGGTTCGCTGGACTGCCATGAGGGGATTTGCGCCACCATGCGTTCGTAGAGATCTGGATGGAAGTGATAGCCTAACAAAATGGTCCCCTTGAAGTGGTAGTCTCCCCTCGAGTCAATGAAAAACGACCCCACTAGGCTGTTGTCAACTAAGCCGTAATTCAGTGGTAATTCAACGGTCCCACTGCCAGT
>CALJFZ010000028.1 GCA_938074325.1 uncultured Flavobacteriales bacterium | reverse complement strand
CGCGTCCAAGCCCTCATGGCGACCGACTGCCCGGACCTTCGCGACCATACCGACGCCCACGCTTCCTGCCTCGTGCCCGTCGCGACCGTCGCCATGCACATGCCGGTGGAAGTCGGCGACTACACCGACTTCTATTCCAGCGAAGACCACGCCCGCAACGTCGGCAAGATGTTTCGCGACCCCGACAACGCCTTGCTCCCCAACTGGAAGCACATGCCGGTCGGCTACCACGGCCGGGCCTCAAGCATCGTCGTCAGCGGCACGCCCATTCGACGCCCCATGGGCCAAACCCGCCCCGACCCTGAAGCGCCTCCCGTCTTCGGCCCGTCCCGCCTCCTTGACTTCGAACTCGAAATGGCCTTCGTCACGTTCGACGGCAAGCCAATGGGCGAGCGCATCACGACCGCCGAGGCGGAGGACTACATTTTTGGGTTGGTGCTCTTCAATGACTGGTCTGCCCGCGACATCCAAAAGTGGGAATACGTCCCACTTGGCCCCTTCCTTGGCAAGAACTTCGGATCCTCCATTTCCCCTTGGATCGTGACCCTGGAAGCCTTGGACCATTTGCGTGTCTCCGGCCCTCAGCAGGACCCCGAAGTTTTGGATTATCTCAAGTACGAGGGGGACAGTCACTACGACGTCCCGCTTGAGGTGGAGATCATCCCCGAAGGCGCTTCTTCAGGTCAGGTTGTCTGTCGCTCCAACTTCCGTCACATGTACTGGAACATGCGCCAGCAATTGGCTCACCATACGGTCAACGGCTGCAACCTCCGCGCCGGAGACACGATGGCGAGCGGAACGATCAGTGGTCCTGAGAAGGGCTCATTCGGTTCCATGCTGGAAATCTCATGGCGCGGCACCGAGCCAGTTTCCATGCCTGACGGCACCGAGCGCAAATTCATCCTCGACGGCGACACTGTGGTGATGCGTGCTCCTTTCTTCGGTGAGGTCCGCGGAGCGATTTTGCCGATCATTGACTGATCAAGCTCGACTCGGTCGTTGAGGCTGTTCTCCGAGATGAATTCTTATTGAACTTTCGGCCATGCATCTGTTGTTTCTCGCGGACGGACTTTTCCCCTTTGTGGTCGGAGGGATGCAAAAGCACTCGACGATGCTTATCAAGCATTTGTCACCCTTGGTAGACCAAATCACAGTCTGCACTTGTGGTGAAATCAACGCATCACCACCATCAGAACAGGAAATTCTGGATGAGCTTGTAACCTCGAAAAACAACATCCAAGTGCTCTCGTGCACCTTCAAGGACAGAGGGAAGTTGCCAGGACACTATCTCCGAGCAAGTCGAAAGCTGAGCCGCGCTTTTCTGAATCTTGCAGGCGACTTGGCTCAATACGATTGTGTTTACGCTCAGGGCCTCACTGGGGATGCTTTCCTGGGTAGGCACTCACGGCTGATGATCAATCTACACGGATTGGAAATGTTCCAGCCTGCTCATTCCATTGGAGATTCGCTGGTCAAGCGTTTGATGCGACCAACGTTTAAGCGTCAAATCTGTCAGTCGTGGAAGGTTGTTTCACTTGGCGGGAAGCTTGGCGATATGCTCAGGACCAATGGCGCTTGTGATGAACAAGTTGTCGAGCTTTCAAATGGTGTTGACGACGTATGGTTTGATAAGCCGATAAGAGGTTCAAAAGCGGAGGGCATCCGCTTTTTGATGGTGGGTCGAAATGAATCCCGAAAAGGGTTTCACATTCTAGGTAAGGCTCTCTCTCTGCTGAAAAAACCAATAGAACTTCATCTTGTGGGAGACTGGCCGCAATTGGAATCAACTCTTCACAACTTGACCTACCATGGGGTTGTACGTGAAAAGGAGCAGATGATGGACATCATGGACTCCTGCGACGTGCTGCTTCTCCCGAGTTTGTCCGAGGGCATGCCTACCGTTGTTCTTGAAGCTAAGGCTCGCGGGTTGCAGGTCATAGCTACGGATGTAGGCGCAATGAAAGAGCTCGAGACGGAGTTGATGTTGCCTGGCGATGAAAAGGAATTGGCCCATAAAATGTCGAGTGTGAATCGAACGTCAGACATGAGTGGGTTGTCCGATAAATTTCGGTGGAGCGAGATTGCCAAAGACACTCTCAAACAGCTTGCTTAGTGTCTCTCAGAACAGAGGGGTTGTGCGTGCAATTGAAGAAAAGATGTTTTCGTTGGATTCATGGAATTCATCATCTTCGTCACAGAATCACGCTGATGATAAATCCAAATGTCATGAATCACAGGAACCCTTTACTCGTGGTAAGACTGATGGGCGGGCTTGGAAATCAAATGTTTCAATGTGCTGCTGGCATCGCGTTGTGTCAAAAAATGGGAAGACAGCTGCTGCTTGACGTTTCCCTGCTTGGAGAAAACTCAAGCAGCTCAGTTCATGACATCATTCGAGATTTCGAACTCTCAGAGCTGTTTCATGGCCCATTTCATTTTGCTTCTCGATTGCAGACGGATCGCTTGTACCCTGTCAATGCGAGGCTGTGGTCGAGGTTGACATCGTTTGTGCTGAGACGTTTTCGCCCCGCGAAGCTTCATATCCAAGATGACAATTGCATGATGGACGTGCCCGACTCTGAAATCGATTTGATTGGGATCGTAGGCCGCTTTCAAGATGCAGAGTATTTTGACTTCGCGTTTGATCACATTCTCAAAGCGTTCCGTTTCAAGCCGAGTCTGTCAGAAGAAGGCAGGAAACTGAGCACATTGTGGTCGGGAAATAGTTCCTTCGTGGCAGTCCATGTTCGACGAGGGGATTACGTCACTCATCCAGTTTACTCAAAAACAATTGGATTTGTGGGCAAAGACTACATCGACAGAGCTCTCGAGCACTTCAGACAGGAGGTCCATTCGCCGCAATTCGTGTTTTTCTCCGATGACCCAGAATGGTGTGAAGAGCACTATGGTAGCGTCGGCAACATACACAGGTCTGCTTTTTGTGAAAATCACGCTCATTCTGATTTCATGCTTTTAACTGCATTCAGAAATGTCATCATTGCCAACAGTACATTCAGTTGGTGGGCTGGCAAATTTGCCGAGATTAACAATTGCGCCAAGGTTGTTGCCCCCAAGCGTTGGACAATCTCAATTTCTGGCGATCACAATCCAGCCCAAAATTGCAAGAATTGGAAACTTCTTTGAGAGTTGTGACTGTCCTCTGACACTTGCATTTTTGAGGTCCTGGATTGAGTAGATGCGAAAATGACTTGTCTCTCAAGGAGAGAGTCAATTGCCTAGGAAGGTTCGGGGAAGACGCAAGAGCATTTTCGGTAGCGTAACTGCCACAAGCCAAGATTTTTCGAAGTTTTTTTGCCGTATCAGGAAATTGTAACTCCGAAGTAGTTCGACTACGGAAGAGAGGTTTTTACAAGAATCTGAACCAAGACAGAAATACGCATCAATCATTCTAGAGTGACTCCAGGTGAGCACCTCCTTCGAGTCAAATTGTTCAATGAAGGTTCGGAATGTGTGTATTCTAGCGTGATAGTTTTTTTGAGAAAAACTGGTGATGCTTGGTTGGCCAGATCGGTTGTAAACGCCGACAACGATGCCGTGATAATTCCAGGCTCCA
>CALJFZ010000027.1 GCA_938074325.1 uncultured Flavobacteriales bacterium | reverse complement strand
TTTGTCCGCCCTGGCGTGGACTTCTTACGATGTGGCCATCACCCGTGCCATTGACTTTGAGGCCGACCTGCTCGAGGACGAGGAGATTCCCGTGAACGTGGTCACCCCACCGCCACCGCCGCCTCCACCGCAGCAGACGACTGTGATTGAGATCGTGGACGACGAAGAAGAAATCGAGGAAGAGTTGGAAATCGAGGACATTGAACTCGACGAAGACACCGAAATCGAAATCATCGAGGATTATGAAGAAGAGGAGGAGGACGTGCCCTTCATGATCGTTGAGAACATGCCAGCAATGGGTGATTGCAAGAAGCTGCGTGGGGACGAACGTCACCAATGCACCCAAATGGAAATCATCAAGTACGTTTCCAAGAACACGAAGTACCCGCCCATCGCAAAGGACGCCGGAATTCAAGGTACCGTTTTTGTCTACTTCGTAGTGGGCAAGGACGGAAAAGTGAAAGACGTGCGCGTGTTGCGCGAGGTCGATTCCCGATTGGATGCCGAAGCCATCCGTGTAGTGGAAAGCTTGCCTACTTTCGAACCGGGTGAGCAACGCGGAAAGTCGGTGAGTGTTCAGTACACAATCCCCGTGAAATTCATCATCCGCTGATCGAATTCAGCCGAAGAACTTGTGAAAGGCTCGCACCGCTTGGTCGAGCCTTTTTTCTTGCCCTTGCGCATCGATGACGGCGGTTTTCGGATGGTGCGCGATGGCAACTTCGTAACGTTGGTGCAAGGCCAACCTATCTTCGAGGCTGGGCATGGAGCGGAGGGGGTCTGCTTCCCACGGGATGTTGGGGGTGCACAGGAGGACCAAGTCAGGCCAATCCTCGAGCGGCCCAAGGCCCTCGGGTACATGATTAAAAACGTGCTCCCCCCACAGCTGCAACACGGTGGCATCGGAGTCCGATACGATGCACGTCAGCCCCTCGGATGTCTCACGTCGCTCAGCTTCCCTGCACGCCTCGTACTGCTCACGCCCCAATCGGCTCAATGTGGACAGGCCGACCTGATTTGCCAAGACCTGCGCATCGAACCGAGCGCACTCGGGTACGAATGCACCGCCAAGGGCTTGAGCCAGCGATGAAGCCAAGGTGGTCTTGCCGGTTGATTCCACTCCGGTGACGGCGATTTTGAAGGGCGGGGAGGCGACCACGGCGTCAGGGAATGAAGTTGAACCAGCCTTCAATCGAAAGCACGGTGTAAACGATGAAGAGGAGGGTGCCCCATTTGAGTCCACGGCTGGCATAGAGAACGATGGCTGCGGCGTTCACGGCAATCCAATACAGCCAATTGGCGTGCACAAATTGCAGCATCCAGTACGTTGCCAACAGACTGCCTACCGTGGTGAAGGCATCCAATTTCGGACGCCAAGTCTTGCCCTTGAAATGCCACTGCAGCCCCCACCATGCAATGGCGCTGAGCAAAATGGAAACGGCGTGGGTCTCAATGGAGGCGGTGGGCAAGGGGTCGGGCCAGGCATCTTGAACTGCCCACCCGCCGTAAATGGCCATGGCAATGTAGTAGAGCCACAGGGCGGCTTCAAGCTTCATTTGGCGTTGCCAGCACACGAGGAGGAAGACGAGGGATCCAATGCCAGCTGCCAAAAAAGCCCATGATTCGCCCGCTTGGTAGCCGAGCGTGTAGGCCAAATTGAGTGCGACGGCCAGCGGTTCGCCCCAACGGTGCCAGGTCCGTTTGCCCTCACTCATCGAATTCGCAGCGGCACGGAGCCGATAAATTGACGCTAACGGAGAGGGGAAGCCATGATTGGAGCAATTCCTGCTCTTCCAACGTCATGTCGTTGTATTGCAAGTCCAGCAATTCGAGGTGTCGAAGGTCACCAAGACTTGCCGGGTAGTGTGCGATGACATTGGACCATAAACTCAGGGTGCGCAGTTCGGTCAACTGGTCGATGTCCAAGGGGATGGAGTCGATGGCATTGTCGCCCAATTCCAAGGTCCGCAGCGACGTCCATTCTTTGGTGGATGACGGGAAGGCTGTGAGGTCATTGGCTTCTGCAGAAAACCGTTCGATGAATGCCCAACCCGTGAGGTCCACATCGATCCGTTTCAATTTGTTTCGGTCCAATACGACTTCCCGCAACTCCGTCCAGGTCGCCAACTCTTCTGGGAAGGTGCGAAGCCGTCGCTTGGTCAAGTCAATGCGGTAAATCGGAGTGCCGGCCTTTCGAGCGGCCCGTGCTTGCTCGACACTGGTAAATACCGGAGTCGTTTCCCAGTCCACAGTTTGCCCGTGAGCGAATACAGAGCAACCGAGCAACAGGGCACAAATACTGGATGCTGTGAGCAATCGGATCATGACAAGGGTTCAGATGCTAAAATAGAACGCGCAGCATCGGCATCCTGTTGCAACTGATCTTGCAAAGCCTTCAATCCATCAAACATCATCTCGTTCCGGAGACGGGAAATGAAACGCAGCTCCATCGTCTCATCGTAGCATTGCCGTCCCCCCGCGAGCAGGTGCACTTCCATGTGTTCCGTGGTACTGTCCGAGTGAACGGTGGGACGGGTGCCCATGTTGACCATTGCAGGTTTCCATTGGCCCTCGCTCGCAATTCGTGCCCACGCCGCATAAACGCCCCGTCCGGGCATCAATTTGAGGGGTTCTTCGCTTTCGAGGTTGGCGGTAGGAAAGCCCAATTTGCGTCCGAGTTGTTCGCCGCGAATGACCTTACCGGTGAAAGGATACGGGCGATCGAGCCACTGCCTGGCCAATTCCACATCCCCGGATGCGATGGCTTCACGTACCTTGGTGGAGCTGACGCGCGTGTCGGAGACGGTATGGGCAGGAAGTTCTTCCACCTCGAACCCAAAGACTTTACCGAGGTTGGTCAAACTCTCAAAGGAACCTTCTCGGTTTCGGCCAAATCGGTGGTCGTAGCCCACGATGACCACAGATGGCCCGATGCCTTCTGCAAACAACTCGCGGACGTATTCCAACGGTGTCATGCGCGACAGGTCCTCGTTAAAGGGATGGATGATCAAATGGTCGAGCCCGGCATCCGCTAAGAGCATTTGCCGCTCTTCGATCGTGTTGAGCAAGTGCAATTGGTGGTGTTCCGGATGCAGCACGGTCCGGGGGTGCGGGTGGAAGGTCAGCAAAACCGTTTGGCCTCCGACTTCGGCTGCTCGAGTTTTCAACAAGTCGAGCACAGCACGGTGCCCAACATGCACGCCGTCGAAGGTGCCTATGGTCAATACCACCGGGACTTCAGCTGAAAAATCGCGTGCGTTGAAATGGACTTTCACTTTTGCAAAGATAGGTTGGTAATCTCGCGGATTACCTTGTACTTTTGCGGCGAATTTAATTGGCAGAAACGCCTTATCGCCCATGTCTCAACAAGGAACCATAGCCCAGGTCATCGGACCGGTTGTCGACGTAAGTTTCCCGCAGGGAGTTGAACTTCCTAAAATTTTGGACGCCCTCACCATTGAACGGGAAGGAGGGAATTTGATCCTCGAAACCCAAAAGCACATCGGTGAAGACACCGTTCGCGCCATCTCCATGGACTCCACGGAGGGTTTGTCGCGTGGCATGAAGGTGACGGCTACCGGTCGCGGCATCACGATGCCTGTCGGTGAGCAGATCAAGGGTCGATTGTTCAACGTAGTAGGGGATGCCATCGACGGCATCGGTGCTACAGACAAAACAGGCGGTCGTGAGATTCACCAAGAGGCGCCGAAGTTTGAGGACCTCAGCACGGCAACGGAAGTCTTGTTCACCGGCATCAAGGTCATCGATTTGATCGAGCCCTACGCAAAGGGGGGGAAGATTGGATTGTTCGGCGGTGCAGGTGTAGGAAAGACGGTTTTGATCATGGAATTGATCAACAACATTGCGAAGGGATACGAAGGTATCTCGGTATTCGCTGGTGTTGGTGAGCGTACCCGTGAAGGAAACGACTTGTTGCGTGAGATGATCGAATCTGGCGTTATCAAGTACGGTAAGGAATTCGAAGAGAGCATGGAAGCCGGCGGTTGGGACTTGACGAAGGTCGATACCAACGAATTGGCCCAGTCGCAAGCGACGTTGGTATTCGGTCAGATGAACGAGCCTCCCGGGGCACGTGCCCGTGTAGCGCTGTCAGGTTTGACGGTTGCGGAATACTTCCGCGACGGGGACGAAGAGACCGGTGGACGCGACATCCTCTTCTTCATCGATAACATTTTCCGATTCACTCAGGCAGGTTCTGAGGTATCAGCACTCCTCGGTCGTATGCCCTCTGCAGTAGGTTACCAGCCGACTCTCGCCACAGAAATGGGGGCAATGCAGGAGCGCATTACTTCAACGAAGCGTGGATCGATCACCTCGGTTCAGGCGGTTTACGTACCTGCGGATGACTTGACTGACCCGGCACCTGCAACGACGTTTGCTCACTTGGATGCTACCACGGTATTGTCACGTAAGATTGCTTCCCTCGGTATCTACCCAGCGGTGGATCCATTGGATTCAACTTCACGAATCTTGACTCCTGAAGTAGTAGGCGAAGAGCATTACAAGTGTGCGCAGGACGTGAAAGAGACCCTGCAGCGCTACAAGGAGTTGCAGGACATCATCGCGATTTTGGGTATGGACGAATTGTCAGAAGAAGACAAGCAGACCGTTTACCGCGCGCGCCGCATCAGCCGTTTCTTGTCTCAGCCTTTCCACGTAGCAGAGCAGTTCACTGGATTGCAGGGCGCGCTGGTGAGTATCGAAGACACCATCAAAGGCTTCAAACGCATCTTGAGCGGCGAATTGGATCACCTGCCAGAGGCGGCCTTCAACTTGAAGGGCACCATCGAGGAGGTCATTGAGGCCGGTGAGAAAATGATGGCTGAAGCCTAATCACCCGAGCGACCATGACCGTACACATCCTCACCCCCGACGCCACTTTGTTCAGCGGAGAAGCTGACTACGTGGGCTTGCCCGGTTCCGATGGGAGCATGGGCATCATGGACCGCCACGCGGCCTTGATCACTACGTTGCAGTCTGGCGAGGTGTTGGTGCGCACAGGTGCCAACGAAGAGCGTTTTGCCGTTAAAGGCGGCACGGTTGAGGTGCTGAACAATGTTGTGACCGTGCTTGCAGCGTAATTGAAACGAATTAATTAGAAAGGCTCGACCTCACCGGTCGGGCCTTTTTTATTCGTGGTGGTACGGTTCCCCTTTGAGGATGGTGTGGGCGCGGTAAATCTGTTCGGCGGCAAAGGGCCGGATCATCTGGTGCGAGAACGTCATGGGTCCGAGGCTCATGAATGCATGGGCCTTTTCACGAATGCGCGCGGCGAACCCATAGGGACCACCGATGACAAACATGACGTGGCGCAGGCCGCGGTTTTGTAGGTTCTGAAGGTGTTTTGAGAACGCCAGCGATCCCATGGCCTTCCCCTTTTCATCCAACAGGATAAGGTGGTCCACGCCGTCGATGAATCGATCGAGGATAACCGCCTCGGCTTCCTTGACTGAGGCGGGGTCCTTCTTCGATTGCTTCAGCTTGGCATCCGGGGTTTCGATGAACGCGAATTTCCCGTAGTGCCGCATGCGGTCAACGTAAATTTTTGTCCCTTCTGCGATCCAATTGGACTGCGTCTTACCGATGGCCAATAGCGTGATTTGCACGTGGCAAAGGTATTCTATCTTCGTTGCATGATTTCACAAGCGATGGAGCGGCTGATTCGCTTTGCTCTTGAAGAAGACCTCGGATCAGGTGATTGTACTTCGGAGTCTTCCTTGCCGGCTGATTTGCAACAAGAAGGTTGGATCATGGCCAAAGAGGACGGCGTCGTTGCGGGCCTAGAAGTGGCGCGTTTCGTTTTTGATTTGGTCGATCCTGAGCTCTCATGTGAGTTGCTCGTTCAAGACGGAGATCGCGTGGTTCACGGGGACCGAGTCCTGCGCGTTTCGGGCAATGCCAAAAGCATTCTGATCGGTGAGCGCCTCGCTTTGAATTTCATCCAACGCATGAGCGGCATCGCTTCCCGAACAGCGGAAATCATGGCGTCTTTTGAAGGCACTAAATGCGCGGTACTCGACACCCGCAAAACCACCCCTGGGTTGCGCGCATTCGAAAAGTTAGCGGTTCAGTTGGGGGGAGGGACAAACCATCGAATGGGTCTGTATGACATGATCTTGGTCAAGGACAATCACGTTGACTATGCGGGCTCCATGGAGCAGGCCTTGGCCAACGTCGCCAGCTACCTGGATCAAACAAACGCTAACCTCCCTGTGGTTGTAGAGGCACGAAACTCAGCGGAAACGAAAGCCGCCATGGAGGCCCGAGCGCATTTCCAAAAACCCAATGGGGAACCGCTCGTAGACCGGCTTCTGCTCGACAACCACACCCCGGAGGAAGTCTCGGCGATGGTCGATCAATGGGGCCAGGAAATACCCCTCGAAGCATCCGGTGGAATTACGCCGGAAAACGCGCGCGCATATGCGGAAGCCGGGGTCGATTATGTGTCCATGGGGTGGATCACCCACAGCGTGAAAGGGATGGACTTCAGTCTGAAATCAACCACGTTCTTCAATGGCTGAGTTGGAGCCTCCAGTGGTCCCGGACCGGCCGTTCTTTCGGTGGGTGCAACGAAACCGGTTGTTTGACCGGGTGCGTCGCCTGCTGCGCGGGGTACGTCCATGGAAGGACAAGTCCATGAACGTCTATGATGTGGGCCGTTTTTTCTTTCTCGGATTGGTGAATGGATCGGTGTCGACCCGGGCAGCGGCCATCAGCTTCCGCTTGTTTGTGTCGTTTTTCCCGGCCATGATTTTGCTGCTCAGCATCATCCCGTACACACCTTTGGAGACGGAGGAGGTGCTGTTGAGTTTGGAGCAGTTTTTCCCGAAACAGGCCATTGATTTGTTCGAATCGACCGTGTCGGATCTCATCGGCCAGCGGCAGGGTACGCTGCTTTCCGTGGGGGTGGTGTTGCTCTTGTTTTACGCCTCCAATAGCGTGAATGCGATTTTGTTGGGCTTTGGCCAAAGCGCACATTCGGCCGCGCCGCAACAGAACTGGTTGGTGTACCGGTTGGTCTCCATTGGGCTGCTATTGGTGCTCTCGGTATTGTTGGTGGTGGCGGTCTTCATGATCGGATTTGCGGGTGACGTATTGAACTGGGCAGATGCCAAAGGGTGGCTTCAGGGCATCAATTTGCCGCTGGTCACGCTGGCGCGGTGGGTGCTGTCGTTTGGCCTGATCTACGTAGCGGTGACCATCCTTTACAACGTGGGCAATCGAGCCAATTCACGGTGGGAATGGTGGTCCATAGGTGCGACAGGAACCACAGCGTTGTTTGTGATCTTGACCTTCACTTTTTCGTGGTTCATTGACCAATTCGCTTCCTACAATTCGCTCTATGGGTCGCTCGGAACGTTACTGATTACACTTTTGTGGTTGAATTCCAACAGTTCCATTCTATTATTGGGCTACGAACTCAACGCCGCCATCCACCGCGCGCGCATGGATGCTGAAAAACAATAAGACCCCTTGAACATGAAGCCTTTTTTGACCCTCGCCCTGAGCTTTTTTGCCTTGACCGCTATGGCCCAAAACCCTTTCTTGGGAAAGTGGAAAACCATCGACGATGAGACAGGTCGCATCAAGAGTGTGGTGGAGATCACCGAGCGCGATGGCAAGCTCTATGGCCAAATCATCGAGTTGTTCCGGCTGCCTGAAGAGGACCAAAACCCCATTTGTGACGAATGCGAAGACGACCGCAAAGACCAGCCTGCACTCGGCATGGAAATCGTTCGCGACATGGTCCCAGTAGAAGGTGAATTGGAGTGGGAAGACGGCACCATTTGCGATCCTAAGAATGGCAAGGTCTACGATTGCGAGATGTGGCTCGAAGAGGACAATATGGATGAACTCAAAGTACGCGGTTACATCCTGTTTTTGTTCCGCACTCAGACTTGGTTGCGGCAGAAGTAAGGCTTAAGGCCACCAGGTGAAGCGTTGCTTCATCCCCGTTCTCAGTTCCGGAAAGTATCCGAGCATGTAGCATGCAATGAAGCAAGCTGCGGATGCCAATCCCCCCTGCACCACAGCTTCGGCGACGGGGTGCCAGCCCAGCGTCTCCGCTTCCCAATGAAAGCTCCAGGCTGCAGCCACAGCGATGCCCCCCATCACTGGGATGGACCAGGTGAAGGGATGCACACCGAACTTGCGGTAGACAAGGAGGACCCTCCAGGCATTATTCCACACGAACGTGCCGAGGGTGGCCAATGCTGCCCCCGCCAAGCCCCACTCGAATACCACCAAGAACAGGTAATTCATGGCCACGGTGACCACGACCAAGGCCAAATTCACGGGCAAGACCAGCCGGTAGTGCTCGCTCAGCCCGAGGTGGTTGTTGTTGCTGACGTTGAGGCCTGATATGAGTTGGGAACCGGCAATGCACAGGAACACCAGTTCGAGCCCTCGGTATTTGGGCGGCAGAAGCTGCTGCATGGGGTCAAAGCCTGCCCAGATTCCCGCCATGAGGGTGGCCATGAGTAAGAAGTTCACGCGAGCTGTGTTCTTGCTGAGTCGTCCGATGCTTCCGTCGTCTGGTGCATTGACTTTTCCTGCGACGATGCCCCGCACGATGTTGGCCGTTGCGCGCCGGGGCAAGGCCACGACCGAGCCCATGAAAAAGCCCAAGGTGTAGACCGGCACCTCTTCCAATCCCAGGTACTTGCCGACCATGATGTAGTCGAGTTGATTGGCGACGATGATGGCTGCACCTGCGAACAAGCTGAAGGCACTGTATTCGGCAAACTGCGGCAAATCCCTTCGGTTTAAACCTTCCTTGAGCCCGCTGAACACGCCGAGGCTGGCTGCTCCCATCATCAAGAAGGAAACGCCGTAGCTGGCAATGTACAAGGGGACAAATGCCTCCAAGGAGATGGCGTCGACGAGGAGCAACACCCCGAGGGTACAGAAGCTGGCCTTTTGCCACAATTCGTCAATCCAAGCGATCAGCGCGGTCCGCAGCTTCCAGGTCAATACCGCGCGAAAGACATACAACCCACCCATCAAGGCTACAATGGCTAAAAACCAATGCGCATTCTCGGTGAGGAGTTCGCTTTGCGTGGGATCCAGTTCTCCCACCCACGATTCTCCCCAAATCCATAGGACCGTCAGCATGGCAAGGATGCCCCCGAGGGCAATCGCCACGATTGTGTTCAGGCTGCGGTCGCGCTCAGGCCCTTCTTCGTAGCGGTGCAAAAACCGCACGATGGCGCCCGGAGCACCCAAGGTGGAAATGGAAGCGCAGATGATGCCCCAGGAGGTCATGATTCGGACCAATCCCCAAACGGCTTCGTTTCCGTCAAAGGCACGCGGCAGCACGACCATGTTGTTCAAAGCACCCACAATCATGCCCGCGCCGAGCGCGAGGGCTGCAAAACCGGATTGTTTAGCGATGACGCCCATCAGTTGAAGAAATTGGGTACGGGATCCAAGACGGTGCAATATGCACAATACCGTGCTTCCGGAGCGTGCTCAATGCCGCCCTCGTGACCATGAAGGGACTCCAATTGTTCGACCAGCCAGCGCAGCAGGCGTTGTGCGTCGGACCGTTCGATTTGAATCCGGCCATCGATGTGAAGGGAGAGCAGCCCGACGCGGGCGTTCTTTCCCGATCGAATGCCCGATTGCACGGAATCAATGGGTCCGCCGTTCGGCCCCAAGGTCTCGAGCGCAATGGCTGAATAAATCAACAGTTGCAACGCTTTGGATGATTTGCCTTTGGCCACTTTCTCGATCCAATCCTCCTTCAAAACAAGTTCATGGGCCTTGACGGTGCCTGTTTTGTAGTCGGTGACCACCACTTGGCCGTCTTCCAAGTCAATTCGGTCTGCCTTGCCGTGAAGCCGTATGGAGGAAAACGGACTGTCCTCCAGTGTCCAGGCGTGGCCCAATTCCGCTTCGAGAGCGGTGACCGTGCGCGTGATGCTGCCCTCCAACTCGCGCAATTCCACATCGATGAGTTTGTGGAGTGTCGCTTCGGCCATGGCGAAGTGCAAGTAGTTCTCTCCACTTTCTGTCAAGGCCAAGCTGTATTCGTCTGCAACGGCTGAGTGCAGCAGTTTTTCGATGTTGCCCTTGAGCGCTTTTAAGTCGTTGGGTTGGAGCACGCGGTTTTTCAAATCAGCAAACCCGTCTTCGAGAACCTTGTGCACGATGGTTCCAAATGTGCTTGCAGTCATCTCGTCTTCAAACTCGTCCTGTTCGTGCAGTTTGAGGATGTACTTGTAATAGAAATCCCGCTTGCACGCCATGAAGGTGTTCCAGGCCGAAGGGCTGATGCCGCGCTCTGCCCAACCCACCAACTGACGTTGCGCCCAGGGGTTCCACTCCAGGGGTTGGATCTCTGGTCGCTTTTCCGGCAGTGCTGTGTGTACGCGGTGCTTGAGAATGGGCAAGGGTTGGTTTCCATCCGGCCGAAAAGAGCGTTCGAATTGGAGGAGGTAGCGACTTGGTTCAGACGCTTCGTCTTGCCCGCGGTACAGCAAATGGACCTCCTGTGACCGGTTCAACAACCGATAGGTGTAGTATGCATAAATCGCTTCGCGCTGGTGGCGACCGGGCAATCCCCAGAGGAATCGCAAATCGAATGGGATGAAGCTGTCGGGAGGCGAGGACTTGGGCAAGGTGCCTTCGTTGCAGTCCATCAAGAAAATGCGGTCGTAGTCGAGCGCTCGGGATTCGATGAGTCCCATGATTTGCAAGCCGGCCTCAGGTTCACCAAGCAGGTCGATGCGCTCGGACTTGAGGCTGTTGAACAGGAGTCCCCATATTTCATCGGCACCGGACATGATGCCGTGCTTCGATTGGAAGCGGTGGACCACCCCTGTGCACTGGGCAACCTTTTCCCATCCGATGCGGGTCCAGGGATCGCCGGATTCGTGGTCGTCCAGCGCTTCGCCAATGGATTGAACCCACGCAGAAAAAGCGGACAGCATGGCGCCGACCTCGGAGGTGAGCAGGGGCGTGAGTCCAGCGAAAAACGCACGCACTGGACCGCTGGAAAGCGACTGGATTTGGTCGAGCGTCACCCAGGCCCATTTCTTTTCTGCCATTTGGTTCAACACCCGAGCGGCATCGTCTTGAAAATCCTTTTCGTGGTGTGCTTGGAGGAGCAGAGATTCGCTCAAGACTTGGCGAATGTCGTCGTGGCTCCACGAAGTACGTTTGCGCTGAACCAGGCGCTGTACCGTTCGCAAAAAGCTATGGGCCGGGGATTCTGTCCATGCCAACCCCATCGTGACGTTGTAGTCTTTTTGGAGCCCTTCAGGGAGGGATTGCAAGAGCAATGGGAGTTGGCTGCCATCAGGCAAAACGATGGCCGTTTTGGCCAATTCCGCTTCATCGAGCTGCGCAATGGCTTCTCGGATGTATTGGCATTCCATGACCACGCTGCTGCACCCAACGGAGTGAAGTTGTGGCGGACGATTGGCCAAGTGATTGGGCAAAATGGAAGGCGAGACGCCACGGCTGCGCATTTGCTCGCGGATGAACAAGCCGGCTTCAATTGCGTCCGGTTGGACGTAGCTCGCGTCGCCGTCCCATGCCCAGGTCAGGCAATCTGCTTTTTCGTAAATCTTTAGGAATTGCTGCTCTGCTGGAGTCAAAGCGCTCATGCCCGCAATAAAAACACGGTCGTAATCCAACTTGCGCTGGGCCTCTGCAGCCTGCCGAGTTAACAAACCGGAATACCCTTGTTTGCGATCTACAAGGGCTTGGGTGAAACGCTCGTAAAGCGGTCCCAATTGCAAGTATTGGCGCAGAAACGCTTGCTGACCTGCTTTCAAAGTTGCTTCATCTCCGAAACTCCAGTCCTCAATGCCTTCGATGTCGCAGAGGTTTTGGAAGACGTTCTGGGCATCGAGGAGGTGTTGGTCAATTTCATTGAAATCACGGAGCGCGATTTGCCCCCAAGGCATGAACGACTCGAAGGTGCGTTCTTCGGCCGACGCGTCCTCTTGGGGGAGCGCTTTCCACAGGGTGTAGAGGAGTGCCAGTGCTTCCATGCCGTCAAGCGGCAACCACTGGACGTGCTCTCGGATGGCGGCACCGAGGGTTTGCGTTTTCGGGAGCCAGCCCGCTCCATCCATCCCGGCCGCGTACGCTCGCTCGAATTTGCGCGCAGCCCGCTGACTTGGCAGGATGACCAAGCACCGTTCGGGACGGTTTTGGCTGCGTACCTGATCGGCAAGGTCCGATAAAAAAGAAGGGGTTGTTGTCAAGCGTGCCGGCGTTTCAGTCCTTCAATTTAAAGCCATTGCGGATGAAGTCAAGGAATTCTTTTCGGCCGTGGGATGTGAACAGTGCACGCGAAACTTCCGACCAAGGAGTGGTCCGATTTGAAGGCGGTGCAGGAGGGGTTGGAGCTACTGCTGGTTGTGCAGGTGCGTCGGAAGCTTTTGGGATGTCCTGTTCGTCCAGCATTTTGTCCATGGCATCTGCCGCTCGGAAACGTTCTTTCGCAGATTCCATTCGTCCGATCTGTTCCTCTAGCAACCCCAAATTATTCAGCGTAATGGCGTCATCTGGGTCGAGCTCTATGGCCTTCTCGTAATCAGCGATGGCGCCTTGGATATCGCGAAGGGCTTGCTTCATCCAACCGCGTGCTGCGTACCGGTATCCATACTGCGGTTGCAAGTTGATGGCCTTGTCGAGCAGGACCAAACTGTCGTGTGCCCGGTCGTTGTGAAACAGCGCGACGGCTCGGTCGTTCAAGAAATCAGGATCGTTGGTCCAATCGGGGTATTCGCGTTCGACTTGATCGTAGGCCGTCAAGGCACTGGTCCATTGTCCCGCTTCTGCCGATGAACGCGCTTGGGCGACGATTAGATGTCCTTTGCGGTGAGAGGGAGTAGAGAGGGGGTGTGGCATGAGAAGTTGCAACTCGGGCTGTTCAAAAATACAACGCATCATGGGCGGCTTTGTTTCCCCAAGCCTCCGAAATTGCAGGCGCACAATGGCCACGATTTTCCCCCAGTTCAGAAGTTTAGAAGGCGCCGATACGCTTTACGTTATCGAAGGCCCTCGTCACGTAACAGAGTGGCAACCGATGGGGGCGGAGAAATGGATGGTGCACCAACATTATGCGTCGGATTACCCGCGTTATCAGTGGGTGACGGAGCTGTTGGCCTGTGAAGGTGCAGCGACTGATTTGTCCAGTGAAGAATGGGAGGCGCATGTTCACAAGCGGAACGTTGTTTCAGCAAGTACCGCACCGGGTCGTGTTCCATGGCCCGCGGAGGTTGGGGCATGGCAGCGCAGCGCCGAACTCGGACCGTTGACGACGTTCGGGGCAGAGGCGAAAAGTGAACGTATGGCTGTTGTCCGCACGGATGCGGATGTCCGATGGGCCCTCCGTTCAGCGCCCGACCAGCCGCTCATGGTTTTGGGGGGAGGTTCAAACGTGTTGATGCACAGGGACTGGACGGGCCGTATGCTGCACATGCAGGTGACAGGCGTGCAAAAGCTCGCAGACGATGGCGATGAAATTGAAGTCGTCGTCGGTGCAGGGGAGTCTTGGCACGGCTGGGTCATGCGTTCCCTCGATGAAGGGTGGAATGGATTGGAAAACTTGGCCCTCATTCCGGGTTCGGTGGGCGCCTCGCCGATGCAAAACATCGGTGCGTATGGGGTCGAAGTAAAGGATCGTTTCGCTTGGTTGGAGGCCATTCACCGCGAAACCGGCGCCCTGGAGCGTTTCGATGCTGAGCGGTGCGCATTCGGTTACCGCGATAGTTTGTTCAAGCAGGCCGAACGGGAACAATGGGTCATCGTGCGCGTGGCTTTCCGCCTTGCGCGCACCTCGCCTTTGCAGACCAAGTACGGCGCCATTCAATCCGAGCTCGCGGTGCGAGGTTGGGATCAAGGCACGACTCACCGGCAAGTCGCGGAGGCGGTGATGCACATCCGTCGCTCGAAATTGCCGGACCCGGAGGTCCTCGGCAATGCAGGAAGTTTTTTCAAAAACCCGGTGATCTCACAAGCGGCGTTCGAGGCCGTGGTCGCCGCGCATCCGGACGTGGTGCATTATCCCGCGCCGAATGGTCAGGTGAAGCTTGCAGCGGGGTGGTTGATTGATCAGGCGGGGTGGAAGGGCCACCGACGTGCCACCTGTGGTGTACACGATCGCCAAGCATTGGTCTTGGTCAATCACGGCGGTGCTACCGGAGCAGAAATCTGGGCGCTGGCCCAGGACATCATGCAAGATGTGCTCGCCAAATACGGAGTGCAACTCGAGCCGGAGGTCAATCAAATTGGCCTGTAAATACACGCGCCCAACCCCTGGGAAGGAGTTGGGCGGGCATTTTTCATTCCGATCCGCTTAACTATCAGAATGTGGGGCAAGGCAGGTAACGAGGCGCCTGGGGTCGCTTGCGCTGCTGCGTTTGCCATGTATAGCTGAGCACCAATTCGTGGCTTCCACCGGTGGTGGATAACCCCAATGTGCTCAGGGTGATGTCGTAACTGTAACCGACCTTCCAATTGTCCTGGCCGTAGCCAACAATGGCACTGACCGCATCCACATCCGCCCCACCTTCGATGGTGTGGCCGAACGGCAAGCCCTGGTACCACAAGCCGAAGCTCAACGGGTATGTGTCGTAGTAGATACCCAAGTCCAATTGATCGAATTGGCCTTGTGCCATGTAATTGAAGGCCACGATGAGGTCGCCGTGATGCTTGTTCCGCATGTAGTCCATGATGGGCATGCGCCAACCGCCGTGGACGGAGGTCTTGATGTCCATCGGATCGATGTAGGTCGGATTCAAGCTCTCGTTCGGGTTGTTCAGATGGTCGAATGAGCATCCCAACCACGTGTACCGTCCTGTCAACAAGAATCCGGTTGCGAAATCGAAGTAATGGCGCGATACGCTGGGTCGGTCTTCAATCGTGCTGACTTCTGGGCCGCGGATGAGCTGGTCGCCAAAGGTCAACGCGCCCATGTCGATGGACCGATTGGCCATCGCTGCTTGCAGTGCCGGCCGGAGACGCCACCCGTTGCCGAGCGGAATTTCGTAGGCGTATTGGCCCGCAATGCGCGTCGTATTCAGACCGCCTGCGCCTGCTTCTTCCTGGCTCATCAAGATGCCGAAGCCGCTGTTCAGGTTGCGGTTGTACCAATCCGTCGCCACATGCCATCCGACATATGCTCCGGGCATGGCCGCCCACTGGTTGCGGTAGACCGTTGCCAAGCGCGCATCGTCTGAAGACCCAGCGAATGCTGGATTGATGCTGGTCGGGATGGCATTGTACTGCGTGTAGCGCAGGTCCTGGCTCCACGCCTGACCCAATGACAATCCCAAACCGAGGACGAAGAGGTAAATCCCTTTCATAGCAGATGTGTATTTCAAGTGCTTCATGCTCGATTATTTGATAAGGGTTACGTCCCCTGCTTGAGTAGTACGGTATCCGCTGCTGAAGGTTGCAGTTGCTTTCCACGCATATACATCCTGTCGAACAATGCGGCCCTCGAAGTAGCCATCCCATCCGATGAAGGGATCCGTTGAGCGGAAGATCAGCTCTCCCCACTTGTTGAATACGACCAATTCGTACTCGACAATTCCCTGGTGGTGTGGGTGGAATACGTCGTTGTCCAATGCATTCGGATCGTAGAACCCACCGTTGGATCCGCCGGTGTTCGGCGTGAATGCCGTTGGGAACTCCATGAATCCGCCAGCAATCGCCTCGACAGCGCGCTCCAACGTGTAGGTAGTCGGGCAGTCAAAGCTGTTGTTGGCCGTCAAACTGACCGTGTAGATGCCAGGCTCCGTGTAGTAGTGTACAGGATCCTTGTCGGTGCTGAACTGTCCGTCACCGAAGTCCCAGAAGAATTCGTTGGCGTCCATGTCAGACAGGTTAACGAAGTCCACAGGCTCGCTCGGTACGATGACCGTAGTCGGGCTGTTTACGAAGGCTGCTGAAGCCGATGGGAACACTTCCACAGCACCGTAGTGAATCACCTGGTCCTCTTGGCCTTCGTAGCCGATGACCGTCAGCGACACGTTGTACACGCCGGGACGGGTGAAGACGTGCGTAGGGGATTCTTCCGAAGTCATCACGTCGTCGTCAAAGTCCCAGATGTATTGCGCACCGTGGTTGGAGTGGTTCTCAAAGTCCACGGCCAGTGGGGCACATCCGATTGCGCTACCGGTGAAACTCGCCACCGGGTTGGGAGACAAGATGGTGATCTCCTCCGTGTGGGCATCGGCACAGAATCCGTTGTCCACCAACAACGTGATGTTGTACGTACCCCATGAGTTGTACGTGTGGAATATCGGTTGATCTGCAGCGATTTCCGCGCCGTCGCCGAAGCTCCAGTGCTGGATGGCACTCGAAGAAGCCGTGCTCAAATTGTTAATACCTACCGTTGTGTTCGGGAACGTTTGAACTGCCGGGCTCACCGTGAACTCAGCGGCGGGCGTAGCATATACTTCCACACCGACCGTCAAGGTATCGGCGCATCCGTAAGCGCTCATGGCAATCAATTCTACTTCGTACGTCACGTCTTCACCGGTGGCGTTGACGAACGTGTGGGTAGGATTCGCTTCGTTCGAAGGAGCAGAACCATCGCTGAAGTTCCAGATGTACGCTGCTGCGCCTTCGGATTGGTTGATGATGTTGGCCTCTACCGGCGTGCAGCCTTGAGCCACCAAATCGAATTGGGCATTCAAGTACGGTCCAACTTCGATCTCGACTGCGTCCGCAGCTTCACATCCGTGTGCGTTGGTTACCGTCATTTCAGTGGTGTAAACCACCAGGTCTGAAGTGGGGTTGAAGAAGGTCTTCGTGTGCACGGAATCACCGATTACACTGAATTCTCCGTTTCCGTATGCCCATTCTGCCGTGGCAAACCCGTTGCTGTTGTTGGCAAAGGTCACGTCAACAGGGTAGCAGCCTTCGGCCTCCACGATGCTCAGTGCAGCTTCTGGATTGCCCCATACCTGCACCACGTGGGTGGTCGTATCGGCACATCCGGCTGTGTTTGTAGCGACCAGGGTCACTTCAAATGCTTCATCTTCCGTACCGTTCGCCTCGAAAACGTGGGTAGGGTTCATCGTGTCCAGGGCTTCTCCGTTGCCGAAGTTCCACGTCGTGGAAGCGGTTGCTTGGATCGATTGGTTTTCGAACGTTACCTCCATGGGAGAGCACGCGCTCATTGGCACCTCAAACGCAGCAATCACTTCGGGGTGAACCGTGTGCTCGATGCTCGCTGTAGCTGTGCATCCTGCATCCGTCGTAGCGTTGATGGTCACAATAGATGTTGCATCGGTAGCTCCTGCATTCACAGTGTTGAATGTCAATTCAGCTGGATCGACGGTCGCACCGTTGAAGGTCAGGGTGATGGCATCTGCGAACTGTGCGTCTTGAACCACGTTCCATGCATCGCCAGAACAAGTGGCCGCTGAAGACGCTGTCAATCCAACAACAGGAACAGGGTTCACCGTTACCTCGAACGTGGCGCTTCCAGTGCAGCCAAATTCAGAAGTGGCTTCAACGTTCACGGTGTGCACGCTGGCTTCCCCAGTGGCTCCTGCCAACGCCGCGTTGAACGTGTCGCCAGTTGTCGCCGCTGCACCGTCCAACGTCCAGTTGATGGCTGGGACGTCTGTTCCAGTGTATACAAACGCGGTGTTGAAAGGAGCGCAACCGATGGTTTCGCCCGCCCACGCCGCGGTTACCTCTGGCAAAACCGTCACGGTCTTGGTCAAGGTATCGGCACAACCCAACGCGTGGGTCGCGGTCAACGTCACGGTGTAATCTACCGGGTTTTCCTCCCCCGTGAAGGTGTGGCTCAATGCGTCCATGTTGTCGCCAGCCGCTGTTGCGCCGTCTCCGAAGTTCCAATCAAAGGCAGTGCCCAATTGGCTTTCGTTCGTGATCTCAACGTCCAAAGGCGCACATCCGCTTTCATCTGACAAGCTGAAGATGGCCTGTGGTTGAGGCATAATGTTTACTTCCGCTGTGGCCGTTCCTTCGCAACCGAAGGCATTGAAGCCTTGGAATTCGAGGGTGTGGTTGGCCAATTCATTGGAGTCGTTGGTCCAGAAGTGCGTAGGCGTCGCTTCGTTCGAGAACGATCCGTCGCCGAAGTTCCAGTACGTCTGCACCGCCTCGGTCATCTCGGGCATGGTCAATGCCAAAGGCGAGCATCCTTCGTTGGCATCCAACGCCAATTCAAACACCGGGGTTGGGCTCACTTCCACCGTCATTGTGCGCTCATCGCTGCATCCCAAATCATCGATGGCAAGCAAGGTGATGGTGTACAGGGACACAGAATTTGCGTTAGCCGCTTCGAAGGCGTTTTGCACGGTGGCGCTGTTGTCCACGACGCCAGGCATTCCGGCCTCGCCGAAGTTCCAGATGAAGGTGTCGCCGTTGGTGCTTTCGTTTGCGAAGGTGGTCACGAGGGGTTCACACCCTTCGATCGCATCCGCAGAGAAGTTCGCAATAGGTTGCGGCTTGATGTGCACCTGCGCAGTAGCCGCGCCCGGGCAGCCGTTGAGCGTCTCGGCAGTGAACGAAACCGTCTGGGTCATCAATTCACCCGTGGGGTTATTCCACGTGTGGCTCGGAGCTTGACCTGCGCCGGTGGTGCCATCGCCGAAGTTCCAAACGACGTCCTGTGCGCCTTCAATGATGGGCAGGGTCATTTCCAACGGAGAGCACACGCTGTCGGTGGTCAATGCCAGCGCAAAATCGGCTGCTGGGAATACCGTGATCTCCCGTGTTGTCACACTCTCGCAGCCGAGGTCGTCGGTCGCGGTCAGCGTGACCTGGTATACCGATTCATCGGCTCCAGTGGTGAACTCCTCTGCAGCGTTCGGGGTGTCTGCAGTGTTGCCTGTGCCGAAGTCCCAGTGGAACGCGTCGGCTTGCGTGCTGGCATTGCTAAACGCAACGCTCAACGGCGCGCAACCGCTTTCGATCGTAGCAGTGAAGTCCGCTTGGGGCTGTGGCTTGACGTAAACCGTGGCCGAACCGCTGCCGATGCATCCGTTGGCCGTAGCCGCTTCAAATGAAACGGTAGCGGTCATCAAGTCGTCGCCCGTGTTTTCCCATGTGTGGGTAGGAGCTTGACCAGCACCGGTGGTGCCGTCCCCAAAGTTCCAAACGATGTCCTGCGCTCCTGCAATGGTAGGCAGGGTCAATTGCAACGGTGAGCAAACGGTGTCCGATGCCAAATTCAGGCTGAAATCAGCCGCTGGGTGTACGGTGACGTCGCGGGTGGTCATATCTGAACATCCCAAGTCGTCGTGTGCCGTCAAGGTCACTTCATACGTGGTGGTGCCACCGGCTGCAGCAAAGGCGTGCGTTGGGTGCGCTTCGTGGCTGGTTTCGCCGTTTCCGAAGTCCCAGTCGTACGAATCAGCCAGCATGCTGTAGTTGTTGAACTGACTGACCAATGGATCGCATCCCTCTTCGCCGTTTACCATGAAATTGGCAATGGGCTGAGGCTTGATGTTCACCGTTGCTTC
>CALJFZ010000026.1 GCA_938074325.1 uncultured Flavobacteriales bacterium | reverse complement strand
CTTCACTTCCGCATCGCAACAGGCCGAATCGACCTGGATCGCCTCGGTGGCTACACCCTGAAATCGGGCAAACTGGAATGGGATCGCGGTCCCGATCCGTTGCCGTCAAAGCGAGCCCGTGCAGCCTCAGAAGCGGAGGCCACGAGCATCAAGGACCTCAAAAAAGAAGCCGGCGATGTGTTGCTGATTGGCGATGCGAAACAGAGGCTCGATTACGGCCTCGCCGCGTGCTGCAATCCGATTCCAGGCGACGATGTCTTTGGGTTCATCACGGTCAGCGGCGGCATCAAAATCCATCGCCGGAACTGCCCCAACGCCACCAACCTCCTCTCGCGTTACGCCTACCGCGTGATGAAGGCCGACTGGGCGAGCAAGGCGGCCGCCCAATTCGAAGTCGGCATTGGATTCAGTGGCATCGACGACGTGGGTCTCGTGAATGCCGTCACAGGCGTCATCTCTGCCGACATGCGGGTCGACATGCGTGCCATCAGTTTTGAATCGAGCGACGGGGTCTTTGAAGGGAAGGCGCGGGTCGTGGTCTCTGACACCGAGCACCTCTCCGAATTGATCACCAAGCTCTCCGCCGTGCCAGGCGTGTACACCGTGGAGCGGTTGCAGGAGGAAGGCTAACTTCAACGCCAAATAAGCTCTTATGATTCCGGTCACGAAGCCTTTTCTACCGCCAAGAAGTACTTACATCGCATACGTCGAAGACATTTACAATCGCGTATGGCTCACCAACGACGGTCCCTTAGTTCGTGAATTGGAGTCCGCGGTTCCTCGCCACTTGAAAAGCCGGGAAATGGCCTTCGTGTCAAACGGGACCCTTGCCCTCCAATTGGCACTTCGAGCACTCGAGGTGCAAGGTGAAGTCATCACGACGCCCTTTTCCTATATCGCTACGACCACCAGCATCATTTGGGAAAACTGCAACCCTAAATTCGTAGACATCGAAGAAGATGGCTTCAACATCGACCCTACTAAGATTGAGGCAGCCATCACGGAACACACCGCTGCCATCCTCGCCACGCATTGTTTTGGGCTTGCGTGCGACATCCAAGAGATTCAAAACATTGCAGAACGACACAACCTGGTTGTGATTTACGACGCTGCTCATTGCTTCGGGACGACGTACCAAGGACAGAGCATCTTCAACTTTGGCGACGTATCCACTTGCAGTTTTCACGCAACCAAACTTTTTCATACCGTGGAAGGGGGAGGTGTTTTCATGGATGAGACGACTCGAAAAAAGGTGAGCCTGTTGCGGAATTTTGGTCATAATGGTCCTGAGAGATTTCAAGGCATCGGCATCAACGGAAAGAACAGCGAGTTTCATGCCGCTATGGGGCTTTCAGTGCTTCCACACATGAAAGCCATTCTAGATCAACGGGAGAGAATCAATTCGAGGTATTTCGAACTTCTCAGTGGAAATGAGGGAGTCACCCTTGTTGATCCCCAAACTGAGGGTTGGAACTGGGCGTATTGTCCTGTCGTTTTTCAGTCCGAAGAGGCGTGCTCGAGCGTGAAGGAGAACCTCGAAAACAATGGGGTTTCGCCGAGAAGGTATTTCTACCCCAGCCTGGAAGTTTTGCATGGACAATTCGACGAGCATTGTCCCAACTCAAGAAAAACTGCAAGTCGCATTTTGTGCATGCCCTCCTTTCATGAACTCAGAATGACGGAGATTGACCGAATCTGCACCATCATCTCGAACACACTGGACTCATGAAGTATGCCATTCTAGGTGCTGGAGGCATGGCTCGAGAAATTCGAGAAATCCTTATTGAACAAGGTGTTCCAGTAGAGCACATTGAATTTTTCGTGGATGCCTCATTCAAGGTTGACTATCCCAATTCCAGGGAAATCTCGGAATTAGAATCTACCACCCATGAAGCTCTGCGCATCTTCATGGGGGTGGGAAGTGGCGAGCTTCGTGAAACTTGGTTCAAAAACAACCCAAGCTTTGTCAAACACCTGCAACCCTTGATTGCTCCTTCTGCAACACTGGGTCAACGCGTGACGCTTGGCCCAGGCGGAGTGATTGGTCATGGGTGCATTCTTACGTGTGATGTCTCTCTTGGAAAATGTGCTCAGTTGAATATCCAATCGTCACTGAGTCACGACGTGACTGTAGGCGACTTCTTCACAAGCGGGCCGAAATCCACCCTTGCCGGAAACGTCACAATTGGACACCGTGTCACGCTTGGTGCCGCTGCCACAGTTCTGCCGGATGTCTCCATTTGCGATAATGTGGTGGTGGGTGCCGGGGCCTTGGTCACCAAAGACATCACCGAACCTGGCACCTACGTCGGAGTACCTGCAAAACGGATTTCTTGATCGTGCGCGTTCTGCACATCATGTTCGCGGATCCAAAGTTTGAGGCTCATGCCAAGAACTTTTTTGATTGCGACGATTTTGACAACGATTGGGCTCTGTTTGCATTTAACAGAGAGTCCAAGAAGGACAGAAAGGATGTGTATGACTTTCAATCTTGGGAAGAGCAGCCAAAATTGAAGCAGTACTTCGAGCAAAAGGCATTCCAAAACGACGTTCTTCTTGTTCACTTCCTCATTCCTGGGTCTCTTCCTTTCCTGAGAGAATTACAAGAGCAAATTCCGATCGTTATTCAATTCTGGGGAGGTGACTATGTCTCTCGGTATGTCCAACCAACAGAAATTTATCTGCCGCGCACACACTCACATCTCTATGCTTCGCCAAACAAAACATCTCGACTTCGAAGATTTTTGCGATGCCTTCGTGGCAGAGTGGTTAAAAAAGTAGCTTACGACCACGTCGGGGAAGCTCTCAATTTGGCTTCCGGCTTCATGACCATACTTCCTGAGGAACTTGAATTTTTCCCAAATGAATGGCTTTCCAAGCATCTCTACGCTCGAGTCATTTACGGCAACT
>CALJFZ010000025.1 GCA_938074325.1 uncultured Flavobacteriales bacterium | reverse complement strand
GCGCGATTGCTCCGCCACGTGCGGAGGACATTCGATTTCAAGTGGCATGTGCTGGATGCGGTGTTTTTCTCGGGACGTTATGCCCTGCTTGTTTGGGGGGCGTGGTGGCAACTTTTGCGCGGCCAAGTCGAATGGAAAGGCCGCCGGATTTAATTTCACCCGACCAACTCCAGCATGTTGAATTCCTTTGCCCATCACCTGCCCGCTCGAATTGGAGCGTACTGGATTGCCCTTCTGGTGCTGGTGGCATTGGCGGGGCCATGGATACGACCGGATGGCAGCCCAAATGCGAATGACCAAAGGCTCGAAAGGGCATTGATGGCGCCGGGCAGTGAATGGACACAAGACGATGGCACTACATCGAAGCATTGGTTGGGGACCGATCGGTACGGCCGCGACGTGTTGAGTCGGCTCATGGCCGGTACCGCCATCAGTTTAGGCGTGGGCTTCACCTCTGTACTCATCTCCCTCTTCATTGGCATTTTACTCGGAGCGTGGGCCGGTTACCGCGGCGGACGAATCGACGCTGTGATCAGCTGGTTCATCCAAGTCGTCTGGACGCTTCCCACCCTGCTCATGGTCTTGGCCATCACCATGGCATTCGGTAAGGGCCTTTGGCAAGTATTCTTGGCCATCGGGCTGACCATGTGGGTCGATGTCGCTCGCGTGGTGCGCGGTCAGTTCTTCTCGTTGCGAGAGCAAGAATTTGTGCAAGCCGCACAAGGTTTGGGCTACTCAGACATGCGCGTCATGTTGAGGCACATGTTGCCCAACGCTACCGGTCCCATCACCGTCATCGCCGCCGCCAATTTCGCCGCCGCCATCCTCATTGAGTCGGGATTGAGTTTTCTGGGCTACGGCGCGCAAATCCCCATTCCGAGCTGGGGCAACATCATCCAAGAACACTACCACCTCATCACCGGGAGCCACGCGTGGTTGGCCATTGCCCCGGGTGTCTTGATCGTCAGCGTTGTGTTGGCATTCACATTCATCGGCGACGGCCTGCGTGAGGCCCAATCGAACTGAAGCATTTCGTTTTAATTTGCATCCATGAGCGCTAACGGGTTGGATTCACAAACAAAAATTTTCGTTGCAGGTCACCGCGGTATGGTGGGATCTGCGATCGTCCGAAACCTCCAAGCCAAGGGGTTTACCAACATCATCACCCGGACACGTGCTGAATTGGATTTAACCAACCAGGGCGCCGTTCAGGCATTTTTCGAGGCGGAGAAGCCTCAACAGGTATACCTCGCAGCGGCCAAGGTGGGCGGCATCCACGCCAACAATGTCTACCGGGCGCAGTTCCTTTATGAAAACCTCATGATGGAAGCCAACGTGATCCACGCTGCCCACACCAGCGGAGTTGACAAATTGCTCTTCCTCGGTTCCTCTTGCATTTACCCCAAATTGGCCCCGCAACCGCTGGTGGAGGACGCCCTTTTGACGGGTCCGCTCGAACCCACCAACGAGCCTTATGCCATTGCAAAAATCGCCGGCATCAAGCTGTGCGAAACCTACAGGCACCAATACGGCGCCAATTTCATCAGCGCTATGCCCACCAACTTGTACGGCCCGGGCGATAATTACGACCTCGAGACCAGCCACGTGCTCCCGGCGCTCCTGCGCAAAATCCACACGGCAAAAGTCAACGGCCATCCGAGCGTGCCGCTGTGGGGTACGGGATCGCCCAAGCGGGAATTTCTGCACGTCGACGACTTAGCGGAGGCCTGTGTTCACCTCATGGACACGTACGACGGAGGAGCATGGGTCAACATCGGCACAGGGGAAGACCTGAGCATCAAAGAATTGGCCGAACTCATTTGCGACATCGTGGGCTACGACGGTCAACTCGACTGGGACACCAGCAAACCGGACGGCACACCCCGTAAACTCATGAACGTCGACCGGGTCAATGCATTGGGCTGGAAAGCCCGCATCGGCCTTAGGGAAGGCATTGAACGCGTTTACGAAGCGGTGAAAGGAGATTTTGCATGACCAAGCGTACGTCCATAGGTGCGGCGTTTGTCATGGTGATGTGGGCTTCGACTGCGCTGGTTCATGGACAATCTTCCTCCCGAACGTGGGCGCTGCGCAGCATCGATAGCACGGGATTTGTTCCGGCAGAACGGCTGGAATTGACAGATCCCCTCCCATCCGACTCGTGGTGGAAACGCACGGCACACAACCACCTGTTTGACTTCTCGGATGCGGATCGCGTCCAAAACCTCGTCGTCGTCGACCCGGTGGTTCAGGCCTACGTCGGTAGAATCGTGACCGGGGGAGCAGAACCCGAGACGCGCCAATGGTGGGACAACATCCGGGGGGCGCGCTTTCAAGGCCGCATCGACCGCAAATGGCACCTCGGCGGAGAATTGCTCGAGCGGCAGGGCATCGCCGAACCCCTGTTAGGCCGCTGGGCTGCTCAGTACCATGTGCCCGGCTGGGGCCGAAGCAAGTTGGGCAAAGGCGGCGAATACGCGACGGCAACGTCCGCCTACTTCGATGTCATGCTCACCCGTGGCTGGATCGGTTGGCAGCAAGGTCGCTGGGCATGGGACGCCGGGGTGGACGCGCTCCACATCGGCGCGGGGCGCAACAGTGCATTTTTGTCCCGTACCGCCGTGCCAGCCCCCTACCTGCGTGCCACCCGTGAAACCGCAACATCCCGAACCAGCGCTTGGTCCACGCGGTGGATGAGCACCCGGCGAGGCCCTTTGGGCGAGACGGCAGAATCCCTGTTGGAGCGAACGCGGTCTTTGTTCCTGACCCATCAGCATTTCTTCGGGGCCCTCCTCCTCCAGGCGGTGTACAACTTCAGCTGGGAAACCACCCCAGCCGTAGCAGAAGGTGGATGGGAACGATTGGGCTTCAACGAAGGGCAATCTTACCGCCCCACACGGCATATCGGTGGCCTCGAATTGCAATGGCATCAACAAATTGGCAACAGCCTGAACGCGACAGCTTACGCACAACAGTCCTGGTCGTGGATGGTCAGCACCCAAAGCATGGCAACATTGAGCCAAGTTGCAGGAATTTCTCTGCGCGGGAAAACATGGAACGTCCGGGCAGAGTTGGCGGAGCGTACCGACGCCCATTGCCGCGCGTGCCACATCATCGAAGACGGAAGTTTTGGGCCCGTTCAAGCCGACCTGACCAATGCGGGCTTATCCGTCCACAGCCTTTGGCAATCATCAACCCGCCTCGAGGGGGAATGGCACCTTCGTGAACACTGGACGCTACTGGGTTCTGTGGAAACCAATGAGCTCGCAGATGCATGGATGATCGACGTGCACTACCAACTGCAGCCTGCCTGGCCCCTGCGGCTGTGGATCGGCACGGGTGGCGCCAATGGATTCGCCGTAAATACGAGCTTTGAGGCCTATCGGATGCTTCGCCTCGGGGTGCATGCCGGCGTCATGAACTGGCGGTAGGAAACCTTCTCCCCCTTTTTTTCGTATCGGGTTATGCACAAGAAAACCCTAACAGATTCCCACCGAGGGTGTTATTGTTTGGTTTTTTTTAATTAATTTAGCGAACAAATGATGATGCTCGTCGCCATATCTGCGTTTTTTATCGTGCTTTTTGGCATGCCCACGGTGATTAAAGTGGCTCGTCAAAAAGGCTTGATGGACATTCCGGAAGACCCGCGCAAAATCCATGTGCGAGCCGTTCCCACGGTCGGGGGCATCATGATTTTCGCAGCATTGTTGGTCAACGCCTTTTTCTGGCTCGCTGTCGGCCCTGCCCCATCCACTGCAATCTTCCAATCTGGATCTGCTCTAGCAGCCTGCACGGTGGTCATCTTTTTCATGGGGCTGAAGGACGACATTGTTGGATTGGCACCAGCCAAAAAACTACTCGTCCACCTTGCAGTTGGATTCATCCTGGTGGCAGTCGGAGGCTTCAAAATCGAAACGTTTGGTGGCCTTTTTGGTGTCGGTGAATTACCCGAAGGGCTCTCATTGGCCTTCTCCATGTTTGTATACATCGTAATCGTCAACGCCCTCAACCTCATCGACGGCGTAGACGGACTGGTCGGAGGCTATGCCGTGATTGCCATGTCTGCATTTGCTCTTTGGTTCTTGCAAACAGGCCAAACACCTTTTGCTGTGATTGCGCTCACGCTGGCCGGAGCCATGACCGGATTCCTCGTTTTCAATCACGCTCCTGCCCGCATCTTTTTGGGCGACAGCGGCTCGCTGCTTGTTGGTTTGGTTTGCTACGCATTGGCAACGCAGTTAATCAATACGCCCATGAGCGAGGTTCCTGAGGCTTGGAATGGAATATCCATGCCCGTTTTGGCCATGGCGATTTTGGCCTACCCCCTCATGGATACCCTTCGTGTTTTCTGCCTACGCGCAGCGCGCGGCATCAGTCCTTTCAGCCCTGACCGCAATCACCTCCACCACAGGTTGATGATGCGCACCCGCGACCATGCGAAGACCTCCATGTTTGTCTACGTGTTTTCGCTGAGCATCGTGGGCATCGCTTGGGCCCGTCCATACGTCTTCCCACAATTGGGAGAGGAAGGCATGTTCTTCGGGTTGTTTGCGCTGTCCTTCGTTTGGTTCCTACCCGTTCTGCGCAGCACCAAAGGCCAGCACAAACTGGCCGAGCACCGCGACCAACTGCTACGGGAGGCGATGAACCAGTCGACCAAAAAGGTGTCCTCCGAATCAGCTGTTGCGTGATTTAACTTGCAGGCACATGCTGAAGCCTGCACTCCGCTTTTTCATTGTCTTCTTCTTTTGCTGCGGCTCCTCGCTGTTTGCCCAGGAATTGGTTAGCGAAGAATGGGCCATCGGTGCCTGGACACCCGGAGAAAACAATGTCTGGCCCAAAGTGCCGTCTTCTCCAGCTGACTCTTCAGCACGTACCCTCGATATCCAAGGGTTTGGCGCCTTGCAATACAGCCCCGGCGCATTGTTGCGCGGTGCTTTTTGGAATTGGCCGTCTGCGGGGGGAACCGGATGGCAACTTGGCATGACGTGGGACTGGGCGCACGATCGGTTTTACAGTCGTGGTCACGGCGAGCATTGGCGTGTAGCGGGCGTGAGTGCACACGATTGGAACGAAGCTTGGCAATGGGGAACGTGGGACGGCATGGGTTGGGCTTGGAATCCCAACCAGGCCGACATCGCCTTGGCTCGCCTTGTGGGCATCGTCGGCTACGAAGTTTCTGCATCGGTACGGCTGGAAGCCGGCAACCACCGCCATCATTGGGGCAAAGGGTGGCGTTCCATGTGGATCGACCGCCAAGCAGCGCCGCTGCCGTTTGCCCGTCTCGTTGCCGAAACGCAGCGCGTTCACTACACCCACATGGTTGCCCGCACCAAACACCTCAGCGTCGGTAGCCCCCCGGATTTCCCAGGCGTAGGACAACTCAGTCCGGGTGCCTACGCCAACGCTCGGGGCAGCTGGCTCGCCTGCCACACCATCGACGTGGACCTCGGGGGCGGTTGGGAAGGAAGCCTTTTCGGCGCGGTGACCTGGCTCGGAGTAGACAGCGGCTACACCGCTCGCTTTGAACCGGTTTATGCCTTGCCCGTCATCTCATTCCGCCCTGCCGAGTACGCGTTGGGTTCGGCCGATAACGCGTTGATTGGGGCCAGCCTCGCTTGGGTCCCGCGCTGGGCCAACGGTACCGTCCAGTTGTACGGCCAGCTCATGCTCGATGAATTGGTGGTCAGCGAAGTCTTCAATCCCGATCAATGGTGGGCCAACAAATGGGGCATGCTCGGGAGTGCCACATGGCGAAGTCCGTCCGAGACATGGGGCGCCGTCCTCGAAGGGTGCGCCGTCCGACCTTATACCTACGCCCACGCCGCTCCGGCACAAAGTTGGACCCACAACCGCCAGCCCCTCGCCCACCCTGCCGGCAGCAATTTCGTCGAAGGACGGGCACACGTTCGTTGGCAACAAGGGCGTTGGCAAGCCCAACTCGGACTGGTGCTGCGCCAACAGGGTGTGGACGAAACCGTCGACTTGGGCAAGGAGCCAGCCTCCAGCATTGGAGCCGACCCGCTGCTTTCTTACGTCAATCGACCGGCAGACTACGGAGTGGAAATGCTATACACGGGCGACGGCTTGGCGGGCGAAACCGACCGCATCAACCAACGTTTGTGGTGGGCCGATGTGGCTTGGGACATTCCCCGGATCCAAGACCAGCACCTGTTCATTCGTGCGATGCAAAACCGACGCGTCGGCGACATCACGGACGAAAACTGGTGGCGAGTAGAATGCGGAATTAGGTTAAATCGCGTCCTCGAAGAGCGAAATTGGTGAGGTGATATCCCGCGCTGGTCCGTAATTTTGCCCCCCAATTCCCTAAAGGAAAGATGAAAGACATCGCAGCATTGTTCAAAGTTCGACTTGGCTTTTTCGTCGTCATGTCTGCGATCCTTGGCTGGTTCATGGCAGTAGATAGCCTCGACCTCAAGAGCTTCCTGCTGTTGACCATCGGCGGCTACCTCCTCACCGGTGCCTCGAATGGCCTCAATCAGGTCATCGAAAAACGCGTTGACGGGTTGATGGACCGGACAGCCGAACGGCCACTTCCTTCCGGGCGCATGCAACCGTGGCAGGCCATCGCGTACAGCATTGCAGCGGGGGTCATCGGTTTGGGCTGCCTGTTTTCGTTGAATCTGCTGAGTGGGTGGCTTGGTGTTGCAGCGCTGGTCAGCTATGCGTTCATCTACACGCCGATGAAGAGCAAATCCACGCTGAGCGTGTTTGTCGGAGCCTTCCCCGGTGCTCTGCCTCCGATGATCGGATACGTCGCGGCAACAGGCGACTTCGGAATTGAACCCGGTACCCTTTTCGCTGTTCAGTTCATGTGGCAATTCCCGCACTTCTGGGCCATCGCCTGGCTCGCGCACGACGATTACCAAAAGGCTGGGTACCACATGTTGCCCTTCCGGGCGGGACGAACAAAAGAAAGCGCTTGGCAAATTCTCATGTACACGGCTTTTTGCATCCCCGCATCGCTCCTTCCTTGGGCGTTGCCGACCGGCTCCCCCATGGTGGGCAATGTGGCGCTGGTGGTTGCTTTGGCATGTGGAATTGGCTTCCTCATCCCCGCCATCAAATTGTACCGAACCCTGGACCGAAAGCATGCACGGCAATTGATGTTCATGTCGTTTGCCTACCTGCCCATCGTTCAAATCGCATACGTACTCGATAAAATCTGAATCCAATGGCCGACACCCCAACTGCACGACCTGACGTTTTTGAAGGACACGATCCCGCCGTTCGCGAACGGACCAAAAAGATGCTGATGTACTTCATCGTGTTCGCCATTGTGATGCTGTTCGCCGGCTTTACCAGTGCGTACATTGTTTCGAACATGGGCCAATACTGGGTGCATGTGCCTGCGACGGGGGCGTTTTGGGTATCCAACGCCCTGTTGGTCGTTTCCTCCATTGCGCTCTGGTTGAGTGTACGCTGGATGCGGGCAGGCGACAAAATGAAGACGCTGGTGGGACTGAGCGCAACGTTGTTGCTCGGTATCGGCTTTACTGTAAGCCAAGCGGAGGGCTGGAAAGACCTCGCCGATCTCGGAATGGGATGGTCCGTCTCTGAGCACGAATCGGGCATGAACGCGTACCGTTGGAACAGCATTGAAAGCATCATGGAAAGCGGAGCGGTTTACGGAGAGGATTACACGGTCTCCAGAAACGGCAAGCCCATCATCTACAGCCCCGAGCGCAATGAATTTTACGCCTCCAACGACGAGCTCATGGTGAAGCCAATCACCCGCGATGTTGCGCGCACCTCCAACTCAGGTGGCGGCTACCTCTGGGCGCTCATTGCTGTGCACATTCTCCACCTGCTTTTCGGGTTTATTTACCTCGTTGTCAATGGCATACGTGTCGCCCTCGGCACCATCCATTCGGGCGATGTGGTCCGGCTCCAATCGCTCAGTATTTACTGGCATTTCATGGGGGGACTGTGGCTCTACCTCTTCGCGTTTCTGTTCTTCCTCAACTGATTTTGGAAGGGGAAAATGAACGTTTTCCCTATTTGATTGTTTCCAGGGCTTGAAAAAGGTGTTTCGTTGCAGTCTATTGACTAAATTTACCGCCAAATTGTAGCCATGGGCGGAGAAGCAACAAAAGCCATTTCGAAAGAAATCCTCTGGGGAGGAGGTCGCTCACCTTTCAGCGTGAGCTATGGTAAAATGATGATGTGGTATTTCCTTGTCTCGGACGCATTGACGTTCGGAGGATTGCTCACAGCGTACGGATTCGTCCGTGCTAGCAGCACTGATGCTTGGCCCATCGGTGAGCAGGTCTTCCGCTCACTTCCAGGCCTTGAAGGCGAATACCCCCTCATTTACGTTGCCTTGATGACGTTCATTTTGATCGTCTCTTCTGTAACCATGGTTTTGGCTGTAGAAGCTGGACACCGCAACGACAAAAACGGCGTAATCCGCTGGTTGGGTTTGACCATCATCGGAGGATTCTTCTTCTTGGGTTCACAGGCCTGGGAATGGTCGCACTTCATCCACGGCAGCGGTGGGTCTTTCTTGCTCGCTGAGAATGTAACTGTCACAGCTGATGATGGAGAGGTCTTCAACTTGACCAAAGGAGACCCTGTGTACATGGATCATCACTTTGGTCACCTAGCGGAGCCTTGGATGGAGGGGGCGCCCAATGTCTCGCTCGTGGAGAGCGATCACGGTGTGAAGCTGGTCGAGGTGGGAGAACATTCCCACGAGGCAGAATTGCACGCCTTGACGCTGAACAAGTACATCGAGAATGAATCCAATGTCAGCGGCGACGAGGCCATGAAGCTTTGGAATGCACGCTCGCAATCGTTTGCGTTCGGCGCTAACATGCACGACAACGAATACGCCATCCAACAGGCGTACGCGAACTTCTTCTTCTTCATCACTGGCTTCCACGGTTTCCACGTGTTTTCCGGTGTAGTGATCAACATCATCATTTTCATCATGGTGATCCAAGGCGTATTCGAACGCCGCAAGCACTACGAGATGGTGGAGAAGATTGGCTTGTACTGGCACTTTGTAGACCTGGTTTGGGTCTTTGTATTCACCTTCTTCTACTTGGTTTAATCCAGTTGGCCCTCATCCCTTACGTTAACCCACCCACTCAACGCACGGTACCATGGAACGCGACGATCTCATTGTAAACGACAGCTACGCTTTGAACTCAAGCCACAGCGAAGAGGAAGGCGCCAAAATCCGCAAGAACGTTTGGAAGGTCACTGGCATTTTGACGCTGTTGACGACCGTAGAAGTTCTGATGGGCATTTACTTCAAGCGCTCAGAAACGTTTACGTGGGCGGTGATTAAGTGGTCCTTCATCATTTTGACTGTCGTTAAAGCTGCGTACATCGTGTTCGAATTCATGCACCTTGGCCACGAACGCAGCAACCTCAAGAAAGTCATCATTGCACCCTACTTGTTGTTTATCGGCTACTTGATCTTCATCGCCATCAGCGAAGGATTTGGCCACTTGGGAAACTTCAACACCCTCCACTAAACCGGTGCATTTAACCCCATTTCGGGGTGAACTTCAATGCCACCTCGGTGGTTTGTTTGTTGTGAAAGCTCCCATCGCTCAAACCCTGAAAAAGTACGCGGTCCTACTCGGGATCATGCTCGCTCTGCCCTTGATTGGGCTCATGGTGTTGGGCGTCCATGGGGAGCACCACTTCAATACCCTTCCCTACTTCACTGGCGACGGCCCCTCAGTGGCATATGTCGACGAAGCGCAACGTGTCAAACCCTTCGAACTGACCAACCACCTCGGCGAATCCTTCGATTCGAAGGCGCTCGAAGGCAAGGTTTGGCTTGCGGCATTCTTCTCCACCAACGCTCCCCACGTTGGGCAGGTCACTAAACAGCTGTTATGGCCCAACTTCCGCTACCGGGATGAAAGCGATATCACTACCGTTTGCTTCACCCTCAATGCGGAATACGACACGCCTGAGGTATTGAACAAATACGTTGAGCGCAACACGCGATACAACGGTTTTCAAGGGAAGTGGCAGTTCCTGACGGGCGAGCAAAACCGAATCGACTCAATCATTTCTGAATCGTTCATGATCGAGCGTGATCCGGTGGATCCGGACAACATTGCGACGCTCTGGCTGGTCGACAGCAAGGGCTTTCTGCGCGGTGTTTACCATGCCGCATCCGAGGACGCCATTAAGGACGCCGTCGAAGACATTGCACTGCTTCAAAAGGAAATGGACGAAGCTGCTTATGCCAAAAAGAAATTGGCCGAGCGCATGTCGGAATTGCCTGAGCTTCCTGTGCTTGGACCGGAGGGACATACCGTTCCGCCGTTTGCCTTTTTGGACAGCGACAGCGCTGAGTTCTCCCACCATGATTGCGCCAACCAACTCCGGGTGATTGATTTCTTCTTCACCACATGCCCCACTATTTGCCCCATCATGTCGAGTCAGATGGCGCGCCTTCAAGCGGGCATCGAAGAACGCGGGCTGAAGGGAGACGTTCGCCTGATCAGCCATTCGGTTGACCCTGAACAGGACACGCCCAGCCAACTCAAAGCGTACGGCGAGCGCTTAGGGCAGGACCCCGAAATCTGGAAACTCCTCACCGGTGACAAAGAGGACTTATATGACCTCGCGCGCAATGGGTACTTCCTCACCGCCATCGAAAGCGATACGGCGGCAGGCGGCATCTTCCACAGCGACATCTTCGCGCTCATTGACCGCGCAGGGAAGATCCGTGGATACTACGACGGTACCGACACGGAAGAAGTAGATCAGCTGCTTGAACACGTCCAACAACTTTGGGCATTAGACCAATAAGCCATGGTGAACAACGAGAAAAACGTCAAGATCTTCATTTGGACCATGGCCGTGGTCATTCCTGTGGCCGTTGCGCTGCTCTTCCTCATTCCACCGGTAGAAGCACTGTCCGAAGAAACACGTCGTTCCCTGTATGTCTTGCCCAAGCTCAATGCCATCTTCAACGGTACGGCTTTCTGCTGCCTGATTGCCGCATACGTCGCTATCCGCAACAAGAACATCAAAGTGCACCGAGCCTTCACAACCTCGGCACTCGCCTTGAGCGTGCTTTTCTTGGTCAGCTACGTCGCTTTTCACCTCACAACAGAGTCCACCAAGTTTGGCGGTGAGGGCTGGATTCGATCCGTCTATTTCTTCATCCTCATTTCGCACATCCTACTCTCTACGGGCATCATTCCGCTCGTCCTGTTCACCTATGCACGGGGTCTTGGTATGCAGGTAGAAAAACACCGCAAGCTGGCGCGCATTACCTGGCCCATCTGGCTGTACGTAACGGCAACCGGTGTGATTGTTTACTTGATGATCTCTCCCTACTATCCGCATTGATCCCATGAAACGCGTTTCCACATTGATTCCGTTGGCTTTGTTGGTGTTCGCGCTCCTTGCAGTGGAGCAGGCGACCGGCCAATGCGTGATGTGCAAAGCCGTCGCAGAGGACAGTGCAGATGACGGGGGGCTGGGAGCCGGATTGAACCGGGGAATTTTGTACCTGATGGCGGTGCCTTACATTTTGCTTTCCGCCCTTTTCTTCGTAATTTATAAGAAGCGTAAGAGCGCATCTTAACCGAAGAATCACATGTTTGAACAACGTTGCACCTGCCTTCGCGGGTGGCTTTTTGGCCTCTTTTTTTGTGCAGCGTCTGCGGGTTCATCACACGCCCAATTTGTCGTGGAGCGCAGTCCTTGGTTGGACGGTGAAGCCATCACCGAGGAACCCGTAGAGCAAACCTGGGCAGTGGCGAATAACCTGACCTCTGAACCGATGCGCACCGAGTTCACTGTGGAGGGCATCAACCCCCGCAAGCCCGTGCGGCTCAAAGTGAACGAAGACACCACGCTGAAGCTCGCCCCGTACCGCCGATACAGCCGGCTGTGTGTGGAACCCGACTTCATGCTGTATGCCGATTGCATCTTCGCCGATCCCGCCGTACCAGCGGACACGGTGCGGTTGGACCCCTTAGCTGTGGGATTGGAGTCAGCCTTGCCCGCCATCGAGTTCATGCCCGGTTCCGAGGAGTTGTACTTCACATCCGTCCCGGCATTGGAAGCGCTCAAAAAATTCATCGAAGTCAACCCCACGGTCGCCGTCGCCATCATTGGTCACGAAGCAGAAGATGCGCTCTCGCCCGAGCGGTCCAGCCGCAACCGCGCACGCGCGGTGTTCCAGTATTTGGTGGCATCCGGTGTGGATTCCGAGCGTCTGACCGTCGAGGGACGCGGGACGGTGAATCGGCTCTACCCCAACCCCAAGACACCGGAAGAAGTTGAGGCCAATCGCCGCATCAGCATCCGGATTACCAATTACTGATAATTGGTTCAGGGACAGGTCCTTTGAATTAATTTTGACCATGCGCGAATTGAAACCTGTCTTCCATCGTTCGTGGGCATTGGCCTGGGCGATGGGATTCCTGGCCCTGGCTCCCCTCACCTCTTCAGCCCAAAAAGCATGGACATTGCAGCGGTGCCTGGACCACGCCTTTGAGCACAACATTCAAATCAAACTGGGCGAACTGGGTGAAACCAGCGCTGCGATCGGGACGCAATCTGCCCAAGGCGCATTTTTGCCCAACCTCAACGGAAACCTCTCACACGGTTACAACTTCGGTCGCACCATCGACCCGTTCACGAACCAGTTCGTGGAGTCCGCGGCGATTCGCTCAAACAGCTTTGGCCTGTCCACCGGGATGGTCCTGTTCAATGGTTTTCAAAATCACTTGAATCTGCGGCGGGCAAAATTGGCGCAGTCATCTGCGGAAGCACAGCGTGAAATCGCAGAAAACAACGTGGTCCTCACCATCGCCGGCGCCTTCTTGAACGTGCTCTTCCAAGAGGAATTTGTGCGCGTGGCCGAGTTCAATCGCCAGGCCACGGCGAGGCAGGTGGACCGAATGAGAAGCATGGTCGCCGCGGGGGCAGCGGCAGAGTTTGATCTGTACGATGTAGAAGCGCAATTGGCCTCCGACGAAGCCAACATCGTAAGCACAAAGAACGCACTTGGCTTGGCCAAGCTCAACCTCGTCCAACTTCTTCAGCTACCAGCCGCAGAAGCCGATGAATTCGAATTGGTGCGCCCTTCAGATGAGGACCTGGAGCGTTCCAACCTCCCTCCTTCCCCCGAAGCCGCTGTCGCATTTGCACTCGGTTCGTTCCCAGAAATCCGCCAAGCTGAATTGCAAGTGGAAGATGCGTTCATCGGGTTGGACATTGCCAAATCCGGTCGCTACCCGCGCTTATTTGCGAGCTACAACATCGGCACAGGTTACTCCGGAGCTTCCCGCAGCATCGACGGGGCGCCCACCTTGGAAGAGTTCGTCCTTGGCTCACTCGTCGTCGATGATAGCACCTCGTACGACCTCGTCGCCCAGCAAGAGGTGTACAATTTCATCACAACTCCGTTTGACGACCAGCTCAGCCAGAACTTCAACCAGAGTGTCTTTTTCTCGATGAGCGTTCCCATCTTCAATAACTTCAGTGTAAAGTCGTCCATCGAACAAGCCGAGGTAAACGCTTTGCGTGCTCAATACCAATTGGAACAGACCAAGCAAACCCTGACCACCAGCATCGAATCGGCCTGGGCTGATGCACGAGCAGCTTCTCAAATGGCTGTGGCGCAAGAGGCGGCGTTGGTCTCGGCGGAGCGCGCCTTCCTCAACACGGAAAAACGCTACGAAGCTGGTGCAGCGACGGCCATCGATTACGCCGATGCACGCACCCTGTTTGACAACGCCCGGGTGAACACCCTGCGCGCCAAATACGATTTGGCCTTTAAGAGCCGCATTTTGGACTTCTACATGGGCAAAGCCATCACCTTCCGATAACCCTGCCATGCAATTGACAAAAAAATTCTGGATCATCAGTACGGTGGTCATCGTGGCGCTCATCGCAGCAGGCAAGTGGTTTGGAGGGCGTGAAACACTGGAGCAAGTCGACACCGAGCAAGTCGCTGTCCGCGACATCATTGAGCGTGTGTCCGCTTCGGGAAAAATTCAGCCTGAAATTGAGGTCAACATCACCGCGGAAGTAAGCGGACAAATTCTCGAACTCCCAGTCAAAGAAGGCGACCGGGTGGAGAAGGGAGACCTCCTCGTGCAGATCAACCCCGATTTGTACGAAGCCGCATTGAACCGAGCTCAGGCCGCCGCCAACAGCGCCCGATCCAATCTCGCATCGGCGAAAGCTCAGCACGCCCAAGCCAATGCGCAATTCTTCGCGGCCGAAAAAAGCTGGCAGCGGACCCAACAGCTGTTCCGCGACAAAGTCCTCTCCCAAGCCGACTACGATGCAGCGGAGGCGAACTTCATCAGTGCTGAAGCCACATTGACCGCCGCCGCAGAATCCATTCGCAGCGCGGAATTTGCCATCTCCAGTGCAGAGGCGTCGGTGCAGGAGGCCCGCGATAACCTCAGCCGCACCACCTTGGTCGCGCCACAGTCCGGAACCGTCACCGCCCTTGTGAAAGAGGTAGGCGAAAGCGTCCAAGGAAACGGATTTACCGCCGGTGAAGTGGTGATGAAGGTGTCCGACTTGAGCATCATGGAAGTGGACGTGGAAGTCAATGAAAGCGATATTGTGCGGGTCGGCATGAACGACGAAGCCGAGGTGGAGGTGGATGCCTATTTGGATCATACCTTCTCCGGAACGGTGACCGAAATCGGCAACACCGCGCTGAATGCCGGATTGAACGGCTTCGCCATGGACCAAGTGACCAACTTCTCCGTGAAAGTGCGGCTGAAACCGGAAAGCTACGCCGGGATGCTCGAAGGCATGGACGGGGCCGCTTCACCGTTTCGACCTGGGATGAGCGCCAAGGTAGATGTGCTCACCCGTCGAGCCAATGCGGCCGTTTCTGTTCCCATCCAAGCCGTTACGACTCGGGAACGTGATGGAGGAGACGGCGATGACAGTGAATTGGGAGTTTTCATTTTGACCGAGGACGAAACCGTCCAATGGCAGGCCGTAGAAACCGGGATTCAAGACAACCGAAACATTGAAATTCAGTCGGGATTGGACACCACGATGCGCGTCATCACCGGACCGTACCAAAGCGTTTCCCGCACCCTGAAAGACGGGGACTCGGTCGAAATCAAGGACTCCAAAACAGACGTTGACGCATAATGGCCGACCGCATCCTCGCCATCGAAACTTCGACCCTCTCCTGCTCTGTCGCCTTGTTCGACTCGGGTCAATGTGTTCACGCTGAGCAACGCGCTGAAGAAAAACACGTCCACGCGTCCAGCCTTCTGCCCATGATCGATGCAGGCATGAGCGCCCTTGGATGGACGCCCAAGAGCTTGGATGCTGTCGCTGTGTGTGCGGGTCCCGGAAGCTACACAGGACTGCGCATTGGCACGTCGACGGCCAAGGGCATCTGCCATGCGCACCGCATTCCCCTCATCGCCATCAACAGCCTGGAAATTCAAGCCTACCGTCTTGCAGAATCAGAGGCGCTGAACCCAGGAGCCCAGGTGATAGCGGTCATGGACGCACGGCGAGACGAAGTCTACACGCAAACGTTCCAATGGAACGGAACGCAATTCGAAGCCATCGACGACACCCGAGCGTTGGTCATTGACACCGCAGCCTCAGCTGAAGACTTGTTTCCTGCAGCAGGAGCACACGCGATCGTCGTTGGCGATGCGGCGCACAAAACCGAGAGACTCACAGCCGATATGGGCGTTGAATGGCGCTTTGTACAGGCCTTCCCCACCGCCGCTGACGCTCGCATCCCTGCCGGGATGGCTTATGCGGAGGAGCGCTTTGAGGACGTAGCCTATTTCACTCCTGCCTACCTGAAGGATTTCCAGGCCGGCAAGCCCAAAGATCCCCTTGGGCTCCGAAAATCCACGCCCGCATGAGCAAGGGACGACCGTTTTGGGCAGCGGCCATCGCCGTGGGTGCGTTGGTTCTGATGCAAGCACGCTGCAACGATCCGCAGCAGTTCATTCCTTACGTGCCGGTGGACTTTTCGGTGAATGTCAACCTGCCCGCCTACATGGACTTGTCCGTGCCGAGTGGACACGTAGTGGTAAGCGGAGGATCACGGGGAATCATCTTGTACCGTTACACGCTCGACCAATTTGTGGCGTTGGACCGCCATTCAACGTTTGACATTCCTGCCAATTGCCAAGTCGAGGTGGCCGAAGATGGACTCCTAATCACCGACCCGTGCAGCAATTCCGAATGGCTGATCTTGGACGGTTCGGTCGTTTCTGGTGACGCCGTTTACCCCCTTCACCGATACGCGACACAATGGAATGATCCCGTGTTGAGCGTATTCAACCCGTAGGGTGCTGGGCACGCATCCGCTCAAACAGCGAAGGAACTAGCACAATCAACAGCGAGGGCAACGGCGACTGCAGAAAGGCCAAAAATTCATGGGCTACACTGTACCCTGCCTTTCCACGGACCAGGAGCAGAAAACACGCCATGATGGTCCCCGCAATGGCGTACATCACGATCAACCAAGGCCACCGGTCGAAATGACCCGTGGTCCTCAAAAACAGCGCATCCAATCCGAAAAATACAAGCAGGATGCCGATGCTCAAGGCCCATTTCATTCGGCCCAAGTCCCGAAGGGAGTAGCGATGAAAGCCATTCCAAGTGCCTTCCATAATGTAGTAATGAACGCGCTTGGGTTGGGGATTGACATCCCACCACTTCTCCCGAAGTTCAGGCGACATTTCGGCAACTCCGGGGTTGGCCTCGAGGACTTGGATGTAATGGTTCAGCTGGATCTTCGCTCGTTCCTGGTAGAATCCAAACACCAGCATGCCCATCAGCACCAATGCCCAAAGAGGTCGGCTACGCGGCAAGATGGGTTGAATGGCGGAATCGGTCATGCAGAGGCTGTTGGGGGACGTTTCAATCCAAACCCTGCTCCGGCTGCATACCCGTACCAAAGGGCAAATATGATGCTGTATACAAACACGGTAAAGGTGTAGTCGTGGTTGAATTTAAGCGCTTCTTCGCCCAAGTACAACTGGATCATCAGCAGGCTAATGATCCGGATGATGTTGGCGGCATGGATCGCGCCTATGCCCACCGGGATGTACCACAATTTCCGCACCCATCGGCCCGGAAAGGACAAGATGAAAATCGCAAACAATGCGAACAACACCACGCCATCGCAAGACGGTCCCACAAACACGCCTTGTGCCCCCCTGATCCCGACCCGATGCCGAAACGCTCCGTCGGTTTCTTGGAAATAGGCCAACGGTTCATACCCCATTGCATCGACGAACCATTCCGTCACTTCGATCAAATTCTCCGTGATGTACTCGTCGAGCAGCGTAGCGGGTTTCAAATAGGTTTCGTAGGCGAGGTGCCACACGATGTAGCCTCCAAAACCCAACACCAGAAAACGGAAAACGTCCGGCTGAGACCGGACGAATTCACGCAATTTCTGGAACCAATCCATGAAGGATCAGTAGCGGTACAAGTCAGACTTGAACGGACCATTCACCGGCACACCGATGTAATCCGCTTGCTCCTGGGTGAGCGTCTCCAACTCGACATTGATTTTCGCGAGGTGCAAACGCGCAACCTCCTCGTCGAGGTGCTTGGGCAAGGTCACAACCTCGTTTTTGTAATCGTCTGCATTCTTCCACAATTCCAACTGCGCCAGGACCTGATTCGTAAATGAGTTCGACATGACGAAACTTGGGTGACCCGTGGCGCATCCCAAATTCACCAAGCGGCCTTCTGCCAACAAAATGATGTCGTTGCCATTCACATTGTAGAGATCAACTTGTGGCTTGATGGTGTCCTTGGTATCGCCGTGGTTGGCGTTCAACCAAGCCACATCGATCTCGTTGTCGAAGTGACCAATGTTGCACACGATGGCCTTGTCCTTCATCGCTTCGAAGTGCTCTCCGCGGATGATGTCTTTGTTACCGGTCGCTGTGCAGATGATGTCCGATTCAACAACCGCGTCCGCCATTCGCTTCACCTCGTATCCGTCCATCGCGGCCTGCAGCGCACAAATCGGATCAATCTCTGTCACAATCACGCGGCAGCCAGCGCTGCGCAATGACTCTGCTGAGCCCTTGCCTACGTCACCGTATCCGGCCACAACAGCCACCTTACCGGCCATCATCACGTCGGTCGCCCGGCGGATGGCATCCACCGCCGACTCGCGGCATCCGTATTTGTTGTCGAATTTCGACTTGGTCACGCTGTCGTTGACGTTGATTGCCGGCATGGGCAACGTGCCTGCCTTCATGCGGTCGTACAAACGGAGTACACCTGTGGTGGTTTCTTCGCTCAAGCCCTTGATGCCGTCCGCCAACTGAGGGAACTCATCCAATACCATGTTGGTCAAATCCCCGCCGTCGTCCAAAATCAAATTCAGCGGCTGACGGTCTTGTCCGAAAAACAGCGTCTGGCGAATGCACCAGTCAAACTCCTCTTCGTTCATGCCCTTCCACGCGTAAACCGGAATCCCTGCAGCAGCGATGGCTGCAGCGGCGTGGTCCTGGGTGGAGAAAATGTTGCACGAGGACCAAGTCACATCCGCACCCAATTCTACCAGGGTCTCAATGAGTACTGCCGTTTGGATGGTCATGTGAAGGCAACCTGCAATGCGGGCGCCCGCCAAAGGCTTGGACTCACCGTACTTGGCGCGCAAGGCCATCAAACCGGGCATCTCCGCCTCGGCCAATCGAATTTCCTTCCTTCCCCATTCTGCAAGGCTGATGTCCTTTACTTTGTAGGGCAAGTATTCTGTAGTCATTACTGTACTCATGCACTTAATATTTCGAGTGCAAAATTAGCACAAACCGATTTACCCCCACACCCCTCGACCGCACGTCAATGGCCCATTTCACAGTGATTTTCAAAAGTTTGGCGCCTCACGTGGCCGCTGGATTCGGTGATCAGCCAGAAGCGGAGCTAATCGAATGGGCCAAGGGCCAAAGCCGCTTCCCGGAGCGCAACCTGACACAGTTCCCACCTCGGCGCCAGCTGGAACACTGGTGCATCGACCAATGCCTCACTGCGCTGGGGCTGGCGGATGTACAAATTGTTCACGACTCGAACGGCAAGCCCCTGGTCCAAGGCCACTCCCAACCGCACCTGAGCATTGCCCATCACAGCGGTGCGGAGGGATGCTGGGCAACTGTGGCCTTGGCTGATGCGCCCATCGGCATCGACATTGAAACCGAACGGGAGCAATTGCGGCGCATCGCTGCGCGGTTTTTACACCCAGATGAGCAAGCGGCCATTGCCGACGATGTGGCCTCCCTCGCGATGGCCTGGGCAGTCAAAGAATGCATGTTCAAAGCCCACGGTCCTGCACTGGACTTTCGCGAGGATTTGCGCCTTGGCTGGCCTGGGCAATCTGCAGCGCAAACTGCTGGAATCACAGGCACCGTCCGTGGCAAGACTGGACAGTATCGCCTCAGAAAGTTGACACACCCCGACGGATTGGGTATCGCCTGGCTGGCTTTTGGGCCGGCGCACTGAGTCTGCTTCCCCCGTTTCTGGGCACGAAAAAAGGAGCCGTGAGGCTCCTTTTTCTATGTCGACTCCGAAGATCGGAGTGGTATGATTCATCTTATCGCTCGATGCCCTTGTGGCGGCGCTCAGAGCTCACAGACAACTTCTTACGGCCTTTCGCTCGACGTGAGCTCAAGACGTTGCGTCCGTTGGCAGAAGACATGCGCTTGCGGAAACCGTGCTTGTTTCGACGCTTGCGTACTGAGGGTTGAAATGTCCTTTTCATGGCGTATCAAGTTGTTGGAAGAACCAATTCTTCCTCCCGAAATCGGGACGGCAAAGATACACACAGATTTTGTGTGTCCAAACCTTCTGACCGGAAAGATGTGGTTTCCCTCAAAATTCACCGGAAAACCCGCGTAATTTAGCCCCAATGCAACGATCAGAAGAAGAAGCCAGGAAGTTCAACTGGAAGAATTGGGGGGCTGTGCGCAAAATGGGACATTACCTGCGGCCGCACGCTTGGGGGTACACGTTGGGCGTTCTGATCATCAGCCTGAGCGGTGTGTTGACTTTGCTGGTCACGCGGCTCTGGGGGCAACTGGGCGGAGTGGGCGCGTCAAGCGGCGAAGAGGCGGGAGTGGAATCCCCCATGGCCATGCTCCAAATCGATATGCACAACCTAACCGAGGTCGGTTGGCTCATCCTCATCGTCCTCACTGTCCAAGCCGCTTTGAGTTTCGGTCGCGTTGTGCTGTTTGCAAAAATGACCGAAGACATGATGCTCGCCATGCGCAACGATGCGTTCGAAGCCATTGTGAGCATGCCCATGAAATTCTTCGACACACGGCGCGTGGGCGATTTGAATAGCCGCGTCTCTGCGGACATCACATCCATTCAGGACGTATTTACCACGACGTTGGCGGAGTTGCTTCGGCAGCTCATCATCATCGTAGGCGGCATCCTCGCCTTGCTCTACTTCTCTGTAACGCTGACCTTGCTGATGCTGGCCACGTTGCCTGTGATGATCATAGCGGCCATTTTGTTTGGCCGGTTCATTCGAAAACTCTCCAAGCGCACGCAGGACCAAGTGGCTGAGTCCAACACCATCGTCCAGGAAACCCTCACCGGTATCATCAGCGTCAAGAGTTTTGCCAACGAAGCGTGGGAAGTGGTGCGCTACTTGAACAGCATCAAGGACATCCGTTCCCTCGCGATGCGGGGCGCGATTTGGCGCGGCGCCTTCGCCTCCTTCATCATCCTTTTCATCTTCGGAGCGATCACCCTGGTCATCTTCAAGGGTGCTGAATTGATGATGGAAGGTGGATTGGCGAGTGAGCACTTTTTCACCTTCCTACTCATGACGGGATTGGTTGCGGGATCCATCGGAGGCATCGCCGCTCAGTTTTCAGCGTTGCAGCGTGGGCTGGGCGCCATCGAAAGCTTGATGGAATTGATGGACGAGGCCGGCGAGGATGTGGTCACGCAGATCGACCAACCCATCGTACCGCTCCAGCTTCGGGGCGAGGTGGAATTTGATAATGTACACTTTCATTATGCCAACCGATCGGATGTCAACGTATTGGCCGGCGTCAACTTGCGCATAGACCCCGGTAAACGGGTCGCATTGGTCGGTCCTTCAGGTGCTGGTAAATCCACCATTGCCTCCCTCTTGCAGCGATTCCACGACCCGGTCAGCGGTGAAATTCGGGTGGACGGCCAGCCTTTGAGCTCCTACGACCTGACAGGCTTCCGCAAGCGCATCGCATTCGTTCCACAAGAGGTCATTCTCTTCGGCGGAGACATCCGAAGCAACATTGCGTACGGCAAGACTGACGCATCCGAAGCGGCCATACGCTCAGCTGCTGAACAAGCGAATGCGCTCGGCTTCATCGAATCCTTCCCCGATGGTTTTGATACCGTCGTCGGGGAACGCGGCGTCCAACTCTCCGGTGGCCAGCGGCAGCGCATCGCCATTGCCCGGGCCATCTTGCGCGACCCGGACATCCTGATCTTAGACGAAGCGACCAGTGCACTCGATGCCAGCAGTGAAAAGGAAGTACAGTTGGCGCTAGACGCACTGATGAAAGACCGCAGTAGCCTGATCATCGCTCACCGCCTCAGCACCATTAAGAATGCCGACCAAATCGCGGTGCTTTCAGGGGGGTCTATCTTGGAAATGGGAACCCACGATACACTAATCACTGCCGGTGGTGCGTACAAGAAACTGGTGGAGAACCAGGAAATCGATTTGGCCTGAGCAGTGGTTTAATTTGTATTTTTCGAAAAACGTCTGAAGCAGCATGAAACGAGCATTGGTAACGGGAATTACGGGGCAAGACGGCGCGTATTTGACCGAGTTATTGTTAGAGAAGGGCTATGAAGTGCACGGGGTAAAACGCCGAGCCTCCCTCCTCAATACCGATCGCATCGACCACCTGTACCAAGACCCACACGACCGAGACATTCGCCTCAAGCTGCATTACGGTGACCTGACCGACAGCACCAACCTCATCCGCATCATTCAGGAAGTGAAGCCCGATGAGATCTACAACCTCGCAGCCATGAGCCACGTGAAGGTCAGCTTCGATACGCCGGAATACACGGCCAACGCCGACGGCATCGGCACCCTCCGCATCCTCGAGGCCATGCGCATCTGCGGCATCGAGAAGACCTGCCGCTTCTACCAGGCCTCCACCTCTGAATTGTACGGATTGGTGCAGGAAACGCCCCAAAGCGAAACCACGCCCTTCTATCCGCGAAGTCCCTACGGCGTCGCTAAGCTGTACGGATTCTGGATTGTCAAAAACTACCGGGAATCTTATGGGATGCACGCCTCCAACGGCATCCTGTTCAACCACGAAAGTCCCTTACGCGGCGAGACCTTCGTCACGCGGAAGATTACCCGTGCCGTGGCGCAAATTCAGTTGGGCTTGACCGACTGCCTCTACCTCGGCAACCTCGATGCCAAGCGGGACTGGGGCCACGCCAAAGATTATGTCGAAGGCATGTGGCGCATGTTGCAGCAGGACGAACCAGATGATTACGTGCTGGCCACTGGACGGACCGTCGCCATCCGCGACTTTGTGAACATGTCGTTTGCCGAGGTCGGACGCACGTTGGACTGGAAGGGCACTGGGGTCGATGAAGTGGGCATTTGCACGAAGACGGGCGAAACGCTTGTCCGCGTCGATCCACGGTACTTCCGACCAGCGGAGGTGGATTTGCTGGTGGGCGACGCCTCCAAGGCGAAGCGCGTTTTGGGATGGGAGCCAACCCACACCTTGGAGCAATTGTGTGCGGAGATGGTGGCCGCAGATTTGGCGTTGTTCGAACAGACCAAATACCTCCGAGACGGCGGGCACGATGTCGTCACTCCGCAGGAGGGTTAACCCAAAATTTCCAACAGGCGATTTGCCTGGTTTCTGCGCAAGTAAGGGGCAAGCGCTTCCGGGTCAATTCCAGTAGGGGCTTGTGCAGCGTCCGAACCCGTTATCAGCTTCTCCAAGTTGGAGAGAATGGCTGCGTTGTCCGTTCTCGGCAGGCACACGCCCGCACCCGTTTCTTCCAAAATGCGCGTGACGTCGTCGGAGGGGTGACCGAGAAAGGCAATGGGCCGCATGGCACCTAGGTACTCAAATAACTTCCCGGGGATGTGCCCGGTGCTTTTCGTCACATCGGGGCCCAGTAAGAAGAGTACATCCGCTTGCTGTTGGGCTTCTCTCACCACCTTTTGCTCGACAAAGCCATGGAATTGAATGAACGGATAGGCCGACTGCAATGCCTGCTGGTATTCGCCCGAAATCGCACCATAAAAATCCAGCACGACGTCCTTTTGATTTGGCAGTTGACTGATGGCGGTTAGCGCATCCAACACCGGTTCCACTGAATAACTCGGCGCCAAGGTCCCGGTGTAAACGATACGAATCAACCCTTCGGCTGAAGGGGCCACTTGGCGTTCTGCCGGCTCGAAATCCATGCCGTTGGTCAGCACGTGGAACTTGCCTTGGTGCACCACGCTGAGTTTTTCGGATAACAGGTCTCGGAAACCCCAACTCACCGTGGAAACCAAATCTGCCCGTTCCAACACCTTCCGCTCCATGGCGCGATCAATGGCACGCGAGACGGGGCTGTGGCCCAACCGATCGTAGTAGAAAATATCCGTCCAAGGGTCACGGAAATCGGCCAACCATTGCACTTCAGGGTGCAACGCCTTGATGCCTTGACCGATCAAATGCACGCTTGGCGGCGGGCTCGTAGTCACCACCGTGGTAATGGAATGCGACCGAATGAGTTCACCTCCATACCGAATGGCCTTGCGCACCCACGTACGGCGCGGGTCCGGGATGAAAAGATGACTTCGAACCACCGTAAGCAATCTTCCCTTGAAGCCGCTCGATTTGTCTTCTGAAAAGGCCGCCCCCGGAATGGATTTGGGGAACAATCGCTTGACCCAAACGAAAGGATTGAATGCCCTCACGTGGTGGACCCAGATATTACCATTCACTTCGGATAACAACGAAGCATCGGATTGCAGATACTCCGCACATTCCGGGTCGATGGTCAACACATGCACTTCAACACCGTCCTCCGCCCAAGCGTTGGCCAGCCCCAACCACCTGCGCACTGCTATGCCGCCCGCGGGCGGCCAGTAATACGCGATGAGCAGGACTTTTTTCATGGGATCAATCGGTTGTGTTGGCGTTTTGGACCCAATTGCCAGCGAGGCGGTCCAGTTCTACATCCGCAGCCAACCACGCTTGCAGCGCCTGCAATTCGGCTTGCTCCGCCCGCAACCGCTGCACCTCCACGTCGCGGAAATCCAGCGAGTTCATCGCGCCGTTTTTGAAGCGCTCCTCCGCGATACCCGCCCGAAGGACAGCATTCTCTTTCAACTGAACGGCTAAGGTGTAAGAGTCCGCCGCCACTTGCCAACGGTCACGCGTATCCTGAAAGATGCGCCGAACTTCTTGCTCTTGATTCGCCAGAGCCTGTTCGGCAGCGATGATTTGCAGTTTAGCCTGTTCGATGCTCCGCCGGGTCGCACCGCCGTTGAACAGGTTGAAATTGAGGACCAGTGCGGCGGATAGGTTTTTGGTGCGGCCATCGCCCTCCAGTTCCCCAGCTGCGAACTGACTGCGCTGATCACCCTGGGAGGCCGACAAGGCGACCGTGGGACTCATACGGGACTGCGCTTGTTGCAAACCCGTTTGTGCCAAGGCTTCTGCGATGCGGGCATTTTCCATGGCCGTTCCGTCTGCCAACACGCGTGCTTCCATCGCATTGAAATCCCTTGCCGCGGGTTGCTCCAGCGGTTCCAACGTCCAAGCCGCATTGAGCGGTTGCCCCATGAGTTGGTTCAGTGCCCGAAATGCCACATCGACAGCCAGAGCCTGCTGCATGCGGCTGAGTCGATCGGAGAGCAGTCCACTTTCGATTTGCAGGCGATCGAATTCCGCAGCCGCTCCGAAAGCGACACGTTGTTCCATCCAAGCCAGGCGGTCCTCCCCTGCCTCTACTACAGCGTCCAGCGTGGCCAAGACCTCCTGTTGAACCAGCACCCCATCGTACGCTTGCAAAGTCGCCGCTACGGTTTGTTCGATCACCAGACGCGCTTGACCGTCGGCTTGCTCCACCAAGGTCTCCAAGGCGCGCTTGTTCGCGAACATGCCCAGCCCATCAAACAGAACCCAGTTGAGTTGTGCGCCGAGGTTGATCGATTGGCTTTCGAGGCGTTCTTGAATAAACGACGTCGGGTTTTCGGATTGATCGCTGACGGCGCCCGAGAGGTTGGTATTAAGGCCAATTTGCGGCAACGCCCCTGCGGCTCCCCACGCGTTGTTTACTTCGGCTTGTGCCACGCCCAAGCGGGCAATCTGCACGCCGAGGTTCTGCTCCAATGCCATCGCCACAGCGTCTTCACGCGTCAGGCTGGATTGCGCCAAACCCGAAGCTGAAACGGCGAGCAACCAGAGGGTGCTAAAGAGTGTGCAATGCTGTTTCATTCTTCAAAGGATTGTTCTTCACGGTTAGCGGGTTCCGCAGCTTCGACGCCCGGCCATTGGCCCTTCTTAATCCACACCCAACTTCGATGCAACGGATTGATCCACTGCAAGTAAATTGGCAACAACACCAGAATGATGACCGTGACAAACAGCAGTCCGAAGGCCACTGCGATGGCCATCGGAATGAGGAATTGCGCCTGGAAACTCTTGTTGAGCATCAATGGCGCCAATCCGGCCACCGTGGTCACCGAGGTCAAAATGATGGGGCGGAAACGACTCATGCCCGCCTCCCAAATGGCGGTCTTGACGTCTTGTCCGTTCTTCAAATTCACATTGTAAGCGGCCACGAAAACAAGCGCGTCATTGACCAAAATTCCAATCAGGGCAATCATGCCCAAGATGGAGAACAAGCTGATCTGCGCGTCGAGCAGCCAGTGCCCGATGCTCACCCCTACAAATCCAAATGGGATCAACGCAAAAACCGCCAAGCCTTGCAACGGCGATCGGAACGAGAGGATGATGATGAACAGCATCAGGGCGAAAATCAAGGGCATCACCCCTCCGATGCTCTGCTGCGATTTGGCTACCTGTCGATTTTGGCCTTCAAAACTCGGTGTGACCGTCGGATAGCGCGCGAGAATAGGCGGCAAAACGTCGGTTTGGATTGCGGCGTTGGCATCCGTGGCGCTGACCTGGGGACCTGCGAGATCGGCTGAGACCTGCACTTCGCGCTGGCCATACAACCGGTTGATGGCCGTAATGCCCCGTCCCAACTTCACAGAAGCCACTTCGGCCAATGGCACCTTCCCACCCGAAGGCGACACCACGCGGAACGACTCGAGGTCGCCCACCGATTGGCGGTCACGTTCGTCCAGCCGCACCCATACACGCACTTCGTCCCGGCCCTTCTGCAAGCGCTGGGCCTCCGCACCGAAAAAGCTCTGGCGAATCTGGTTCATGATGGCGGCGCGCGTGAAGCCGAGTTGGTAAGCGCGGGGCTTCAACTCGATTTCCACCTCCTGCATGCCTTTTTGGTTGTTGTCGGTAACGTCCTTGAGGTCGGGGTTGTTCATCATGGCCGCCTTCAGTTCCGCAGTCGCCTGTTCCAGGGCCTCGAGGTCGTTGCCCAGCAGGGATACCGATACCGGCCGGCCAAAGGGAGAGAACGCGGCAAAACTCAGGTTTTCGGCACCGAACACCGTACCCACGCGCTCGCGCACCATGGCCGATATGTCCGTTGAACGCATGTTGCGGCGCTCGCCGTCGAGCAACTGCACGTTCAAATTGCCTGTGTGCATGGCCGGGCCGAGGCGTTTGTCCACCGCAACGATCATCTGCAACGAATCGTCGCGTTGAGCCGACAGCTCTTCGTTTACGTCCCAAATAATTTGCTCGATTCGGTCCAACTCCGACTTCGTGATTTGATCGCGGGTGCCGGATTGCATGGTCAAGTTGATCGTCAGGTTATCGCCCTCGATGAAGGGGAAGAACGTAGTCTTCACCTGACCGCTGCCAATCAACCCGGGCACCGTCACCAAGAACACCGCGACGATGATGCAAAACATGATCCACGGTTGCTTCAGGCTGAACCGGAGGATCGGCGCATAAAAACGGTCCCGCATGCCGTTCATCAAATTCTTCATAAACCGCTCCACGGGATTGGGCTGGAAATCGCGGCGCAGGGCCTTGGAGTGGCCGATGTGCGCTGGCAAGATCAAAGCACCTTCAACCAGCGAGAACACCAATGTCAAAATGATGACCGTCGCCATGTTCCGGAAGAAGTCCCCCAATTGACCTTCGATAAAATAGAACGAGGAAAAGGCAACGACCGTCGTGACGATGGCGGCAAAAACGGCGGGCAATACTTCCAGGGTGCCATTGATGGTCGCTTCCATCCGCGATGCGCCCCGTTCATAATGCTGATAGATGTTTTCGGCTATAACAATGCCATCGTCCACCAAGATTCCGATCACGAGGATCATGCCGAACAGCGAGATGACATTGATGGTAACGCCCATATAGCCGGCCAGCAAGAACATGCCCATGAAAGAAACCGGAATGGCCAATGCCACCCAGAACGCCAAACGGATGTTGAGGAACAAGGCTAAAAACAGTACCACCAACAGGAATCCGATGACGCCGTTGTTCACCAGCAAATCGATCCGTTGGTTGAGCACCGTGCTCGCGTCGCGGATGACCTCTATCCGCATGTTGCCCCCGCGTTCATTGTATGCAGCGATGTACTTCCGCACATACTCTGTGATGTCCAAGATGGACTCGGTCGTGAGGTTGTTGACGGTAACCACGGCCGCGGGCTGGCCGTTGAACCAATTCCGCGACGGGTCGTTCTCCGACCATTGCTGTTGAATCTCAGCCACATCGCCCAAGCGGACCACGCGCCCTGAATCGTCGGCACGCAAGATGATGTCCTCCAACTCGCCCGCCTCGTAGGCACGAAACCGCCCCCGGATGATCACTTCTTCCGTCGGTGTCTTCAGTCGACCGCCGGTGGCTTCGAGGTTCGCGTTGCGAACGGCGTTGGCCACTTCGGCGACCGTCAGGTTCAATTCATTCAAGTCGCTTTGGCGCAGGCGCACCTCGATTTCCTCGTCCGGGAAACCGCTCAGCTGCACTTGGGAAATGCCCTCCACCGCCCGCAATTCCAGTTCGATGCGCCGGGCCTCCTCCTTGAGTAATTTCAAATCATCCACCCCAATGAGGGCGAATGAGAATGCGACGCTGATGGCGTCCTGCTTAAATACAATGGGCGGCTCCATGCCCACGGGGAAGCTGGCGATGCGGTCCACCGCATTCTTCACGTTCTGAAGCACTTCGTCCGTCACATCGGCCGAGACGGTTTCAATGGTGATGCTGCCGGCATTTTCGTTGCAGACGGATTTGACCTGATCCAATCCGGAAATGCCCTTGAGGTTCTCCTCGATTTTGGCCACAATGCCTTCCTCGATTTCCTCGGGCGACGCACCCGGGTATACCACCTGAACTTGGATGGTTTTCGAATCAACTTCTGGGAAAAAGCTGGAGCGCAGGTTATTCAACCCGACAAAGCCCGCAGCCAATATGGCAATCATCAGCAGATCGCCGGTCAAGTTGTACTTGACGAAGTACCGAATCAATCCGCTCATCACTCTGCAGAGGTTTGGACGGGCATGCCATCAAACGCAGTCGCCAAGGCTTCGCTCAGCAGCACGGTCCCAGAGTCCAGCCCCAACACTATGGCTTCTGAACGCGATTCAAAAACGACTTCAGCCGGGAGCCGCTTGAGCTTCTCTTCGGCCACAGCGTAGATCGAATTGTCATCCATCAGCCACGCCAAAGGAACCGTCACGCCGTCACCGACCGCATCGCTCGAAATGACCCCGGAAAGGAATCGCCCGTCCCGAAGGAGGGCTGATTTTCCGTCCGCGGGTTGGATTCGGCAATACACGCTTGCCGATTGCGTCGCTGCGTCAACGTTGCCGGCGATCCGGCGAACAGTGCCGGTGGCCACCGTTTGGCCCATTTCATCATAGAATTGCACTGCGTCGCCCAACTCAATGGTGGTCAGGTACCGAGCGTGCACCGCGGTCTTCACCTCAAATGCGTCGCGGCCAACAAACACGCCGGCCAATTGGCCCGCCCGAACCAGTCCTCCCGGCCGAACCGTTGCAGCCGTAACCACCCCGTCAAACGGCGCGGTCAAGGTGAACTTGTCCAACCGGTCCTCAGCTGAACGAATGGAATGAAAGAGGCTCAAGATGCCCCGATTGGCCACGAACAACTCCTCTCGTTGGCTCGCGAATTCCGGTAACTGAGGCAAGCGAGACGCCACATCCAAGGCATCCACAAATCCCTGCCAAGCTGCCCAATTCGCTGGAAAGTCAGCTTGTAAGTCTGCCAGGGATGTCGATAACAACTGCAAGAATTGACTGCGTTGGGCGATCAGGGCGTTTTCTGCCTCCGTCGCATCCAGTTGCAGCATCTCCTCTCCCTCGGAAAACTCAACGCCCTCGCGGAACTCTTTGCCACCGAGCAGCAAGTCCCCGGTGGTTTCTGAAATGACGTCCATGCGGTACAATGCCTCCACCCGTCCTTCCACCGGCGTTTCAGGTGTGCAATCACCGGGATTGACGACCACCGTGCGGACGGCACGCGGCGTCACAGGACGGTTGGCAACGGCCGGTTCGGGCTTCAAGGAGATAAGCGCATTCATGATTCCGAGGCCTGCACCCAAAATGGCAAGGCCTGCGACAACGCGCAGTACAGATTTCAATGCTGAAGGCATAGATGGTAGCTTAAGGTGACACGAAGTTCATGTGCTTCGCACCAAAAAAACGGGCGATGAGCACACAATGTTCACCGCCCGCTGTTCAGCATTCCCTTGCTGAAATTAGAAATTGTCCAAATCGGTTGGGCGCATGATGCCGAACCACTTGAGGGTTTTCTCACCGATGCCAGGGACATCGACGTGGATGATGTAAACGCCACCGGCAATCGGCACGTTGCGTTCGTTCTTGAGATCCCAATCAAGTGAGGTGAGTGGGTCGGCTTTCGAGAACTGACGGACCAAGTTGCCCTGCAGGTTGAAGATGCTTACGGTGCACACTTCCGGCAGGTTGGTAATCTTGACGCGGTTGTCGAGTTTGCTGGTCTCGTACTGGCTGAAGGCGTAGTACGGGTTCGGCACGACGTTGATGACATCGAGTACGCTCGTGAGCACGGTGTCTTGCTGGGTAAGCGTCGCAACGTTCTTCGTGGAGAACGTGTAGAGCGGATTCCAGAAGTTGTCCGCGCCGTCGTAGTTGTCCTCGGCGTCGATTTGCGTGGGGCTCCACTTCTCGTACGCCTTGGCTACGCGGAGGCGGATGCGTGCGTCGTTCGGGATGAGGCCATCTGCAGCCGACAGCATCTCGAAGTCGTCGTTGAGGAGCGATGAACCGACCCA
>CALJFZ010000024.1 GCA_938074325.1 uncultured Flavobacteriales bacterium | reverse complement strand
TGATCCCCGCGGTTTGGGCTTCGGCCAACAACTCGCGGGGCTGCATCAGCCCATAGCGCAGGCTGAACCAAGAGTGGCAATGCAGGTGCATGGAAAGACCGGATGCCGGGAATTAAAAGAGGGAGCCTTGTGCGCCCGGGGCGGAGGATTGGCGGTTGCGCGCCCGGGATTCGCCCAGGCCGAACATCTCCAGTTCCTGATGGATTTCGAAGCTGTGTTCCGGGTAAACCCGGGCGCCGATGGGTTGGAGCAGGTCGGAACCGTTGGCGCGCGGGTCGCGGATGTCGGGGGAGATGGGGTAGGCGTTCAGTTTTGCAGCTGGGCAGGGCCGCAGCATTCCGGTGATGTCCGAAAGCGGTGTGGAGAGGTCGACCCACGCCTGTTCTTGCTCCTCGTTGAGCACGACGGGAGAGCGGTGGTGGCCGATGGCCTGCATGAGTTCGTTGGCGACGGTGGTCAGGATGGCAAACGACCGGGTGATCTCGCCCGTGGCGGGGTTGGCCCATTCGTCCCAAATGCCCGCGAGTCCGAACGGTCGGCGCCCGTGCCGGGCGTACACGAGGTAGGGCTTGGTGAGTTTTTCCTGGCGTGGCCCCTCGATGAAGGCATCGGCAATGACGATGCAGCGCCGATCGCGGATGGATTGGCGGAACATGGGCTTTTGGAGGATGCCCATGGCCCCGGTGTACTCGGGCCGGTCCTCTTTGTTGTGATCGCCCTCGGAGCGGGCGTTGATCATGTAGAACTGCTTTTTAGCCCACCGCGGGGTGAAGCCAAACTGCTGCATCTGCAGGGTGCGCGGGCTGTCGCTGGCGATGACCGGCGCGGCCTCGCCGTGGCTTACGTTGGCGTTGGGGCGCCACTGTGCGGATACGTCGGGTGCGGCCTGCACCTGGAAGCGGCTTTCGATGGTTTGAACGGTAGAGACGGTAACGTAGCGGCCACACATGATGCAATGAATTTACTGATGACGGTTGGCAAGAAGCAAGGGCGCATCGCCATTGAAGGGGTTGGAGCGTCCGATGGTGCGCGCCTCCATCCCGGCGGCGGTGACGACGCTGCGGTCGCCGTACTGAGACCGAATGCGATCGAGGGCGCGGTAGAGTTCGAGGCGTTCGTCCACGTCGTCGAACAGGTCCATTTGGAACCCACCTTCGACCAGGTGGCTGAAGCGCACACCGATGAGGCGGACCTGCACGCGGCGGTTGTACAGCTGATCGAAGAGGGACTTGACCTTGGGAATGAGGACGTGATCGGATGAGGAATAGGGAATGCGCGCTTGAAGGGAACGGGTGTCGAAATCGGCGTAGCGCACCTTGACGGCGACGCAGGCGGTGAGCTTGCGCCCGCGCCGGAGCTGGTAGGCGAGGTTTTCGGTCATGGCGATGAGGATGCCTTTCAGCTTTTCGACGTCGGTGGTGTCCTTGGAGAAGGTGCGTTCGGTGGAGATGGACTTGCGTTCGTTGAAAGCGATGACCGGGCTGGGGTCGATGCCGTGCGCTTTGCGCCAAATGGCGGTGCCGTTTTGGCCGAGGACCTGCTCCATCAGTTCGATGGGCATTTCCTGGACGGTCTGGATGCGTTTGACTCCGAGGTTGCGCAGCGTTTGGTAGGTCTGGGTGCCGACCATGGGGATTTTGCGTACGGAGAGGGGGGCGAGGAAGGGGCGCTCGGTGCCACGATCGATTTTGAGGGTGCCGGAGGGTTTGGCCTGGCCGGTGGCCACCTTGCTGACGGTCTTACTGGTGCTCATGCCAAATGAGATTGGGAGGCCGGTTTCCCGGATGACCCGATCGCGCAGTTCCCGGGCGAATTGCCAACAGCCAAAGAACCGGTCCATGCCGCTGAGGTCGGCGTAGAATTCGTCGATGGAGGTTTTCTCACACACGGGCACGGCTTCTTGGATGATTTCGGTCACCGCGCGCGAATGCTTCATGTAGTTCATGGAATTGCCGCGAATGACCAATGCTTCGGGACACATTAGCCGCGCTTGCCGCATGGGCATGCCAGAGTGTACGCCAAACGCCCGCGTCTCATAGCTGCACGCTGCGACGACCCCCCGGTCCCCGGTTCCGCCGATGAGAATGGGTTGGTGGGCAAGCCGCCGATCCATGAGCCTTTCGACCGACACAAAAAAAGTATCGAGGTCCAAGTGCAAAATCGCACGGGCAGAAGGGGGCGGTGTTCCGTTCATTTGGGTTTGCTAAAATAATGAGCAAAGCCAAAAATAAACGCAATCGAATGCTAAAATATTTTACGGGCAACTGATTCCAAAAGCCGAAAGCACGGCCAGCACGTCTTCTACGTTGCTCGCTCCGTCGCCGTTTACATCGCCCGCGCAGCCCACCAGGCAACCGAAATCAGCTAATAGCAGTAGCAGATCTTGCACCTCTGTAAGTCCGTTTTCACTCAAATCGGTGAGGCAGTAGCACGATGTGGGTGCGGTGAAGGCTTCAGTAATGAACACGTTGCAATCCGGGGCTGCGGTGAATCCAATGGTCAAATCCACCGGCTGCCCGTTCGAGGGGAGGTTGGTCAGGATCACGGTTTTCGGGCTTGCCTCCAGCGAGAAGAGGCTCCCGTTGACCTGAATCAGCCCGGTGGTTGGCGGAGCTTGGTAGGTCAACACCAGTGTCTGTGTGTACGTATCGGAATCGGGGTTGCACGAACCCTGCTCGCCTACTTCGACCTCGAGGATTTGGCATCCACCGATGATCCACCCCATGTCTTCAAACATGCCGAGCAGGGCGGGTCCGGGGTTGTGGTTGGACTCGGCCGTGTTGAGCCCGGGAGTCATCAGGCTATTGGGCGTACCCGGGGCGTAGGTGGTTTCATTCAGGTGCGAGTAGCTGGAGCCCACTTGGTAGGTGGCCGGGGCATACAACCGCGGTCGCCCGCCGCCGACTCCGTCCATGCCGCCGCCGCCGTTCCAGTAGATGTGGTCCGATGTGAGGGCTGACCCCAATGTTTGGGAGCCGTTGGGAAGATCGAGCAGGGCCGTGGAATCGAGCGTTTCGGTGAAATGGTCGTAAGGGTAGGGCACATTGGCGGTTCCAATGAAGCCAAATCCGCTGGTGTAGTACGCGCTTCCGATGAATCCGAGCCCGTGCGCCAATTCGTGCAGGGCGGCAGTGACAAAGTCATAGGTGCCCGCAGGCGTGGCTCCATCGGTTCCCATGTACCAGTTCGCGGTGCTGTTGAACGTGCACTCCAAATCTGATTGTTCGGAGAGGTCTACTCCGGCCAATGCATTTGCCAGGGCAGCAGGATAATAGGTGTCGCTCAGGGGGGCATTGGCGAAATTCTGATGCAGGTTGGAAGGACCTGCTTGGGCCAATGCGCTCGATCCCAAATCGTCCCAATACGCATCGATGCGCACGGTGACATCTGAGGTCAGCAAGACCGACCAAATATCCACGGCGTAGTTGAATGCCATGATGGCTTCGTCGGGGAAACCGTTGTAGTTGACGATGATGTTGGCATCGCGCGGTGCATCAGGGGTATACCATTCCGGTGTGCTGATGTGGGTGTTGGCGTCTACGGGGATTCCTTCCAATCCGGATCCACACGCCACGTGTCCGCACGTTTCACCGGGCAGGGGAAGCCCGCATATCCGCTGTGCCGTGCCCGTGTTCCACGTGGACAAGCACACGATCAGGCCGAAGGCCCAGGCAAGTGGGTTTGCGATTTGCACGTACATCAAGCGATACTTTGGGAGAGTTAAGATACTGCACGCTTCAGGATTTTCCTCTTTCTCGTGGCATTGCTACTTTTGTTAGCAAATTCATCGCATGCCAGAATCGTTGCCTCATTTTGCCCAACGCTTGAAATCCCTTCGAAAAGCAAAGGGCTTGACCCAGCAGGAGCTCGCTGAACGGATTGGATTGAAGCGTGCAGCCCTGGGGGCCTATGAGGAAGGCCGTGCCGAGCCGCGCCTTGTGAATGTTGTGGCCTTTGCGGACTTTTTTGGGGTATCAGTCGATGCATTGTTGAAAGGCGAAGAATCGGAAGATCAGCGTGCCCGAGGGCAATCATTGAGGGTGTTATCGGTGCCTGTTGATGCCGCCAATGATGAGGAGCGAGTGGCTGTCGTGCCGGTGAAGGCTGCGGCCGGTTACCTCGACGGATACGGCGATCCGGACTACGTGCAAGGCTTGCCAACCTTTGGCTTGCCCCTTCCGGAGGTCACGCCGAATTTGACCCACCGGCTGTTCCAAATCGAAGGCGAGAGCATGTTGCCCATTCCTAGCGGTAGCTACATTCTGAGCACGTACGAGGAGGATTGGCACCGGGCAGGAGGCATGCGCCCTTATATCGTCGTCACGCGCAACGACGGAGTGGTGTTCAAGCGCATCGAGAACCGCCTCGATTCGGAGCACCAAGATTTGTGGATGATTTCGGACAATCCGGATTATCCGCCGTATTCCGTTAAGCCGGCAGACGTGGTAGAGGTTTGGCGAGCGCGGGGATACCTGGCGTTTAATTGGCCCACCCCAGCATTTTCAGGAATGGAGCGCATACAGGGAACATTGGATTCCTTGCGCGCCGAAATTCAAGCGATCAAGGCAGGGCGTTAAACCCCGAGTGCAACCACTTCCGTGATGGCTTCGATTTTCGAAGTCAGGAGCTGCTCGATGCCGCCTTTGAGGGTTTGCATGCTGGATGGGCATCCGCTGCAAGCGCCGCGCATGTGAACGTAGACCTTGCCTTCTTTGAACGCCTTGAAGTCAATGGCACCGCCGTCCTGTTCTACAGCGGGGCGCACGAACTCATCCAACAACCGCTTGATTTCCTCGTCGTGCTCGGAAGGAACAATGTCTTCTTCCGCGATGAACTCGACTCCGGGGGTTGGGACTGCCTCGGGCGCAGGGTCATTGGGTTGTTCGAGTTGGTCTTGAACCTTAAGAAAGGCTTCGGTATCCACGGCCGTCTCGTTCTCCATCAACCACTCGCGGATGTATTCGCGCAACTGCTGAACGATCATTTCCCAACCGAGGCTTTGGTCTTTTTTGATCGAAACGAAGGCACCGCTGATGAAGATCCCTTCGACGAACGGAAAGTTGAAAAGTTCCTCTGCCAAAGGCGAGCACAGGGCGGCCTCGGCTTTTGAACGGAATTCTACTTGGTGCTGATCGGCGATTAACGCCCGGTCGGCAACGAATTTCATGACCTCCGGGTTGGGGGTCATTTCCGCATATACGCTGGTTGGAATTGGCATGGTGCAAAGGTAAACGGCGTCATGTAAATTGCCGTTTCTAAACGATGCTGAAACCTCAGAGGATGAGAAAATATTTGCAAAGCCGTGCGGCTCAATGGATGCTCCTGACCGCAGGAGTTATCGCGTGGAGCAGTGGGTCGGCCCAGGAGACGTTCCCGGTCAATGGAGTGGTGAACAAGCAATTGGTACGAACGGCGTTGGAACACGCAACGGTGCACGTGAGCGCGACGGAAACCTTGGAAGATGCGACAGTGGTCTTTTACCAGGGCCGTATCGAATCGGTGGGACTGAGCGCAACGGTCCAGATAGACGGCCCTGTCATCCGACACGACTTGCAGGGATTGCACGTGTACCCGGCCTTTGTCGACGTGCATTCGGAGTATGCCATGCCCGAAGCTCAGCGTGAAGGACGCAGCCGCGGCCCACAAGATTTGAGTGACAAAAAAGGGGCGTACGGTTGGAACGAGGCCATCCGCCCGGAGACCCGAGCAGCCGACGTATTCGACCCAACCGCTGCGGAATCTACGCGCGAAGGGTACCTGAAAGGCGGTTTCGGCGCGGTGGTGTCCCACGTTCAAGACGGGATTGTCCGCGGAACGGGGGCCTTGGTGGCGCTGTCTGACGACCCGCGACGCGCCCTGCTCGAACCGGACGCATCGGCACATTTCAGCTTCCGGAAGGGCACTTCTTCGCAGGATTATCCCCGTTCATTGATGGGCTCGACGGCTTTGCTGAAGCAGACGTTTTTTGACGCGGATTGGTACGCTGACGCCAGCCGATTGAATGAGCGCTTGGAAACCAACCTCTCGCTCGAAGCGTTCAACGAGGCGCGGGCCTTGCCTTCGTTTTTCGATGCCGGCGGATGGGAAGACGGACTGCGTGCCTCCATCGTGGCCGACGCGGTGGACCACGACTTCATTTTGGTCACCGGAAACAATGCCTACCAGCGACTGGATGAGTTGAAGGCGATCGGCGCACCGGTAGTGTTGAGCTTGGATTATCCCCAAGCGTACGATGTGAGCGATCCGTACACCAGTCGACTGGTGGGATTGGACGAGTTGAAGCACTGGGAATTGGCGCCTACGAATGCTGCGCGGCTTCACGCGGTGGGCATCGAGTTTGCCATCACCGCGGACGGTTTGGACAGTCCTGCAGGCATTCGAAAGGCGGTGTGGACCAGTATGCGGCACGGACTGCCTGAATCCGCGGCATTGGCGGCGTTGACGGAAGTGCCTGCGCGGTTGATCGGAGCGGAAACCCAAGTAGGTCGTATTGCAAAAGGGTTGGAGGCCAATGTCTTGATCACCGATGGACCGATTTTCCACCCCGAGGCGCAATTGCTCGAAAACTGGGTGCAAGGCGATCAGCACGTGTATGTAGATCGAAACGAGGTGGATGTTCGTGGGACCTACAACCTGGCGCTGGCTGACCAAGTATTTACATTGGAAGTCACGGGTGAATTGGCGAAGCCCAAGGCCAAAGTGGTCATTGATTCTACCAACTACAAAGTGGATTTCAATCCGGACGGTCGGATGGTCAGCTTAGGCTTGCAGTTGGACACCCTTGGTTTGGACGGGTGGTGGCGGTTATCCGGCAACGTGTGGATGGATAGCCGCATCTGGGAAGGCCGCGGTCAACGCGCTGACGGTACGTGGTTGGAATGGAGTGCCATCCGTCAAAGTGAGCCGGATGAACAACCGTCCGGTTGGGCGGCCCAACCGGATTCGGTCAGTGGCGAAGTGGTGTATCCCTTTGTCGCTTATGGAAACCTCGAGCGCCCTACACAACAAACCGTTTGGTTCGAAGACGCTACGGTGTGGACATGCGAGGCAACCGGCAAATTGGAACAAGCCGATGTGGTCATCCAAAACGGTAAGATCTTGGCTGTGGGCGAGGCATTGGATGAGGTTGCTGTTTTCGGCTCAAGCGTCCCTGACTACCAACGCATCAACGCCCGCGGCAAGCACCTGACCCCTGGGATCATCGACGAGCATACCCACATCGCTGCCACGCGTGGCATCAACGAGGGCACCCAAGCGAGCAGCGCGGAGGTGAGCATCCAGACCTGCGTGAACAGCGAGGACGTCAACATCTACCGCCAACTCGCGGGCGGCGTCACCACGGCGCAAATCCTGCACGGCTCCGCCAATCCCATCGGCGGCCAAAGCGCCATCATCAAGTTCCGTTGGGGCGCTTCACCCCAAGAACTGCTTTTCGAGGACGCTTCGCCGTTCATCAAGTTTGCGCTCGGTGAAAACGTCAAGCAAAGCAATTGGGGCAACGACTACCGCTCGCGGTTCCCGCAAACCCGCATGGGCGTCGAACAGGTGTACTACGATCATTTCTACCGTGCGCGTGAATACGATCAGGCGTGGAAAGATCACCGCCAGGCGATGCGCACCGCCAGCCGCAAGGCCAAACGCAACAACACCTTGCCCGCTGCCCCTCGTCGCGACTTGGAGCTGGAAACCCTCGCCCAGATCCTTAACGAGGAGCGATTTGTGACCTGCCACAGCTACCGCCAAGACGAGATCAACATGCTCATGCACGTGGCGGATTCGATGGGCTTCACCATCAATACCTTCACCCATATCCTGGAAGGCTACAAGGTTGCCGATAAGATGGCAGAGCACGGTGCGGGCGGATCGAGTTTCAGCGATTGGTGGGCGTACAAGTACGAAGTCAAGGATGCCATCCCATACAACGGTGCGGTCCTTCATGGCCAGGGCATCGTGACGGCATTCAACTCCGATGACGCTGAGATGGCCCGCCGCCTCAACCAAGAAGCCGCCAAGGCCGTCAAGTACGGCGGGGTTTCGGAAGAAGAGGCGCTCAAGTTTGTTACCCTCAACCCAGCCAAACTCTTGCGCATTGACCACCGTGTGGGCTCCATCGCCGTAGGCAAGGACGCGGACCTCGTGCTTTGGGATGACCACCCCCTGAGCATTTATGCCCGCGCTGAACAGACCTACGTAGATGGCATCAAATACTACGATTTGGAGGAAGATCAAGCCAAACGCGAGTGGATGCGCGAAGAGCGCGCCCGCTTGGTACAGGCCATGAAAACAGCAGCAAAAGGTGGCGGTCGCACGCCGTCTGAACGCATGCACTTCCACTACCACTGCGACACCTTAACCGACGAGAACCGATGAAGTACCAAGCACTATTGACCCTCGGACTGGGCGTGTTCATGGCTGCGACAGCCATTGCCCAGCCCACACCGGCTCCGGAACAAAAGGAAAGCATTTTGATCTTGGGTGGTACGGCCCACCTCGGAACGGGGGACGCGTTGGAAAACGCCGCCATCGGATTCCGCGACGGTAAAATCGACTACGTGGGCTTCGCCCGCACAGTTGACCGAGCCCGGTACGACCGCGTTATTGAAGCGAACGGCCGCCACATCTACCCCGGATTCATTGCGCCGAACTCTACGCTTGGGTTGCAGGAGATCGGTGCTGTACGCGCGACGCGTGACGACGCTGAGGTCGGCACCTTCAAGCCCCACGTTCGCTCCATCATCGCCTTCAACACCGACAGCGAAGTGACGCCGACGGTCCGTTCCAATGGCGTTTTGATGGGCCAGATTACGCCGCGTGGAGGCGTCATCAGCGGCTCGAGTGCCTTTGTGCATTTCGACGGCTGGAATTGGGAAGATGCGGCATTGAAAACCGTCGACGGCATTCACCTCAATTGGCCGGTGACGCATCACCGCCACTGGCAGGACGGGAAAATTGACATCCGCAAGCGCAAAACCTACGACCAAGAGCGCCACGAAATCCAGCGCTTTTTCACCGAAGCAAAGGCCTATGCCGAGGCCGGTGAGCGCCCTTCTACAGCAGTGCGCGACCTGCGTCAAGAGGCCATGCGCGGATTGTTTGACGGCAGCCTGCGGTTGTACGTACACGCCAACGACGTCCGGCAGATCACAGAGGCGGTGCACTTCAAGCGCGAGATGGGCATAGCCCACTTGGTCATCGTGGGTGGCTACGACGCGCCGGCTGTGGCAGATTTGCTGCGGGACAACAACGTATCCGTGATGGTCAAGCGCGTGCACTCCCTGCCTCGCTTTGCAGACGACGACGTAGACCAGCCGTTCCGATTGGCCAAACAATTGGAGGATGAAGGAGTCCTGTTCTGCCTGCAAAACGCCGGCGGAATGGAACACATGGGCGTTCGGAATTTGCCCTTCTACGCGGGGACAGCCCACGCATACGGCCTGACCTACGAGCAGGCGGTTCAGAGCATCACCCTCAATGCCGCCAAAATCATGGGTGTGGACGCTTTCTGTGGTAGCTTGGAAACAGGAAAGGACGCCACCCTCTTTATTTCAGAAGGTGACGCCCTTGACATGCGAACCAATTATGTCACCGAGGCATTCATCCAGGGCCGAGGCATCGATCTGGACAACCGTCAGCGGCAATTGTACCGGAAGTACCAGGCCAAATACGGCGCGCCGATCCTGGACTGACGTCAGTTCATTCGGACGTACAGTTCCTTCGGGGATTTGACCTCGTAGCGGAAGGTGCGTTTGACTTCATCGCCTGGTTTGACCTCCAGGTCCCAGATAACCCGGCCGGTGGCTTTGTCGACCTCTGCGCCGTCCAGTTTGAGGCGGTTGATTTCGATTTCTTCGTTATTCGCGATGGGCAATTGGTCGTCGATTTGAATGTGGACGGTCGCTTCTTTTCGATTGGTGGTCGTGAAGACGTATTCACGGACGAATTCGCGTTTGCCGCTGATGAGGCTGGAACGGTCCTCGCGCATCGTTCGCTTGCGGCGCACTTGGATGGACGGATCGGGCCCCAATGAAATGGCCAACGTATCCTCCGTGAAATCCAGCCGCAATTGGCTTTCGCCCACGTAATCGTCTTCAAAGTAAATGTGCATGCGGCCGTTGATGAGGTCCAATTCTTCCCAGTCGGTAAACAGCGCGGTGAGGTAGACCTGGGGATCCAGCTTAGGCGTGCATTGGTAGAGATAATCCACAGGCAGCTGGTGCTCAAGGACACGAACGGCGTGGGGCTGACCATCGGCTGGAATGTCATAGTGTGCGCTAACGTCAAATCGCGTTTGCGTCGGGTTGTGTTCGACGGCGACGGGCGCAAAATCCATGGATTCGTTCGCATTGAACTCGCTGCGGCGCTTGGCACGTGGTGAGAACAATGCCTCGCGCTCGTCGGCGACTTCTTCTGCGATCATCACAGCATCCATCATCACGTCCACATCGGTGAGCGAAACGTTCATGACGGGGTCGCTCACGTTCAGGGTTTCTACGCGGCGGCCGATGCTCTGGTATTGGACTGTGCTGACGCCCGCCGGAACGCCGATGCTGTAGAAGCCGTTGATGTCGGTGACGGCTCGGTTGCCGCCTACCGTAACCTGTGCACCGATGAGGGGCTGGCCGTTGGCATCGTACAGCTGGCCTCGGATTTGATTCACGTTGGGGTTGTAGGGCTTGGCTTTAAGCCACGCATTGGCGGTGGATTGCCCGAGTTGTTGCGCAGCCGCGCCGTCGAGGCTCCAGGGTTGGAGTTGGGGCTTTGAGCGGTTTTTGCTGGGAGTGCCGGTGGCGATACTCAAGCCCACGTCTTCCCATGACTCGCCTGTGTTTTGGTATACCATCGCCTGGTATTCCAACTTCAATGGCTCCGTGATGTCGGAAACCCGAGCGTTATACGAAGGGTTCCAGCCCGCATTGTTCATCCAGTAACTCAGGAGCAATTTACCTTCTGCCGCGCGGGAAGCTTCGACGTTGACGATGACTTCGAGTGAGGTCTCCAATGTCAATGGGGGCAAGGCGCCCATGTCCCGATCGATGGCGTACATCTCTTCCTGGATCTGTGCGATTTCCTTGCCCAAGTTGAGGCGGCCTGTTTGAATCGCCTCGAAGCGCTCTCGGAAGAACTCCGACGCGCGGATGAGCCGCTCGAGGTCCACACCGCTGTCTTTGACCGTGAAGCCTTGGTTATTGAGGAGCAGCTGTTCCTCTCGGTCGAAAATGACGTTCTGGGTATTGAGTTCGTTGATGCGCTTCTGCAGAGCGTTGCGCTGGACCTGGAAGGCATTGCGCTGCTCAGCGCTCGAGGCGCCGCTCAAGGTATCGGTTTGGTACCGGTGGGTGATGCTGAGCACTTGGAATGGACCGTTACCGGTCAATCGGATTTGGGCGGGATCAATGGCTGTGTTGAGGTCTTCGAACACAACGGTGGAGAGGCCGGCGGCCAATTCGACTTCGGCAATGCGCTCTACCTGCGCGCCTTGTTGGTAGACCACGACGTGGTCGATGGTGGTGGCGACGGTGAGGTCGCCGTTTTTGGTTTTGTTGTTCGACGCCCAACCCAAGGTTGAGATGAACGCCAAGCACAGGGCCAAAGGAGCATGTTGCATGGGAGTTGATTTAAGCGATGAATGTTTTCATCCCCTAAACCAAGGAACATGCCAAAAATCAGAAACCGATCTTTTCTCGGACGCGCTGGAGGACGGGTTGCGCTACCGCCCGTGCCCGTTCTGCGCCTTTTGCGAGCTCCGCATCGAGGGCGCTTTTGTCGCTCATCCAGCGATTGAATTCGTCTCGTTCTTTGGCGAATCCGTCGACCACGGCTTCAAGGAGGGCCTTCTTCGCGTGGCCCCACCCGTACCCTCCTGCACGCAATGCGGAGGCCATCTGGTCGGCTTCTGCTTCGGTTGCAACCAACTTGTACAGGTTGTAGACCACCGCTCCGTCGGGATCTTTCGGATCCTCCAACGGCGTCGCGTCGGTGATGATTTCCTTGTTGATGCGCTTTTTCAGGGCGCTTGGTTCATCGAAAATGTTGAGGGTGTTGCCCTTTGATTTCGACATTTTCCCGCCGTCCAACCCGGGAATGAGTTGGGTTTCCTCCCGGATCATCTCCTTCGGAACGACGAAGGTCTCGCCCATCTTGTGGTTGAATCGGCTGGCCACATCTCGCGTCATCTCCAAGTGCTGCAATTGGTCCTTTCCTACGGGGACAAAATCTGCGTCGTAGAGCAGGATGTCTGCAGCCATGAGCATGGGGTAGGAGAACAATCCGCCGTTCACGTCTTCCAATCGGTCCGCCTTGTCCTTGAAGCTGTGCGCGAGGGTCAGGCGCTGATAGGGAAAGAAGCAGTTCAGGTACCAGGCCAACTCCGTCACTTCCGCGACATCGCTTTGCCGGTAGAAGACCGTACGCTCTGTATCCAATCCAAAGGCTAACCAGGCGGCTGCCACGGCATAGGTGTTTTCCCGCAGCGTCGCGCCGTCCTTCACTTGGGTTAAGGAGTGCATATCCGCGATGAACAAAAACGACTCGTTGTCGGATTGGTGGGCCAGGTCAATGGCCGGCCGAATGGCGCCGAGCAAATTGCCCAAATGGGGTGTGCCCGTGCTTTGAATGCCTGTGAGAATGCGTGCCATGCTGGACAAATTTACACCCGGCGCGTCGGTTCTCGGGCGCGCAGGTCAATTCATTTCCTCGACCGGCCGAACGTGGAAGGCGTCGGCGTAAATGCTGTCGCCATTGGACTCAAATCCCACAGCGAAGAAGTACAGGCGTTCGGGCAAAGAATCCAACTCAATGCGGACCGCCGCACGGGTCCAATCGCCCCGGTGTTCCCCGCAGGAGGCCACCGGCACATGTTCCATCCAGCTCCGTTCGCCGCTGGCCCAAGCCGCCTCACACACCCACTCAAATTGCAGCGCGTCGCGCCCGGCATGCCCGCTTCCGTGCCAGAACCAGCATCCCGCTTCCACCGATTGGCCAAGCCAAGCGCTGTCGGGTTGGAGCGTGTCGACGATGAGGTATTCGTTTTGCCTGCCACGGGCAATGCGTCCACCTTCTAGGGCTGGATCGAATGCCGAGCGATTCAGCCCGTTCCAATGCCAATCATCGTCCGTTTTAGCGATCGGAGTGGAAGGCTCGTTGAAGAAGGCGTCAAGAGGCAGAATGCGCACCGCTGGGTTGGAGGTGGGGACGCCTTGGCTCCAGCGCGCGGCGTCATCGGGCATCCATGTGGAGGGTTCGTCGCAAGCGTAGAGCAACAGACTGCTGTCAGTGGTCATCGCTCCGAGGCTGTCGCGGAGGACATCGGCGCTAACACCGGGCCCCATCCATTCCGCGAGCGCCCGTGATTCGGAAATGCTCATGCGTGTGAGGTGGGTAGCGGTGGTGGGCAGGCCTGTATGGAAGGATGCTTCCAGTGTTTTTCGGTGGGCCGTCTCAGAACCTGCTCGCCCGACGCTTTCGCTGCCCATTTGAAACCACGGGACGGGATGAATGGCGACTGCTCGATGCACTTCGGCGAGTTGGGCCAATGCCTGAACTTCAGCGGAAGGGGATTTGAACCCGTTGGGCATGGTGGCCATTTGGTGACGGGCTTCGCGGTGCATCCAAAACGCATCGGCTGCGAAGCACACAATCAACAGGCCCATCCACACCCGATGCCTGCGCGCCCACCAAACCGCCCAGACGGGGAATGCCCATACCGCAGGCCAGGTGAAGCGACCGATGGCGCGGAATTGCATGAACAGTTTGGTCTCCTCGAGCCACGCTTCGCGGCCGGTCAAAAAGGGTTCGCCAACGGCCACGGCGAAAAGCACCAGCCCCGCAGCCACAGCAGCCCATGGCGTGCGAGGAGTCGGACGCGGGCCTTGCAATTTCCCCGCGATTTGAATGGCTCCCAGAACCAACCCTGCCAAGATGGCCAACCAAACGCCCGTGCCGAGGTATCCCCAGCCTTCCCATGTGGTCAATCCCCATCCCCAATCCACGCGAACCGTTCCGAGCGGCCCGTGCGAAGGGAGCAGCGCCGCGTTCCAGCGACTGACGTTGTCCCAGAACCCGAACGGCTTGTCCGTGCGGAACGGGTGCTGATCCGTGGCGGCGAGCAACGCGATGTACGCGAGCAACGGACTGATTGAAGCCACGACCAGTTGCAGCATTTCCCGTCCGGTCCGCTGGCGGTTGGCCAGCCATTGGAAACCGCCCAACAGCCCGGCAAAAGCCACGGAAATGGCACCCAAGTAAGCATGGGTCAGAAGCCACACAACCAGGTTCAAAGCCTGTACCCCGGCCCGCTTCCAAGATGGCGCTTCCAGCCATCGCAATTGGAGCCACCACGTGAGCGGGAGGGCTACTGTATAGGCCATGGCGTAATGCCCGGTCCACCGCAAGATTTGGGGGTGGTTGAGCGCAATGAAACTGCTTACGAGCACGACTCCTTTGCCCCGGACGCCGTAATAATTCAGGATGCGCACAAGGAGCGCGGCAGCCAGCCCCCACGAGGCGATGATGGCCAGGTGCACAATGCCAGCGGTCCACTCGGCGGGGAGCACGTGTGGAACGAGCCACCCACCCGTAAGCCATGCCAGCAGTGGATGGCCGTCCGTGTAGAATACGTGCTCGGTAAAGGGCCAACCCATCCCGGCGAACTCACTGCTGAACGCACCGCCGTGTGCCCATTGCCAGGCGAGGGTGTAGATGTTTTTGACGGCGTCCCGGCTCGAGGCGAGGAGGAGGGAATTGGGTCTGAAAAAAACGTCTGGATGCAACAAAGCCACCCACAGCCATGTCAACCCTGCTGCTTGCCAGCTCGGGGAGATGCGTTGGGTGGCTTTGTTCCAGGGCTGCATGCCCGGAAGTTAGCAGTATTCGTCGAAGGCCATTTTCAGGTTGTCCGCGATCATTTCCGCGGTGCGTCCTTCGATGTGGTGACGCTCGATCATGTGCACCAAACGTCCATCCTTGAACAGGCCAATGCTCGGTGAGCTGGGCGGGTAAGGCAACATGAATTTACGAGCGCGGTCGACGGCCTCCCGGTCAACGCCGGCAAACGCCGTGGTGAGGTGGTTGGGCAACTTGCCGTGTTGCAAGGCCAACTTCACACCGGGGCGCATGGAACCAGCGGCACACCCGCACACACTGTTGATGACGACGAGCGTGGTGCCGGCTTCATTCAGCGCGGAGTCCACTTCCTCAGGAGAAAGCAATTCTTTAACGCCGGCCTCTACGAGGTCGGTTTTCATGGGAGCTACGAGTTCTGGTGGGTACATGGATTGGAGATTATTCGTCCGCTTCCGGTGCAGTGGAGCGGAGGTAAAGTTCGTCGTATTGTTCGTTGTGAATCGGGCTCGGCGCATCGATCATGACGTCGCGGCCGGAGTTGTTTTTTGGGAAGGCGATGAAGTCCCGGATGGAATCGCTGCCGCCAAACAAAGAGCAGAGGCGGTCGAATCCGAGGGCCAATCCACCGTGGGGCGGCGCGCCGTATTGGAAGGCGTTCATCAAGAACCCGAACTGTGCTTGGGCTTCCTCTGGCGTGAAGCCGAGGAGGTCAAACATGCGTGCCTGGACGGCTTTGTCGTGGATACGGATGGAACCGCCACCGATCTCCACGCCGTTGATGACCATGTCGTAGGCGTTGGCGCGCACCGCACCGGGGTCCGAATCGATGAGGTCGAAATGTTCGGGCTTCGGAGAGGTGAACGGGTGGTGCATCGCGTGGTAGCGTTCGGTGTCTTCGTCCCATTCGAGGAGGGGGAAGTCGATGACCCAAAGCGGCTTGAAAACCTTCGGGTCGCGAAGCCCCAACGCACTGCCCATGTGCAGGCGGAGTTCGTTGAGTTGGCGACGCACGTGGTTCAAATCACCGGACAGCATGAGGATTAAGTCCCCGGGCTTTGCACCGGAATGGGCTGCCCATGCCGCTTGCTTCTCTGCATCGAAGAATTTGTCGACGCTGGATTTGAACGATCCGTCTTCGTTGATCTTGCAGTAGACCAATCCCTTGGCACCGATTTGTGGGCGCTTCACCCAATCGGTCAGGGCATCCAGCTGCTTGCGCGTGTAGTTCGCACATCCCGGCGCGACGATTCCGAGTACGGCTTCAGCATTGTCGAAGACACCGAACCCTTGGCCTTGTGCCACAGGACCGAAATCCACGAATTCCATGCCGAACCGCACGTCGGGCTTGTCGCTTCCGTAGCGTTCCATGGCTTCGTCGTAGGTCATGCGTGGGAAGGCATCAATCTCGACGTCGAGGACGGTCTTGAACAAATGCCGCACGAGGTGTTCGAACGTTTGGAGCACGTCTTCTTGCTCCACAAACGCCATCTCGCAATCGATCTGCGTGAATTCCGGTTGGCGGTCCGCACGGAGGTCCTCATCGCGGAAGCACTTGACGATTTGGTAGTAGCGGTCGTAACCGCTGACCATCAGCAATTGCTTGAAGGTTTGCGGACTCTGGGGCAAGGCGTAGAATTGCCCCGGGTTCATGCGTGAAGGGACCACAAAGTCCCGTGCGCCTTCGGGGGTGGACTTGATGAGATAAGGCGTTTCCACCTCGATGAATTCCACGCCGTCGAGGTACTTGCGGGTCTCGATGCTCAACCGGTGGCGGAGCATGAGGTTGCGCTGTACGGGCTTGCGGCGCAGGTCGAGGTAGCGGAATTGCATGCGCAAGTCGTCGCCGCCGTCGGTGTCGTCTTCGATGGTAAACGGGGGTGTCTTACTGGCGTTCAGGACCTCGAGTTGGGTGACTTCGATTTCGATGTCGCCCGTGGGCATTTGGGCATTTTTGGATTCGCGGATTTTTACGAGTCCGGTCGCTTTGATGACGAACTCCCGGCCGAGCTTGCGCGCTTGCAAGCAGAGGGCTTCGTTGGAGTCCATGTTGAAGGCCAATTGGGTCAATCCGTAGCGGTCACGGACGTCGACAAAGGTCATGCCGCCTAAATCGCGGGTGCGTTGAACCCAACCGCTCAAGGTCGTGGTTTGGCCTGCGTGGTCGGCGCGCAGTTCGCCGCAAGTATGCGTTCGATGCATGGTTCCTGAATGATTTTTTTCAGACGCACAAAGGTACGGCGCGAACCCCGGTCATTCCTAGGCGCCCAACTGCTTAGATTTGTGGCATGGAACAGCACAGAAATCGGCTCAATGAATTGCGCGAACAGGCCTTTCAAGGCGGCGGTGAAAAGCGCATGGAAGCACAACATGCGAAGGGTAAATTGACCGCCCGAGAGCGCTTGAATTTGCTTCTGGATCCAGACAGTTTCGAAGAGTTGGGCATGCTGGTAAAGCACCGTTCGACCAACTTCGGTTTGGACAAGCAGCAATTCTTGGGCGACGGGGTGGTGACCGGCTACGGACGCATCCACGGCCGATTGGTGTACGTGTTTTCCCAGGATTTTACGGTGCTCGGGGGCTCGCTTGCTGAGGCGCATGCCAAGAAAATCTGCCGTGTTATGGATCTGGCAATGAAGAACGGCGCGCCGCTCATTGGGTTGAACGACAGCGGCGGGGCACGCATCCAGGAAGGGGTGGTATCCCTCGGCGGGTACGCGGACATCTTTTACCGCAACGTGCGCGCCAGCGGCGTCATTCCGCAGTTGAGCGCCATACTCGGCCCGTGTGCTGGCGGGGCGGTGTATTCGCCGGCGTTGACCGATTTCATCTTCATGGCGGAAGGAACGAGCTACATGTTTGTCACCGGCCCCAACGTGGTCAAAACAGTCACCCACGAAGAGGTGACGAGCGAGGAATTGGGCGGGGCGAAAACCCACGCCAGCAAGTCCGGTGTCACCCATTTCACGGCCTCCAATGAAGCCCAAGTCATTCAGCACATCAAAGACGTCTTGAGTTTTCTCCCTCAGAACTGCGAGGAGGACCCCGCTGCCCTGCCTTACACGCCAGGGGATGAAGTGCGCCCAGCGCTTGATGAGGTCATCCCAGAGAGTGCTCAGCAGCCGTACGACATCCGCGAGGTTGTGGAGCAAATCTGCGATTCGGGCACCTTTACCGAAGTGCAGAAAGACTATGCCGAGAACATCGTGTGTGGGTTTGCCCGTTTGGGCGGCAAGAGCGTCGGGGTCGTGGCGAATCAGCCGGCGTTTTTGGCCGGTGTCCTCGATAACAACGCTTCCATCAAAGCGGCGCGTTTCGTGCGCACGTGCGATGCCTTCAACGTGCCTTTGCTCGTCCTCGAAGACGTGCCCGGTTTCCTTCCCGGCACCGACCAGGAGTGGAACGGTATCATCACCAACGGTGCTAAGCTTCTGTATGCGTTCAGCGAAGCCACCGTGCCGCGGATTACGGTCATTACGCGAAAGGCATACGGAGGAGCGTACGACGTGATGAATAGCCAACACATCGGCGCAGATTTGGTCTACGCGTGGCCCACAGCCGAGATTGCCGTGATGGGTGCTAAGGGCGCTGCCGAGATCATTTTCAAGCGGGAAATCGCCGCCTCAGATGATCCAGATGCGACGTGGAGAGAGAAGGAGGCTGAATACGCCGAGCTCTTCGCGCACCCCTACAATGCAGCGGCCCGAGGTTACGTGGATGAAGTAATCCTTCCACATAACACCCGGGCCAAACTGATTCGAGCATTTGAGATGCTCAAGAACAAGGTGGATACCCTGCCGCGCAAGAAGCACGGCAACCTTCCGTTGTAATTACTTCGAAACGCGCTTGATGGAGCAGCCGATGGCTTTCGTCTCTGCGACGGCGACCGGATTGCCAGCCGCTACTGCAGCAATGGCATCCTGCACGTATTGCTCGGTTACAGCATCGGCATCGCTGACGTTGTCGTCAATGGATCCGCGGTAGACCAAGTTCATGTCGCCGTCAAACAGGTAGACGTGGGGCGTCTTCAACGCACCGAAGGCATCGGCGAGTTGGTGATTGGCGTCGAGGAGGTAAGGCATGCCGTAGCTGTTCTCCTTGGCGTGTGACTTCATGGCCTCCATGCTGTCGTGGTTGTCTCGCTTGGCTTCGTTTGAATTGACCAATACCATGGAAACGCCGTTTTCTTTGGCGAAACGCGCTGTGGCGTTGTAGCGGCCTTCCCAACCGTCGCTTTTCTCGCCATTGCCGACAACGAAAGGACAGGTGTTGCAGCTGAATACGACGAGCAATCCGTTGGGACCGGCTGCCGTGTTCAGGCTCATCTGGGTGCCGTTGACGTTCATCATGAGGACGTCAGCCAAAGGGGCTTTTGAACCGATGGCCAATTCAGGTTGAGGCTCTGCGACGTTGGCACTGGTCATGAACAAACCAAACGCAAGGGCGGCCGCAATGCCCAATGCACCTTTGAGGGGAGAGAATAAAGTTTTCATATCATCAATAACCGTTGGTTTTTGACGAAGTTCGGACATCTCAGCCCACCTCCCGGTAGAAAATTTGCAAACGGTCTCTTGAGACGATTCCGAATCAGCGAATCAACAAGGCATCCCCGTAGGCAAAGAAGCGGTACTTCTCCTTCATGGCCTCGTTGTAGGCTTCCATCACGAGATCGTATCCGCCGAACGCTGAGCTCAACATGAGCAGCGTACTCTGCGGGGTGTGGAAGTTCGTGATGAGCGCGTCCGAAATTTTGAAATCGTACTTCGGGAATATGAACTTGTTGGTCCAACCGTTGTACGGCTTCAAGGTGTTTGTCGTACTTACCGATGTTTCCATGGCGCGCATGGCCGTTGCGCCGACAGAGACGATGCGGCGCCCTTCTTCTTTCGCACGGTTGACGCGGGCAACGCAGTCCTCTGGAATGATGAGTTGTTCAGAATCGACCTTGTGCTTGGTCAGGTCTTCCACCTCTACCGGTCGGAAGGTGCCCAATCCGATGTGAAGGGTCAAGAATGTCAAATCGATCCCCTTGATTTCCAAGCGCTTCAGCAACTGCTTGGAAAAGTGCAAGCCGGCAGTTGGAACTGCGACTGCGCCCAACTTATCAGCGTAGATGGTTTGGAATCGCTCCCGGTCTTCAGGCTCCACTTCGCGCTCGAGGTACTTGGGAATGGGCGTCTCACCGAGCTTCGAGATGACTTCCATGAACTCTTCGTAGGAACCGTCAAAGAGGAATCGGAGGGTGCGTCCACGTGAGGTGGTGTTATCGATGACCTCGGCCACCAACTCGTCGTTCTCACCGAAGTAGAGCTTGTTGCCGATTCGGATTTTACGGGCGGGGTCCACCAACACGTCCCACAAAATGCTCTCGCGGTTCAACTCACGAAGCAGGAACACCTCGATGACCGCTCCTGTCTTCTCCTTGTTGCCGTATAGTTTGGCGGGGAAGACCTTGGTGTCGTTCGCTACAAATACGTCGCCTTCATCGAACTCATCCAACACGTCCTTGAACAATTTGTGTTCAATTTTTCCTGTGTCTTTGTGCACGACCATCAAGCGGCTGTCGTCCCGGTTATCGAGGGGGCGTTGGGCGATTAAATCGGGCGAGATGTCGTACTTGAATGAGGATAACTTCATGGCGCAGTATAAGTCGGCAAAGCTACGAAATTCGCAAACAAAGGTCAACCGGGCGTTTCCGGGCCTATGCCGGGATTGACGCGACCTGCTTCAGTAGGTCTTCAAGGGGTGCACATTGGTCAATTTTATAAACTCCGCTCGCGGTCCGGCGCAGCCCTGTGAGGTAGGCGCCGACACCAAGTGCTTCGCCTAAATCCCGGGCGATAGCGCGGATGTAGGTGCCCTTGGAACAGTCGATTTCCGCGGTGACATCCACCACCGCATGGCGGCCGTCCACGGTGCGCGGCTCTACCGAAGTGACGGCAAACCGGGTAATTTCGATGAGGGCGGGTTTCAACTCGATGTCACCGCCTTTTCGCGCAACCGCGTATGCTTTCTGCCCTTTGATTTTCTTGGCAGAGTACAGCGGTGGCATTTGGGCAATGGGGCCAGTTTGTTGCAGAGCTGCGGCTTCGACAGCAGCCCGGTCGATGTGGCCGGCGTCCACCCACTTCTCTACGGGCAATTCCGCATCAAGGCACGGGGTTTGAGCGCCGAGTCGAATGGTCGCCGTGTAGGATTTGGCGTCGGACTGCAAGCCCTCAATTGCCTTGGTAGCACGTCCGGTGCAAATGACCAAAACACCCGTGGCCAGCGGATCCAGCGTCCCCGCGTGTCCCACCTTGAACTTTTTGACGCCCAGGGCATTCCGCAGGGCCCAACGCAATTTGTTGACCACATCAAACGACGTCCATTCCAATGGCTTGTCCACGAGCAAAACCTGGCCGTCGACAAACCGCTGCAGCGATGAAAAGTCCATCACGGCAAAATCGGAAACTGGCTTACTTGCCATCGGCCAATGCTTCAGGGGGTGTGTAATCGGGAGCGGCCTCTTCCGCACGCAGTCCAGCAATGTCCTCCAACACGCGCAGCGCCGCGAGCGGGCTGGTGATGTTCTCGATACTCATGCGGAGGGCGTTGTTGCGCTGGTACATTTTCGTGTCGCGGGCGTGGTGCTTGAGGTAGTTGAGGATGCGGGCAAACGTAGGTCCTTGGAAGAACGGGCTCTCCTCGTCGCTGATGAAGGCCGCAATCATTTTGCCGCCTTTGAGCATAATCTTCTCCATACCAAGGTGCTCAGCCAACCAGCGCAGACGAATGGTTTCGATGAGGTCCTCGGTTTCTTGAGGCAGCGGGCCGAATCGGTCCTCCAAGCGTTCTTTGAATTCCGCTAGGTCCGACGCCTTGTCGAGGTCGTCGAGCTCGCGGTACAATGAGATGCGCTCCGGAATGTCCGAAACGTAGTGGTCCGGAATCATCAACTGGAAATCGGTCTCAATGGCGGCCTCCGTGACATAACGTTGGCTTGCTTTCGATTCCTCTTCAAACAGTTCTGCGAACGACTCTTGTTTAAGCTCCTGAACGGCCTCGGCCAAGATTTTCTGGTACATGTCAAAGCCCAGCTCGGATATGAAGCCGCTTTGTTCGCCTCCGAGGAGGTCGCCAGCACCGCGGATGTCAAGGTCGCGCATAGCGATCTGAATGCCGCTCCCGAGGTCGCTGAATTGCTCAATGGCCTGCAGCCTTTTTCGGCTTTCGTCGGGCAGCAAGCTGAGGGGCGGGGACAGCAGGTAACAAAATGCTTTTTTGTTGGATCGGCCGACGCGTCCGCGCAGTTGGTGCAGGTCGCTGAGACCAAACTGATGAGCGTCGTTAATTATCATTGTATTGGCATTGCTTATGTCAATACCAGACTCAATGATGGTGGTCGCGATGAGGACGTCGAATGCGCCGTCGATGAAACGGGCCATGACGTCTTCGAGTTGTTTTCCGTCCATTTGGCCGTGGCCAATACCGATGCGTGCATCCGGTACCAACCGGGTGATCATGCCGGCGACTTCTTGGATGTTTTTGACCCGGTTGTTGACGAAATACACCTGGCCCCCACGGCTCAATTCGTAGGAGATGGCGTCGCGGATCACCTCCTCGTTGAAGGGTGACAGCGTTGTCTCCACGGGCTGCCTATTTGGAGGTGGTGTGGCAATGGTGCTGAGGTCGCGGGCACCCATCAAACTGAATTGCAAGGTCCGTGGAATCGGTGTGGCCGTGAGGGTGAGGGTATCGACGTTGGAGCGGATGGTTTTGAGTTTGTCTTTGACCGCCACTCCAAACTTTTGTTCCTCGTCAATCACCAACAATCCTAGGTCTTTGAACTCGACACGCTTCCCGACCAGGGCGTGGGTGCCGACGAGGATGTCCACTTGGCCATCCTTTAGTTTTTTCAGGGTCTCTGTGAGTTTTTTGCCCGTTTTGAATCGGTTGATGTAATCGACCGTGACAGGGAAATCCCGCAACCTGCGCGTGAAGCTGCGGTAGTGTTGCATGGACAAAATGGTCGTGGGTACCAGTACGGCCACTTGTTTTCCGTCGGTCGCTGCTTTGAACGCGGCCCGGATCGCTACTTCGGTTTTTCCGAAGCCGACATCGCCGCAGACCAAACGGTCCATGGGCGTGGACCTTTCCATGTCTTTTTTGACGGCGTGTATGGCTGCGCGTTGGTCCGGTGTTTCTTCGAACATGAAGCTGGCTTCGAGTTCGTGGATCATGTAATTGTCTTGCGAAAACGTAAATCCTTTTGATGATTTACGCTTGGCATACAATTTCAGCAAATCAAACGCCAATTCTTTGACGCGCGACTTGGTTTTGGCTTTGGTTGCCGCCCAAGTCCCGGTTCCGAGCTTGCTGATTTTTGGCGCGGTTCCTTCCTTCGAGGAGTACTTCGAAATGCGGTGCAGCGAGTGGATGTTCACGTAGAGCACATCTCCGCCTCGGTAGCTGAGTCGGATGGCCTCTTGTTCCTTGCCGTTGACGTCGATTTTTTGCAGCCCGCCAAACTGCCCAATGCCGTGATCGATGTGGACGACGTAGTCGCCAGGTTGCAGAGCCGACAGTTCTTTTAGCGTGAGGGCCTGCTTGCTCTTTTTGAAGCCCTCTTTTAGGCGGAAACGGTGGTAGCGCTCGAACAATTGGTGATCTGTGTAGACCAACAGCTTGAGCTCTTTGTCCACGAAGCCCTGGCTCAATTCAATGGGGATGGGGTGGTGGGGCACCTCTGCTTCGCGATCGGCGAAGATGTCATGCAAGCGTTCGATTTGCGTTGCCTGGCCAGCGACAATGACGTTGTGATAGCCTTGTCGGTGATTGGCTTGCAAATTCGAGGTGATGAGGTCGAAATTCTTGTTGAAACTCGGCTGGGGGAGCATGTCCCAATCGATCACCACGCGGTCCGAAAACGACGTTCCTCCGTCGAACTCTACAACGTGAAAGGGTTCAAGCAGGTTTTCGAGTTTTTCCGGGCCGATGAAGAGTGCTTCAGGCGGGGTGAATTTGACGGCGTCAGACACCCGTTCGAATGCGCTTTCCGCGCGCTCCATGGCCTTCTCCAATTGGCGTTCGGTGCGCTTGGCGTCAGCCATCCAAATCCGGGTGTCGGCCGGAATGAAATTGAAGAGCGGCTCCACCGATTCGTGGAGGCTTTGGTCGCCAATGTTGGGCACCACCACCGCACGGGTCATCTTGTTAACGCTAAGCTGCGTGATGGGATCAAACTTCCGGATTGAATCTACCTCGTCGCCGAAAAATTCGATGCGGTACGGGTGGTCGAAGGAATAGGAGAAGACGTCTACGATGCCCCCGCGAACAGCATATTGGCCGGGCTCGTAGACAAAATCCACCTTGCTGAATCCGTATTCGATGAACACCTCGTCCAGGAAGTCCATCGTGTACTTTTCCCCGAGGGCGAGCGCGAAGGTTTGCTCGGAGAGTTCGCGCTTGCTGATGACGCGCTCCGCGATGGCTTCGCCAAAGGTGACGATGGCCAATCCTTTGCCGTGCCGGTTGATCTCGTTGAGCACCTCGGCACGCATGGCGATGTTGGCGTTTTCCGTGACTTCTTCTTGGTACGGAACCCGCGCAGAGCGTGGGAAAAACAGCACGTTGTGTGTATCCCCGATGAGCTGCTGCAGGTCGTTGAGGAAGTAGGCAGCCGTTTCCTTGTCGTCGAGGATGAATAGGTGACTGGGAGCGTCGCGCGATTCGTCAGCAACCTCTTCGGATTGTGGATGCAGGATGGCCGAGGCCAACAGCGCAGGCGCCGAGCCGACGATGCCCTTGAGTTCCACCTTCGAGGCGTCTCGTTCCCAGCATTGCTTGAGCAATTGAGCACGTCGATCTGCTCGGTAAAAATTCAGGAGGTCTTCAACGCGCATTTAGCCATCAATCTGGGACAAAGTTAGCCCGTCTTTTCGGTGTCCAACCAACAGGAACGAAGTCCGTGCACCATGTTGACGCTGCCAACATAGAAAGGCGATTTTTCGTGTAATTGTTTTGGTTGTTTGGTCAAGATGGCGCCGTTGTTGTCTTCTGCCGTTCCGCCGGCTTGTTCAGCGAGGAAGGCCAACGGGTTGCATTCGTAGGTGAGCCGCAGTTTTCCTTCGGGATTCGAGGTTGTGCTGGGGTAGAGGTAGATGCCGCCTTTGATGAGGTTGCGGTGGAAATCTGTGACGAGGGAGCCGATATACCGCGCCTTGAGGCCGGCACCTGTGGCTTCCCTGCAGCCGACGATGAACCGTTTCACCGCTTCAGGCGAGGAATCGATGAGGGCGTCGTTGATCGAATAGATGGTGCCCGCCTCGGGGAAGGTCATTTTCGGGTGGGAGAGGAAGAATTCGCCCACGGCCGGGTCCAAAGTGAAACCGTTCACGCCGCTTCCTGTCGTGTAGACCAACATGGTGGACGATCCGTAGTGGATGTAGCCGGCGACCACTTGCTCCGTGCCGGCTTGCAAGAAATCGGCCTCGGTCAGCGGTTCGCCCATGGGGGTCACGCGCCGGTAGATGCTGAAGATGGTCCCAATGGAGACGTTGACATCGATGTTGGAGCTGCCGTCCAAAGGGTCGATCATGACCACGTATTTCCCGGCCTTCCCTTCGTCTCCACATAAGATGTGCTGTTCTTGCTCTTCTGAGCCGATCCCCGCCACGGACTTGCCTGCTGTCAGGATGCGCATGAAGGTGCGATCGGCGAAGACGTCCAACTTTTGCTGCGCCTCGTCGTGGGTGTTTCGGGAACCGGACTGGCCTAAAATGCCTGCGAGTCCGGCGCGGTTCACTTGGTGGTTGACAATCTTCGCCGCGACGCCAATGTCGGTGAGCAGTCGGGTGAGTTGTCCGGATACGAACGGAAATTCCGCCTGCGCATCCATGATGAATTCCTGGAGGGTAATTGCTTTCGACATGGGGTGGATTTGCTCATTTCAAAACCACGGCCAATTTAGGGGCGAAGGGGCCTTATTTGGTCTTCAAGCTGCGGGCCAATTCCACAAAGCCCTCGGGAGAAAGTTGCTCCGGGCGCAACCCCAGCGTCGTTTCGTCCAACCCGTCGATGGCAAATCCTCCAGCGCGCAGAGAGTTGCGCAGGGTCTTTCGGCGTTGGTTGAAGGCGGCCTTGGTGACGCGCTTCAGGTGATCGTAGGAAACGTCATCGGGCCAAGACGATCTCCGCTCCAAGCGGAGCACACCGCTTTGCACCTTGGGCGGCGGATTGAAGACGTGCGGAGGAACGGTGAAGAGGTACTCGGCCTTGTAGTAGGTTTGTAGCAGCACGCTGAGGATGCCGTAGGTCTTGGTTCCATGCGGCGCGCACACCCGCTCTGCTACCTCTTTCTGAAACATCCCCACCAACTCGGTGCCCTGCGCTTTCCAGTCCAAGAACTTGAAAAGGATTTGCGAGCTGATGTTGTAGGGAAAGTTGCCGGCGACGACGAGTTCGCTGTCCGCGGGAAAATCTGAAAGGGGGAGGGTCAAAAAATCAGCCAACTCAACCGCCGAGGGATCAATCCAGTCTTGGCGTTGCAGAAAGTCCACGCTTTCCGCGTCAACATCCAACGCGCGCACTCGGTCTCCAAACCGCTGAACCAAGGGCCGTGTCAGAGCACCGGTGCCCGGCCCGATTTCTAAGATGAGTGCGTGCTCACCTCGGCATTGGACGGCGTCTGCAATGCGCTCGGCCACCGTGAGGTCTTCCAGGAAATGTTGGCCGAGGTGTTTCTTGGCGCGGACGCCGTTGGATTTTGCTCCCATGGGGTGGATGTTCGGAGTTCAGTTTTTCGAGGCCTCAATATCCGACACAACTTCGCCTTCTTCTAGGGCGTGTAAAACGGTTCTGAATGCAGGAGCGCTTTGACCAAATTTTTGGATGTATTCTTTTTGAAGTGGGGCCGCGAACTGCTTTTGGTATTGTTCGAACTGTTCGACCGTATCAGCGAAATACTGCATGGCCACTGTATAATTATCACTCGATTCGTCGAGCATTTTACACAATTTGTAGCCAGAAAAGCAACCGGTTGAAAAGATTTTGGGGATGTGATCGGTGCGCATAAACCCCAGCCATTCTTGAAAAACAGCGGCATCCACACTCACTGTAACGTTGTATAAAATTCGATTTGACCGACGGTTAATAGAAATTTGTCGCATTCGTTTGGTGATTTATCGAGATTTTTCTCGTATATTCGAATTCTGAAATCTTAACCAAGATAAAGTGATGCGAACACTTTTCCTCTCCCTGCTCTGTTTATTCGGAGCTTTAACGGTCCTCCAAGCACAGGACCCTGGCATCGCCTACCAGGCGGTTGCCCGTGATGCCGACGGCGATCCACTGGCGGACGCCGAACTCGATGTGCGCGTTACCCTTTATGGGGCGGACGACGCTGTCTTGTGGCAAGAAACTCACGCCAGCGTATTAACCAATCAATTCGGCAACCTTGCCCTCACCATCGGTGACGGTGCGGTTACTCCGGGCTATGACGCATTAAGCGCGATAGACTGGTCAGCTGCCGGCTTGCACTTCGGAATCGAGGTGGATGCTGGAGCCGGATACGCCTCTTTTGGAGACGTAGACGTACAGGCTGTACCAATCGCGATGTACGCGTTGAATGGTCAGGAAGAAGAGATTGCTGCACTCCAGACGCAATTGGACGCGTTGGAAGGCGATGTTTCGACATTGACTTCTGGCTTGTCAGATGCGATTACTGAAAGTGTAGACCAAGATGCTTACCTGTTGGGCTTGATCCAAGACAACGACGGTGAGATCGCGGTATTGCAATCAAGTGTTGCTGCCAACACAGCCGACCTCGGCGATTTGTTGTCAGTTATCGCGGTTGGACCTAGCGGAATCACAGTCGAAGATTTGACTGTAACGGGCGACCTTGACATCGTAGGTGTCTTCGGCGCCGCGACAGGTATGTTCAACTACTTGAGCGCGAACAACGCTGAATTCGAGGATATGATTGCTGAAGCTGCTAATGTTGAGCAGCTTACATTCTTCGACGGTCACGCGCTGGGTTCAAGCTCAGTTCTGGACATAGATGGTACTCTTAATGTAGACGGCAACACCACAATGGGCGGTGACTTGGCTGTTGAAGGAACCATGTACAATGGAGGCGACGTGGTCGCAACTGTTCCTTACACCGATGCAGGAGACGCTACAAACGCTCAGGCGATTGCAGACGAAGCCTCTGCTCGTCAGGCAGCTGATGCTGGTTTGCAGTCTCAGATCGACAGCAACGACGGCGACATCACTGCATTGCAGGGCGCAGACGCAGCTTTAGGTCAAAGCATCGCTGCCAACGCTGGTGACATTGCCGACAATGCACAAGCTATTGCTGACGAAGCTTCTGCTCGTCAGACTGCTGACGCTGGTTTGCAGTCTCAGATCGACGGCAACGACAGCGACATTGCTGACAACGCTCAGGCGATTGCTGACGAAGCTTCTGCTCGTCAGTCCGCCGACGCTGGTTTGCAGTCTCAGATCGATGGCAATGACAGTGATATTGCTGCCAACGCCGGTGACATTGCTGACAACGCTCAAGCCATTGCTGACGAAGCTTCTGCTCGTCAATCTGCTGACGCTGGTCTGCAGTCGCAAATCGACGGCAACGACGGCGACATCTCTGCCAACGCTGGTGACATTGCCGACAACGCTCAAGCCATTGCTGACGAAGCTTCTGCTCGTCAGACTGCTGACGCTGGTTTGCAGTCGCAAATCGATGGCAACGACGACGACATCGCTGCGAATGGCTCTGACATTGACGACAACGAATTCCGTATTGCTGCAGCCGCAGCCGACATGGGCTTCGGTACGTCAACTGTTGGTTCTGTAGATAACGTTCCAACTCACCCAGGCTATGCCGGCGCGAACTACCTCGACGCTGACGCTAGCATGGTTGAAGCAGATGCTGCTTTGGACGCTGCATTGAAGGCTAACGCTGATGCGGATGCTCTCGTAGCTGCTGATGTTGCGGACAACGCCTCTGACATCGCTACTAACGCTTCTGCGATCTCTGCCAACGACGGTGATATCGCTGCAAACGCTTCTGCGATTGCTTCTAACGACGGCGACATCGCTGCAAACGCTTCTGCGATCTCTGCCAACGACGGCGACATCGCTGCAAACGCTTCTGCGATTTCTGCGAACGACGGTGACATCGCTGCGAATGCTGGTGACATTGCTACGAACGAACAAGCAATCAGCGCTAACGCTACACAGATCGAAACCAACGCTGCTGCATCTGTAGCTGCTGACGGAATCTTGCAGTCTAACATTGAAGCAGAAGCTTCTGCTCGTCAGTTGGCTGACGCAGGACTGCAGTCTCAGATTGACAGCAACGACGGTGACATTTCTACGTTGCAGTCTGGTTTGTCAAACGAAATCACTCAGCGCCAGTTCGGCGACGCAGCAAACGCGAACGCGATCGGTGCTAACACGGCGAACTTGAACACTGAAATCAGTGACCGTGCAGCGGGTGATGCTACTTTGGCTGAATACGATGCATACTTGCTCGACTTGATTTCGAACACGGCAAACACGCCACTCGACGTTGAGAACATTTTGGAAGGCCTCGATTACTTCGAGAACTCTGGAAACACAGTTTCTTTGGAAGCTCCATACAACGCCTTGAGCGCTGGTAACGTACTCGCAACCACTGCATCATTTGATGCTATGGACGCTCAGGACATCGACGTAGATGATGCTGAGATTCAGAACTTGGTTGTCGAGTCTAACGTGTACTCACCAAACGGTACAATCGATGAATTGAACTCTGGTGACCTCACTGTATATGATACTTCTGATTTGCAAGGTGCAGTTACTGCTGGATCAACTCTGAACGTCGCTGGGGAGACGACGCTGGGAGCTGACGTAAGTGTAACTGGTGATGTTACCGTTTCTGGTAACGTTTCTGCTGCAGATGCTTCTGCACCAGGTCACCTCGCATCATTCGGACAGGTTACGGAGGCCGCCGATACATTGCAACAAAATATTGAAGACGAAGAAGCTCGTGCCTTGTTGGCCGAGGGTGCACTTCAGACTGCATTGAACAACGAGATTTCTGCAACAAACCAAGACGTATTGGATTTGTATGCAAACGACCAGACGATCTCTGACTCATTGCAGCAGAACATTGCTGACGAGGTTACTCGTGCAATGAACGCTGAGGGTGCTCTGCAGACTGCATTGAATGACGAGATTTCTGCCACAAACACGGACGTTTCGAACTTGTACACGAACGACCAGACGATTTCTGATTCATTGCAGCAGAACATTGCTGACGAGGTAACTCGTGCGATGAACGCTGAAGGTGCTCTTCAGACTGCTTTGAACAACGAGATTTCTGCTACAAACACAGACGTTTCGAATTTGTACACGAACGACCAGACGATCTCTGACTCTTTGCAGCAGAACATCGAGGATGAAGCAACTCGAGCAATCGCTCGTGAAGATTCCATCATCGATGAGATGTTCTGGAACTTGAACGCTAGTGAATTGACGCTCGACGCTGGTATCACCAACCTCGACCTCAATGGTACAGACATGGACATCGACGGAATGACTGCCAACGCGATTGGTGCTCAGGACATCATGGCCGCTGACTTGACTGTAGACGAAGGTTCATTTAACGACTTGCAGGCTGACGACATCTTCGCCGGTTCTGTAAACGCTATCGGTGTTGTTACCGGTACTTTGGACTTCAACACTGCTGAAGGAGGTGACTTGGAATTGACAGGTACATTGGACGTTGATGGTACTTCTACTCTCGCCGTGCTCAATGCCGGTGCGACTACCACTGCTGCTTTGACCGCCACTGGCGCTGCAAACATGCAGGCTGGTTTGAACGTTGATGGCGCTACTACTATGGACGACGTTACTGCTGACGGCAACGCTGACATCAACGGCAACGCTGACGTAAGCGGAACGTTGAACGTTGACGGTGCTTCAACTATGGCAGCGATCACTGCCGACGGTGCTGCTGACTTGCAGGCTGGTTTGAACGTTGATGGGGCTACTACCATGGACGGTTTGACTGCAGACGGCGACGCTGATATCAACGGCAACGCTGACGTAAGCGGAACGTTTGGTGTAACCGGCGCAACAACTTTGTCTAACACATTGGAAGTGACTGGAAATGCCGACTTGAACGCTGATCTCGACGTAGATGGTGCTACTGAGTTGGACGGCTTGAATGTTGACGGCGCGTCTACCATGGACGGACTTACTACTGATGGTTTCTTGAATGCCAACGCAGTAATTAATTCTTACGGTGGATTGTACGTTGATGCCGCCTCTTACCTTCAAGTGGATGCCACATCTACATTGAATGGCAACGTCGATATAAACGCGAACGCTGACGTAAGCGGAACGTTCAACGTGGACGGTGCTTCAACTATGGCAGCGATCACTGCTGACGGTGCTGCTGACTTGCAGGCTGGTTTGAACGTTGATGGTGCTACTACCATGGACGCTGTTACAGCTGACGGTTTGGCTACAATCAATGGTGATGCTGACATCAACGGC
>CALJFZ010000023.1 GCA_938074325.1 uncultured Flavobacteriales bacterium | reverse complement strand
CGTGGCCAAGTCATCGCTGCCTACCAAGACCACTTGGAGCAACAGTGGATCAAAGAGCTGCGGTTCGGAACGACCATCGAGGTCAACCGTGACTTGCTCCAGACCCTCGCAGACTGATGCAAGGACGGGTCCTTCCTTTCGGATGGTGGGCGATTGCCTGCGGTTTGTGTTGGGGATGGATCGGCTGCGGTGACGGTGCAGGCGCGCCTGCGGAAGCGTTGGCCCGCGTCGGAGAGCACGTACTCACGGCAAATCTCGTGGCTCAGCGCATTCCACAAGGGCTGAACATGGATGACTCTACAACAGCGGCGAATCGCTACGTCGATCAGTGGATGCGCGAGCAAATCTTGATCGCCCAGGCGGAAGCAGCTCTATCCCCGGAAGAAACGGCTTTTGACGAGGAATTGACGGCCTACCGCAATGCTCTGTTGCTCCACGCCTTCAAGGAACGCTACATCAACGAGCGCCTCGACACGGAGGTGAGCGAAGAGGAGGCGCTATCATTTTACAACGTGAACCAGGCGTCCTTCATGCTGAGCGATTACGCAGTACGCGCGCTGTTCATCAACGCACCGGAGACGGCTGTCATGGACACCATCCCCCAGGCTTTTGCCGAGGTCGATTCCACGGGGATGCTGGAGATTGAACGGTGGTGCGTGGAGAACGGTGCGATCTACGGCTTGGACGGGGACACATGGTGGACCCTTAGCGCCTTTACGAAGGAGGTGCCCATGAATTTTTACCGCACGGAATCGCAGCTCTCGAGCCGGCGGCTCGTCGATTTTGAGGCGGATGGGCGGCATTTCCTCGTGCGGTTTTTGGAGCATGCTTTGAAAGACGAGGTAGCGCCCTTTTCGGCCGTGCGCAGCGAGGTGGTGGAGATGATCGTGCACCGGCGCCAACAAGAGCTGCTGCTCGCCATGGAAGAGCAGTTGGTACTGAAAGCGTGGGCCGAAGGCGATGCCGAAAAGTTTGACTGACAAACCCCCATTTGTTGTGGATTTATTGTGACGCGTTGAACCGGTCCAACCCTTACCTTCGTTCCTGATATGCGCTTTTCCATGTGCCGATTGACAACTTCCTCCTTCCTCCTTGTTTTGATGCTCGCAGCGGGGCCGGCAGCCTTTGCTCAGCCCAACGTGGAAACCACCCCCATCGATGCGATTGTCGCCGTGGTGGGCGATGGGATTGTCCTGGAAAGTGAGGTGGAAGCCCAAGCCTTTGCGATGCGGGCACAGATGGCCCAGACCGGGCAGACCGGCGATTTGACCGAAGCCCAGCGGTGCAATTTGTTGGAGGAGTTGATTTTCCAAAAGCTCCTCGTGCACCATGCCAAATTGGACAGCTTAGAAGTCACGGACGCCGAGGTGATGGACGAAATCGACCGCCGCCTTGCCTACTACATCCAGATGTTTGGCAGCGTGGAAGCGTTTGAAGCGGAATATGGCCAAAGCGTGAGCGAGTGGAAGGCTGAATTCCAAGAGCCCGTGCAGGAGCAACTCCTCGCCGGCCGCATGCAAGCTGAGATTAACCAACAGGTGCGCGCCACGCCCGCCGAAGTTCAGCAGCTCTTCGCCGAAACCCCAGCCGACAGCCTCCCCCTCATCCCCGAGGCGGTGCGTTACCGCGAGCTCGTATTGCAGCCGGCCATCACCGAAGCCCAAAAGGCCGACGTGCGCAACTTCCTCGACAGCGTCCGCACCCGCGTTTCGACCGGCGCACTGAGCATGACCCTCGCGGCGTCGCGCTACTCCGAAGATCCCGGCAGCAAGTACAAGGGCGGGTGCTACCAAAACATAGGCCGCGGCCAATTCGTCCCGGAATTTGAAGCGGCGGTGTTCGACACGCCCATCGGCGACCTCTCCCCCGTTTTCGAAACCGATTTTGGCTACCACTTCCTGCGCGTTACCGACCGCCGCGGCCAGGTGTTCAGCGCCTGTCACGTGCTCATGTCACCGAAGGTCGACCCTTTGGCCTTGGCAGAGATGGGCGTGGAGATGGACAGCATCGCGCAGCGCCTCGGTGCCGACGAGTTGGACTTTGAAGACGCCGTGCTCGAATACTCCACCCGCGAGGAAACGAAGAACCAAGGCGGCCTTGTGGTGAACCCGCGCGACGGTGGAACCCTCTTCGGCTCAGACGAAATCGACCCAAATCTCTTCTTCTTGCTCAACGCCCTCCAGCCAGGTGAGACCTCGGAACCCATTCAGCTTACCGATTCGGACGAGCAAGGGTATTGGATAGCGGTTCAGTTGCAAGAACGTGTGGCCGCTCACCGCGCCAACCCCACCCAGGACTTCGGCTATTTCCAAGCCATCGTGGAAGAGCGTTTGCGCACCGAGCAAATGAACGAATGGACGGAACGCGCCATCGACGACACCTATGTCCGCATCGACGCGCCGTACGCGTCGTGTTCCTTTGACCAAGATTGGACGGCCGGCTCCTCCACAGGTGCGACCGAATGAAGATCAGTATCGTCACCGTCGCGTTCAATGCCGAGGCCACCATCGCTGAAGCGGCGGCGTCCGTGACCAACCAACGGCAAGACGGTTTCGAACTCGAATACATCGTCATAGACGGCGCCTCCACCGACGGCACCCTCACAGCGCTTGAACCCTTCGGCGACCGCATCACCCGCATCATCTCCGAACCCGACCGCGGGCTGTACGACGCCATGAACAAAGGCGTCGCCGCTGCCACCGGCGAATTCATCGGCATCCTCAATGCAGACGACGCGTATGCCCACGACGGTGTGTTGGCCGCTGTGGCGGCGCGCCTGGGTGAGACCGGGGCGCATGCCCTTTACGGCGACCTCGATTACGTAGCCGAGGACGGGTCAGGCCGGGTGGTGCGGCGCTGGCGCAGCGGGACGTTGGGTCGCCGCAGCTTTTTA
>CALJFZ010000022.1 GCA_938074325.1 uncultured Flavobacteriales bacterium | reverse complement strand
GCGTGGGATTTCTTCGACCGAACCTGCAACACGGGGCTTCCATTGAGCGTGCAGACCATGGCTCCGCAATCGGAAGCGGCTATTCAGGGAACTTGGGACATTTTGGGACGGCCTTGTCCATCCAATGCGCCGGGGCAACTTCTCATTCAACGTCTTTCAAGCGGCAAAGTCCAGAAGGTGGTGCGACTCACGGATTGACCAAATCGGGATTGATGGTGTTCGGCTTCTGTCCTGCTGGGCCCACGAAGTGACCAGTTAGCTCGAGAACTGCAGAGCAGTTCAGCCCCTCTGCCGAGCGCTGGTTTCAAGCTGGCTTGGGAACAAGCGATCGAAGAGGGGCAAGTGCGTCAGCGCTCGAGCCTGGTTCCGTCTGAGTGAAAGGGGGGAACAATGACCGCAGGTCAAAAACTCCCCCCAGCTCCACCTGTGTGGAGGGGAATTCTATGGATTCTCGCACCCTTGGAATTCGTGTTCGCCCAAGTTTGTCCAATCGTCTTGGTCGAGCACAATCCACTCGCTATCTATGGCAGAGGTTCCAACGCTGGTCACCCACTCTCCTTCGTTACCTGTTTGAACAGTCGATTTTCTAACGAGAGTGTGATCCTTCGTGGCTGAAATTACACCGGCTACATCCCATCCTGTTCCCGGGTCGCCATTCCAATCGCCCACCGCATCAATTTGGATGTAAGACGCTTCGTCACCTTGAACCAACATGAATCCATCGTTTCCATTGGACACATAGTTAAGGAAGTGATCTGCTTGCTCAATTATAACAGAATCAGCGGTATACGTTGCGATGATATAAACGTCGCCAGGAGCCACAAAGGCTCCGGCGGGGAAGTCAAACCAAAAATCGTAGTTGCCGACTCCGTTGTCTGGGGTATTTAGTACAAAGGCTAATGCGTATCCCGTCAAATCCACGGCTGATGCTGTGGGATTATAAATCTCGAGGTATCTATTCATATCGCTGCCCTCCCCGGCCTCAGAAAAAAACAAGGTCCCACATCCCAATGGGGGAGGGCAAGTGAGGTTAAAAGTCGTGTCAGCTCCTACCTCGAAGACAAACCACTGATCAATTTGCTCTGCATACACACTATCATAAAAAATTGTGATGTTCTCAATTACTATTTCGGTCGCCCCCGGACCGTTGCAAATGCCGCATTCATCGACTACGCCTATACAGTCATCTTCATCATCACAGATACCATCACTGTCTCCATCTCCCATACAGCTACCTCCACAGTCTCCCAAGAAGTCAACGTAAGCACAAGATTCAGAAGGTTCATTGGCGTAGTTGCAGGCCTCCAAATCGGTGCAATAATCTTGGCTGTCCCAGATGCCATCGTAGTCCGTATCCACGTCTGCAAAGAGCGATAAGACAGCCAAAAAATCCTCAATGTCGATAGTGCCGTTGCTGTTGGAATCATAGAGGTTGGGGCAGCTTTCTTGTGCAGAAGTGGTCAAAGAGATTGAGATCAAAAGAAGTCCCACTAAATGCCTCATCTTGTAAAATTGGGAGGCTTGCAGGCACACAACGATTGACGTTAGCAACTTGTGGGACTTGCGTTGACAAAGGGCATTTGGCAAGAGTTTTCTTGACGAATCTAAAAGCCTAATTGACCAAATCGGGGTTGAGGGTGTTCGGCTTCTGTCCTGCTGGGTCCACAAGTAAAGTGGACTTGACGTCCTGATTCCAGAAGTCGAGATCTTCCAAAAAGCCAAAGCGTAACACAGACGATTTGGCAAGGGGGGGGGATTATGTTTTATCTTACGAGTGCTCAAATTTTCTGACCAAATGAAAAACGCTCTCTCACTCGCATGCATGTTGCTTGCAGGAATCCTGATGCCAACAACAAGTTTCGCCCAAAGCTCGGCACCTTACAATCCTGATGGAAATGGTGACGGAATGATTGGCGTTACCGATTTGCAAGATTTTCTGAGCACCTACGGGTTGGCGTTTGAAGCGACATCAACCGAATGGTCATGTGGCGACCCCATAGGGTATGCGGGAGTTGACTATTCGACGGTCCAAATTGGTGACCAGTGCTGGTTTACCGAGAACCTTCGCACAACAACCTACCTCAACGGCGAAGCCATTCCGCAAAACTTCAGCGATGGGGAATGGTTCAGCACGACCTCCGGGGCGATGGCATTTTACAATGACGGGCCAGCCTATGGCGGTTTGTACAACTGGTTCGCAGTGGACGACGCGCGTGGCCTTTGTCCAAGCGGCTGGCACGTTCCTACCGATGGAGAGTGGACAATTCTGACCGACCATTTTGGGGGAGAGTCTGTGGCTGGAGGCCAAATGAAAACGAACTACGGGTGGTTCAACGGCGGCAACGGCACGAACTCGAGCGGTTTTTCAGGTTTGCCGGGCGGCTTCCGCGACTACTACGATGGGAACTTCGTCGACGCTGGAAACGGCGGACTCTGGTGGAGTTCCTCGCCCAATGGCTCCGGTGCTTGGTACCGCTACCTGAGCAACGGCAGCGAGTATGTCTACCGCTACAACACCAATCGGCGTTTCGGCTTTTCCGTTCGTTGCGTCCGGTATGCCGAGTGAGCGCAGCGAGCGAGTGTTGAACTCTTAAATCTTGGCCTTGCGCAGCAAGGCTCGAGGGAAGGAGCAGAAAAAATCCCGGCCGCATAGGTCGGGATTTTTTTTCGGCATGATCGAAGGATTTCGTGCAATCTGAATGAACTAAAAAAGGCAATGAAGACGCGCCCATTGGAAAGCGGGCTTTACATCCTGAGTGAATTGGTAAAGCCTACTTGACCAAATCGGGGTTGAGGGTGTTCGGCTTCTGTCCTGCTGGGTCCACATGTAAAGTGGACTTTACATCCTGGATGAATTTGTAAAGCCTACTTGACCAAATCAGGGTTGAGGGTGTTCGGCTTCTGTCCTGCTGGGTCCACAAGTAAAGTGGACTTGACGTCCTGATTCCAGAAGTCGAGATCTTCCAAAAAGCCAAAGCGTAACACAGACGATTTGGCAAGGGGGGGGATCATGTTTTATCTTGAAAATGCTCAAATTTCTGACCAAATGAAAAACGCACTCTCACTCGCATGCATGTTCCTTGCAGGGATTTTGCTGTCAACATCAAGTTTCGCCCAAAGCTCAGCACCTTACAATCCTGATGGAAATGGTGACGGAATGATTGGCGTTACTGATTTGCAAGATTTTCTGAGCACCTATGGATTGGCGTTTGAAGCAACAGCATCTGCATGGTCCTGTGGCGAAGCCATCACATACGCCGGTTTGGGTTATTCCACAGTCCAAATTGGCAACCAGTGCTGGTTTGCCGAGAACCTTGGAACAACAACCTACCTCAACGGCGATGCCATTCCGCAAAACCTCAGCTATGGGGATTGGTCCAGCACGACCTCCGGGGCGATGGCTTTTTACCAGAATGACCTCACATATCAGGTGGCTTACGGTGGTTTGTACAACTGGTACGCCGTGGATGACGCGCGAGGGCTTTGTCCGAGCGGCTGGCATGTCCCTACAGATGAAGAATGGACAATGCTGACCGACCATCTTGGGGGAGAGTCTGTGGCTGGAGGCCAAATGAAAACGAACTACGGGTGGAACGGTGGCGGCAACGGCACGAACTCGAGCGGTTTTTCAGGCTTGCCGGGCGGCATCCGCGACTTCAGTGCATTCTTCTACCTCGCTGGGAACGAAGGGTACTGGTGGAGTTCCTCGCCCAGTTGGTCCAGTGCATGGTTCCGCTACCTGGGCAGCAGCGAGAGTGTCTCCCGCAGCAGCTTCAATCATCGAGTCGGCTGTTCTGTTCGTTGCGTTCGGGATGCCGAGTGAGCGCAGCGAGCGAGTGTTAAACTCTTAAATCTTGGCCTTACGCAGCAAGGCTCGAGGGAAGGAGTAGAAAAAAATCCCGGCCGTGCAGGTCGGGATTTTTTTCGGCACGATTGGAAAATGGGCTTGACATTCTGGGCGGATTTGCAAAGCCTACTTGACCAAATCGGGGTTAAGGGTGTTCGGCTTCTGTCCTGCTGGGTCCACAAGCAAAGTGGAATTGTCGACCGCGTCAGCGACAGAAAAGTCTCTCCCGGGGATCAGCGCATTGCTGCCAACGGGTTTTCGTGAGGGCCGCTGCGCAACAGAAATCATCTATCTTCATGTCGCACAATGCTTAACCATCTTGTCTGACAGCATCCCATGAAAAGAGTCAAAGCGAGCAACAAAGTCCAATGGTTTGTGGTCGGCCTGCTTTTTTTGGCCCTTACGAGCTGTTCACTGCAAAAGAGAACCACCATGCCTGGTTGGCATTGGGAGCACGAAAAGATCACCTTTCATCAAGGTCCCAGTGCCAATGCAGAGACCTTCCTCAAGGAGCGTGGGCACTTGGTCAACCTGTCCCCACGTGGCGCGTGTTTTCAGTCGGAGGTTGACCTCTCCAAGTCATTGCAAGGATCAACGCAAGCTTCTTCGCCAAAACGTGATGTTGAGGCCATGACCAAGCTTTCTGTGTCGGAGCTTGAAGAAGCCAACCAGCTTTCAGCGTTGATGTACGCTTCGGCTCCTCTGGACGAGGAAACGCAAAACGGGACAACAGAGGAGGCGCCCAATGAATGGCTGGTCGCTGCCCTCATCACTCTGGGTTTTGGCTTGATGATGCTTCCTTCGCCCATGGCCGGTGTTTTCATTGGATTGGCGCCGTTCATCTTCTCCTTGGGTCAGCTCGTGAGGCTTTCTCGAGAGGAGGAGGCCAAAAAGAAAAAGAGCCGAGGGAAAAAAATCGGCTACATCCTGTTGATGTTGGCTTCTGTGTTCATCACCATTGGCCTCACCTCATTTCTAAGTTTCGCAGAGACGGTCAATTCAATTGCAGGAGCGGGATCGGGATGGTCTTTTAATTGGAGCTACACTGGCCCGGGATGACCAAACTGAATTGGGTTTGAGGGCTTGTCAATTCTGTGATGTCGTGGTCACTCATTGAGCGATTGAATTGGCTTGAGGAGTCACCGAACAATCATCAACCGTTCCGTCCATCCGTGCGACGACCGGACGATGTACATGCCCTCTGCAAGTGCGGAAACGTCGATGTGCAGCAAAGATTGGTGGCGGGTTCCCGTTTCAATGACCACTTGTCCGTTCGCATTGAGAAGCGAGACCACAGCGCCCTCAGGAAGTCCTTGGACGGTCACATTGCTTTGTGCTGGATTGGGGAAGGCGCGATGCGATGAAAACAGCGCTTCGATGTCGGACACGGGTTGGCATTCCAATTGGGAGGTGACGTACGCTGAGCGGTTGGTCACAAACGACTTCAAGCCGTAGGTCGTGCCGCCCATGGGGCCACCGCCGCCAGAAAGGTTGGACACAAGGTTGGCCTCAAAATCCGCATTGGAGTACATCTTGTTGTCGTCGGCATAGACGGACGGTGCAATGAGCTCAGTCACAACATCGATGCGTTCGTGAAGGTGGGTTTCGTTGAAGATGGTTTCGGTCAGCTCGCAGACGTGGTCGAGGTAGCGCGCATACAAATCGTCGTGGTCAAACATCCGTTCGAGCAACGGGCGAGTGGGGTTGGCGTAATTCAGCGCCAAGGTTTCCATGTTGCCTGCACCGTTGGTGTAGGAGCCAAACGCTTCGTTGCCATCCCATTTGATCCATTCCCAGAGGTTGGAGTCTTGGTTGTGGTAGA
>CALJFZ010000021.1 GCA_938074325.1 uncultured Flavobacteriales bacterium | reverse complement strand
GGGTGGTTGGTGCCGGCAGTGGCGGATTCTGAACCGTTGCCGCCGCCGTAGCCCACCGTCGGATGCGGTTGGAACAGATGCGTCCGGGCGGCGTCGAAGTCCTCCAGCCCTTGCCACAGCACGTCGAGGTCATCGAGGAGCCAGAAACTACGGCCTTGGGTGGCAACGATGAGGTCGTTGTCCTTGAGGGCCAAATCGGTGATGGGCACTTCCGGCAAGTTGAGTTGGAAGGATCGCCAATTCGCGCCATCGTCCGTGCTCACGTACAAACCGAATTCCGTCCCGGCGTACAAGAGCCCCGGCGTGTTCAGGTCGGCGCGGATGACGCGGGTGAAATGCCCACGATCGATGCCTTTGGTAAGGGAGCGCCAGGTGGTACCGTAGTCGTCGGTGTGGTACAAATACGGCGCATAGTCGCCCGACTTGTACCGGGTAGCTGCGACGTAAAGACCGCCGTCGCGGTGGGGATCAACCTCGATGCTGTTGACCAGGGCGTCGGCCGGCATGCCTTTCGGCGTGACGTTTTGCCACGTGGCGCCGGCGTCGCGGGTGACGTGAATGAGTCCGTCGTCCGAACCGGCCCACACCAAGCCGGGTTCGCGAGGCGATTCGGCAGCGGCAAAAACCGTTGCGTAGTATTCCACGCCCGTATTGTCCTTGGTAATCGGCCCGCCCGAAGAGACGAGCTTCTCGGCCTCGCCGCGGGTGAGGTCAGGCGAGATGATGTCCCAAGATGCACCGCCGTTGGTGGAGCGGTGCACAAACTGCGAGCACGTGTAGAGGTGCTCCGAGTTGTGCGGTGAGAAGAACACGGGGAAATTCCACTGAAAGCGGTAGCGCATGCCTTCGGCGCCGCTGCCCATGGGATTGTCCGGCCAAACGTTGATGGCGCGCGACATGTCCAAATCGTGGTTGAACCGAGTCAGGAATCCGCCGTAGCTCCCGCCGTAAACGATGTCGTTGTCGCTTGGATCGGGTGCTAGATGCGCACTTTCACCGCCCGCCGTGCTTTCCCAATTATCATCGGTAATGAACCGGCCGCGCGAACGGGAATCGATGCGGATGGCGGAGTTGTCCTGCTGTGCGCCATAGATTCGGTACGGGAAGGCGTCGTCAGTGGTGACGCGGTAGAACTGGGCCGTCGGCTGGTTCATGTACGTCGACCACGTTGCGCCGGCATCGTAGCTGACTTGGGCGCCGCCGTCATCGGCGATGATGAGCCGGTCGGCATCGTCTGGCGCAATCCACAAATCGTGGTGGTCGCCGTGGGGCGCCCGACGCGATTTAAAGGTCCTGCCACCATCGGAGGAGACGTGGTACGACACGTTCATCACATAGACCTTGTTCGCGTCCTCTGTATCCGCATAGATGCGTGTGTAATACCAAGCACGTTGGCGCAGGCTGCGGTCTGAATTCAGCAATTCCCACGTAGCACCGGCATCGTCCGAACGGTAGACGCCACCGTTCTCATTTTCGATGATGGCCCAGACGCGATCGGGATTCACCGGCGAAACGGTGACGCCGATGATGCCGTGCGGCCCTTCGGGCAGGCCGCCGTTGTCCATAAGTGATGTCCACGTCGCGCCGCCATCCTCCGACTTCCAAAGTGCCGAACCGGGACCGCCCGACGAGAAGTCATACGGCGTGCGACGCACGTTCCACGTACTGGCATAAAGCACCTCCGGATTCACCGGATCGAACACCAAGTCCACCGCACCTGCCCGCTCATTGGCAAACAACACGCGCTTCCATGTAGCGCCGCCGTCGGTGGATTTGTAGACACCTCGTTCATCTGAGTCCTTGAACAGATCGCCCAGCACAGCGGCATATACGATATCGGGGTTGCGCGGGTGGATGCGCACACGCGGGATGTGGCGGGAATTGGCCAGACCAATGGCGGACCAACTGCGTCCGCCATCGACGGATTTGTACATGCCCGTGCCCGGGGAAACGTTGCCGCGCACCGTGACCTCACCACCTCCGACATATAGGATATTCGGATGGGACGGACTCACCGCAACGGCGCCGATCGAGCCGCCGAAATAGCCGTCGGAGATGTTTTCCCAGGTAGTGCCGCCGTTGGTGGTTTTCCAAACCCCACCGCCGGTGGCGCCCATGTAAAAGGTCATGGGGTCGTGCTCAACACCTGTCACCGCCGCTGAGCGACCTCCGCGAAATGGACCGATGCAACGAAATTCCAACCCTTCTTCTAGCACGGCCGTGGTTTGGCCAAATGCGGAAGGAACATCAGAGAACAAACAGGCCGCAGCGAGCAGCGCAAGGGATAGGGAGCGAATCATGGGTTCAAGTTAACCCATGCGCTCGTTACATGCAGGAGAACGGGGCAGGAAGACCTCAGCTAGCGCCACCCGCGGCATAATCCGCGAGGTAAGCAAACGGCGCATTCAATGTGCCGTCCAAGGTCGTCTGGCTGGCCCCGTCAAGGATACCTTCGGCGTCCCCTTCTACCAACAAGGGAATGACGTGCTCCATGAGCTCGCGGCCAAATCCTTCGGATGCGTCGCGTGGCAATTCGCAAGGCAGGTTGTCCACGGCCATGACCGTAATGCCTTCCCGGTGATCGAAGGTGCACTCCTGTTCCGTGCCGGGATGGTAGCCGTAGATGGGATTTTCGATGGTGGACGGGCGTACAGTGCAGGCTACAGGACCATCGATGTCACAGCTTATGTCTGCCACGACTTTGACCTTCCAATCCGGGTGACGCATGTCTTCGCGGGTGAAAAGGAACGGCGACCCTTCAGCCCAGAAATGCCCCGCAATAAAGAGGTTGGCGGCGTGTGCATACCGTGGGAAGGTGCTGTTGAATTCCAACGGGTCCGCGATGAAATCCTCCATTGCGAAAGCGCCACCGTCTATGCGGGCATTGTAATCCTCCACGTCCAAATGGGTGAATACCGGCTCGGGAAAGTCCATGCGCAAGAAATCATCCGGATGGACGGAACGCAGCTTCATGTGGTCCAACACCTCGCGAGCACCTTTGCCCACTCGGCCATTGCCCGTTAAGACAATTTTGAAGTTTGCAGGTAGGTTCACCCCCTTCACGTGCCCCAACATTTCTTCTAGATCTCGGCAGTCGATGGCCTTCGGCAACTCAAACGAGCCGCTGCGCAAACCATATGCACGCAATCCGCTGTAGGCACCGACGAGCCCCGCCCAGCGTCCAAATCCGATGATGCGACGCCCGCTCGGGCGCTTCAGCAATTCGTAATCGATGAGGCGGATTTTCTTCTCGAGGATGGCGGCCAACAACTTCGCGTTGTACGGTTGAAGCTTGTGCGTGTGGCTGAAAAACAGGTAGGTCTTGCCGTGAATCAAGTCCTCTACGTTCACTTCCTTCACCCCGATCAGCACATCGCAATCAGAGATGTCTTCGCGCACGTCAAGGCCGGCAGCGCTGTACTCTGCATCGCGAATGCGACGCACCGGGCTGGATTGGATGGCAATCTTCAACGCCGGGAAGCGCTCTTGGAGAAGAACGCATTGGTCCGGGGTCAGCGGGACGCGTTGGTCCGGCGGGGTCTTTCCTTCGCGGATGACGCCCAATTTCAAGGGGTGATCAGGGGTATAAGCCAAAGCTCGCTAGTTCTCTAGCTAAGGTACATCAACGGTCTGCCCACATGAAGGGCGGTTGAACAGTTTTCAACGGCTATTGGGCAACAAACTCGTAGGTGATGGTCCCGGATTGTGCGCCGGCTGTTCGCACCTGAAACACCGAACGGCTTGCATACTTCAGTGCAGCTTCATTCAAGCACGCCCCGCCGTCTCCCGAAGCGCCCGATGCAACGCGGGCCTTCGTCACTTCTCCGTTGGGTGCGATTTCCACCGCTACCACCACCCTGCCGGACTCCAAACATTGGTAACCGGGAATGGGCAAGGAAACGTGTTTTCGGTCTTCCACATCGTAGGAGACAATGACCCGGCCTTCGTAACGTTGGTCCCAACCGGACAGGGTATTGATTCGATTGTTTTGTCCATCATCCGGCACACCCTCGAGGCCGAAGTCCTTCTCCTCCGCAGCGAGGCGTTCAAATTCCGCTTGCTCCAGAGCGCGCAATTCCGCCTCGACCTCCGCGGCCATTTGATTGGCATCCGCGGCTGTTGTTGACTGCAATTCTTCGGAACCGGCCGCGTTGGCATCCGCCACCAAATTGGTCACACGGGCCTCCATTTCCGCGCGGAGTTGGTCTTCCAGCGTGGGCATCGGCGCATCGACCGATTCAAAATCCGCAAATTCTACCGGGATGAACGCATCTGCGGCGGCAGCATAACGCCCCGCCGGCTGTAACCATAGAACGAATAACACCAAGGCGTGCAACGACAACGTCAACACCATCGCCCACCAGAACCGCTGCCTCCGCGACCCCATCAATCCAGTACGACCGTGGTTTCGCGGTTCCAGGTGTCCGCCGTGATGCTACGGTCTCCGCGGAAATAGTAAACGCCTGTTTTGGTTACGACCTTCCTGTACCGCACGACGAGGTTGCCCGTGCGCACAGTTCGTTCGATGACAAGGCCGTTCGGAATGTCATAGGATTGCTCATGCACACCCTGCATGATGTCCTCGTCTCCGCTTGACAGTTTGTAATCCTCCGGATCGAGTGGGCCAACTTCGCGCAGGTTGGCTTGGGCGGCTTGTTGTTCGTTGTAGGCCCGCTGACGCGCTTCTTGTTCGCGCTGAGCGAGCAGCTGCTGTTCTTTCTTTTCGCGGCGACGCGCCTCCAACCACCTTTCTTGGGCCCGGGCATTGGCGCCGTCCCCCAGACGTCGGAACCGGCGGTTCATCTGCTCTACCTGCGCTCGCGACTCGCTGCGGCGGTCTTCAGAAGCGCGCGAAAGACCGGCGAATAGGTTGCGGAAGGAACGCTTCTTCGCTTCAACTTCCGGAACGTTCAGGGTGTAATCCTGCGCACGGCGGGACTGCAAGCGATTGCGCCAGCGGCGCTTCGAATCCACCTTGGAGGCGCCCTGTTCAATCATCTCCTGACCGGCCTCACGCGCCTGCGCAGCATTGGCTTCGAACGACTGAACGCGGTCTGCTACCTCCTGGCGTCGCTCTTCTTGTTGAGCCAATCCTGCCTCGTCAATGGCACGTCCTTGCCGCTGAAGGTCTTTCTGATCCTGCAGGTCACGTTCCACCCGTTGTTCTGCTCGGCTTTCTGCATCGCGTAACAAATCGGCTTGGGCTTGTTTCTGATCTTCCACCTGCTGCTTACGGGCTGCAGCCTCGCTTTCCAATGCAGCTTGGTAGTAAGATTCCACCTCATCCTTCCCCGCATTGTTGAGCTGTTGGGCCAATTTCTCTGCACGTCGGCGGTCGCGCTCTGCTTGCTCTCGGCGTTCTTCTTGCTCTCGTTCCCGCAGCGCCGCCTGATCGGCCAGCAATTGCGCCTCCAAATCTGCCGCGGCCGCGTTTTGACGTTCGGCTTCACGTGCTGCCTCTCGATCCATGGCCGCTCGCTCGCGGTCCAACTCGTCCTGTGATGGTCCACCTGATCGCTGATCGTCGTCATCTTGCGCTGCATCGGCAGCACGGGCCACGCGGTCTTTGCGCGATTTTGCGTAGCGATCGTCCGGCTTCAGTGCGAGGGCTTCGTCGTAGTACCGATCGGCTTGCGACCATTGTTGTGCATCGAAAGCAGCATCTGCCGCTGCGATGGCTGCATCGTATTCCGCTTCGGTTTGTTCTGCTTCAGAACGCGCTGCAGCTTCTGCGGCCTCCCGAGCCGCTCGCTGCGCGTCTGCTGCTGCATCAGCAGCGTCCAATTCCGATTCGTCCACACGTGCCGGATCCGTATTGCGGTCATCATCCGCGGTGTCTGCACGCCTAGACTCATCTACCGCCGCCTGCTCGGCCCGGGCCATGCGTTTTTCTGCTTCGGCAATGCGCTGCTTGGGGTAGCGTTCATCGGGAAACAGCGAAGACGCTTCCCGGTATTGCTCAATGGCCCCTGCGTAGTCATTGTTCCGGAACAACTCGTCCGCCTCATCGTTGATGCGGTTGTAATTCTCGCGCTGCTCCCGTTCCAACGCAGCTGCGGCCTCTCGCTCTGCCTCCTCTGCCTCTCTGTTGCGGCGACCGGAATCACCCGAATCTGCCTCGGCCATTCGCTCTCGGCAGGCTTCAGCGCGCTGTTGCCAGAAACGCTCCGCAGGCAAGACCTCTCCAGCCGCTTCGTACTTGACCAACGCCTCCGCGTAATTGTCGTCCCGGAACAAGAGGTTCGCTTCGTCGATCAAGGCTTCATACTCAATGGTCTTCGCAATCAAGTCAGCCTGTGCGGCCGCCAATTCCGCCTGGCGGGTCTGGGCTTCCTCCATCCGGGTTTTCGGGTACGCCTCATTCGGTTTCAAGGAACTGGCTTCGGCAAATTTGTCGATGGCCCGATCCCACTGCTCGCGTTCGAAGTAGATGTCGCCGTCTTCCACGAGCTCGTTGTACTCCTCATCGATTTCAGAGTTATCGGCCAGCGCAGCCTCTAGTTCACGTTGGGCCTCGTCTCGTTTCTTGATGACGTCCGCCTCATCGGGAAAGAGGTCCAAGGCCGAATCATAAAAATCAACGGCCTTCTGCCATTCTCTGCCGGATTTTGAGCGGTCTCCCTTTTCGACGAATTCGTCAAACTTCGCTCGCTGTTCTTCCTCCTGCCCCGCCATGCGCTCGAGTCGGGCCAACTCAGCATTCACTTTGTTGCGCATGCGCACGGTGTAATTGCTGTCAAAAATCACTGTGTTTTGATCGGCAGAATATTCCCCTCTGCCATACGGATCCTCAAAAATGGCGGCATCGAAGCCCGCAGGAAGTGGCATCAAGCTCATGTCCAAGTCCATGTTACGGGTGCCTTTGACATCCATGGGAATGCCCGACGCGTCGACCTCAATGCGTTTGTTGCTGTGCTCTGCGTATTCAAAAGAGAATGTGTAGCTGTGGCGCAGCGGCAAGTCAAATTCGTAGCTACCCTTTGAATCCGTCATGATGGCGTCAAACTCTACTCCATCCTGGTATACCACCACACGGACGCCTTCCATTTTACGGTTGTTGTCCTCCTTTTTCACGGTCCCGAAAACGGCGAGCAAATCATCTTGCGACCACGCCCCTTCCACGGTCAACAGCCCAACAAACAACCACAGCACAGCCCACCAACGAACCGTTGAAATTCGCTTTACTTTGTGTCCACCCCTGGCGTCAGGAGCGAAAGGAGACTTCTGGATTGTTGGGTTGCAGGTCATTGCGAAGGGAGCTTCCACCTCTAAAACGTAAAAATATGGCATTTAGTTATTGGGAATCAAACGAGTGGTTGGAAGACGTGGATTTGCTGGTGGTCGGAGGTGGTATTGTGGGGCTTTCTGCTGCGTTTCGAGCGCGGGAAATGCACCCAGAATGGCGCATCTTGGTTGTAGAAGCTGATCCCTTTGGTGGCGGTGGGTCTTCGCGTAACGCTGGGTTTACGTGCTTTGGGAGCGCCACTGAATTGATGCAAGACCGAAAAACGCTTGGAGACCATGCAGCCCTCGAACTGGTCCGCCAACGCTGGAACGGATTGCAAAAGTTGCGCGCCACCTTTGGTGACCTAGCGTTGGGCCATCAAGCATCGGGAAGCATTGAATTGTTCCCCTCCTTTGGCCAAACCACGGCTCCAAGTCCAAGCGAATTGGCCGACCTCAACAGCTGGATTGCACCCGCGCTCGGCGTGCCCGATGCTTTCGCGAACGTGCCGGTGCAGAATTTTTCGCAGCTAGCTGAGGAAGCCGGGACTACAGCGGTCGTATCCCGCCTCGAGGGCATGCTGGACACCGGGAAAATGAACCGGGCCTTTCGCACCCGAGCTTACGCGTTGGGCATTGATGTCCTTCACGGCATGCGCGTCCATGCCCTCCGCTGCGAGTCAGACAACGTCAGTGTAACGGTAGGGGTCGGTCCCGATCGGCAGACGGAGATCACCGCTCGGCGCGTGATTGTCGCTACAAACGCCTTTGGCCGGGAACTTCTAGGAAAGTGCGACGTGCAACCTGCAATCAACCATGTGCTGGTCACGGAACCCATGGACGATTTTGACTTTCCGCACACCGTTCACATGGATGCAGGTTACCTGTACGCCCGACCTGTGGGGAACCGCATGCTGATTGGAGGCGGCAGGCATTGGGGAGACGATGACTCCACCACTGTCAAGAAGCTGAAAGACACGTTGCACGCACTCTGGCCGGCAACCAAAAACGCCGGAATTTCCCACCAATGGACGGGTGTGCTTGGCGTGGGAGAAAACCGTTCTCCCATTGTACGGGAAGTGCAGCCGCAGGTGGTGGCCGCGGTGCGATTGGGAGGCATGGGCGTGGCCATCGGCATGGAAATTGGCAGGCTCGCGGCAGAAAAATTCACGACGAACTGAAACTTTTCTTCGATAGCGACCGTAAAGGGCGGGGATGAAATGTCAATTAATTCCCTTAGAACCCATGCGGACAGCTATTAAATTTATGTGCATCGCCGTGCTCATTGCTTGCACAGGCAGCGCATTTGCCCAGACCGGAATGCAAGTCGTTACCGGTCCGACCAGTTTCACTGGCGCCTCAAACCTCGAAGACGGCATTCAAGTCGCTTCGACTGGAACTTACTCGACCCAATTATCCATTTTTACAGATGTATTGCCGTATTGCTCTGCAGATGCAGAATTGAACTGGGGCGGCCTCGGATTGACGGCTGGAAATCGCCGCCATGAAATGCAAGAATGGTACGGTGCAGGCGCAGGTTTGCGTTTGCATACACCGTATGACGACACTAAACTCCTCCAACCTTGGATCGGATTGGGCATCAGCTACATGCAGCAGTCCAATTTTGCCGATTTGGCGGATGCCGAAGGCAATGCTTATTTCTATTGGAGCAATGGCCGCGTTTACAACATGGCCGAGGATGCCAGCAACGCAGACGTGCTTGCACGTGAATTGACGCCGGACTACACCTTCGAATCACAAACCCGCACGCAACGAAGCATCGCCGTACCCATTCGAATGGGAGTAAACATGAACCTCACGCCGCGCATTTATGCGAGTGCGACCGTGGCCATGATGGCGGGTGCCGAGGCAAGCCTCAATCCTCGACCCGGTCACACGGATCTCTTGACCACTACTCAGGCCGGTATTGGCATCCGCTTGGGACGAGATTACGCTGAACCGCGCATCGAGCTGCCTGTGGAATTGGCTGAGTTGGGCAATGACTTTGACCAAGACGGCGTCAAGGACAGCCGCGACCGTTGCCCGGGAACGCCCATGGGCGCACCCACCGACAAGCGCGGATGCCCAACCGATGCCGACAAAGACGGCATTGCTGACTTCGAAGATCTTGAGCCTTTCTCCCCCCATACCCGTGTCAACTTGCAAGGGGTAGCCCTGAGCGATGCCCAATGGGAAATGGTCGTGGCCCAACGCAACGAGCAGATGGCGCCGACCACTGAGGTATTCCAACGCATTGAAACTCCTGACGAAGCGCCAGCGGTTCGCACGGTGAGCAGTAAAGGCTTGACACCAGCTGAAAAGCGCTTGCTGAAATCATTTGGCTCAGAAAAAAGCACAATTCAGGTTAAGGCCCTACGGACTCCTGCAGCGCCGGAAACTCCTGCAGCGCCTGCGGCAAGCGAAACGGCTGGCACCTTATCAGGCCTCGATATGGACGATCTGCGCGCCGTCATGCCGGCCATTCGTCCTGCCTACCGCATTCAGTTGGCGCCCGACGTGCGAACACTCAACATGGAGAGCATCACCCCGTTCTTACTCAAAGGCAAAGTCGCCCAGAAGTTTGACCAGGCGAGCACCATGACATTCGTCACCATGCCCGTATACTCGTTGATCGATGCACAAGCCGAATTGGAAACCATGCGCAACGCGGGTTTTGACCAAGCCTTCATCGTAGGCGAATTCAACGGCAAATTGGTCGACGTCGCCACAGCAGAAGCACTCGATCGCCAGCTCCTTGAAGGCACAGCTTCTGCCGAATAACTTTGGAATAATTTGACACCATCGGCCACCTTACCGTGGCCGGAAAGCCGCTTCTTCGGGAGCGGCTTTTTCATTTTGCGGCGATTGCAGCTGCAACCCGCATACCATCCAAAGCCGCTGATAAAATCCCGCCTGCATAGCCCCCGCCTTCCCCGCAAGGAAACAGCCCGTTCACATCCGGATGCATCAAGTTTTCGCGGTCGCGTGGAATTCGAACAGGGCTCGAAGTCCTAGATTCCGGAGCAATCAACAACGCGTCCTGATCAAGGTAACGCGGCATGCGCTTGCCAAAGGTGGCGAGCCCCTTCGCTAGGGCATCCGAAATGACGGCTGGAAGAAGTTCCCGCAGGTTGACCGAAACGACGCCGGGCACGTAAGAACAGGTTGGCAGATGCTTGGACACTCGCCCTCTTTTACTGGCCAAAAAGTCCGCCAAACGTTGAGCGGGCGCACGCTGGCTCTGTCCAGCTGCTTCCCAGCAAATTCGTTCGACGTGGCGTTGAAATGCCAACCCTCCCAGGACGCCGCGGAATCCCAGCGCCTCCCAATCAGCCGGCTCCAACTGCACGACCATGCCGGAGTTCGCGTAGGGGTTGTTGCGCTTGGACGGTGACCAACCATTGGTCACCACCTGCTCCTGCTCCGTCGCGCACGGTGCGACGATTCCGCCGGGACACATGCAGAACGAATGAACGCCACGACCATTGGCTTGACACACCAGGCGATACGATGCCGGTGGCAGCACTTCCCCGCGCTCCTCGCCGTGGTATTGAATGGCATCGATGAGGGTTTGCGGATGTTCGATGCGCACACCCATCGCGAAAGGTTTGGCCTCCAATGTCCATCCTTTTGAATCGACCAACTCGAATACATCCCGTGCACTGTGGCCGGTGGCGAGGATCACATGCTGGGCTTCCGCTCGCGTGCGTTCTCCGGTCGCACTGTCGACCCATTCCAAGGCTTCGACCCGCCCGCTTGGTGCGGTGATGTCCACTACCCGGCTTCCGAAATGCACATGCCCCCCTGCGGCCACAACTGCCTCCCGCATGCGCTCGATGATCTGGGGCAACTTATTCGTCCCGATGTGCGGGTGGGCATCGACCAAAATCGACGGGTCCGCACCGAATTGAACCAACCATTCCAAGGCACCTCGGATGTCCCCGCGTTTGTGGCTGCGCGTGTACAATTTGCCGTCGCTGTAGGTACCCGCGCCTCCTTCACCAAAGCAGTAATTCGAATCCGGATCAACGCGGTGTTCACGCGTGATGCTCACCAGGTCCCGTCGGCGTTGACGCACCGGCTGTCCGCGTTCGATGATGACGGGACGGAGCCCGTGTTGAATCAAGGACAATGCCGCGTACAGCCCTGCTGGGCCTGCCCCCACAATGTGTACGGCGCGTGCGTCTTCGGGCAAGGCGGAAAAGTTTGTAACGGCTGGTTCGTTGGGCGGCAACACCTCATCCTCCAGCGCGACCTCCACCCGCCACATGGCAAGCACGGGGCGCTTGCGCGCATCGAGGTTCTTCCGCATCACCCTGTAATCGGAGATGGCATCGACCCGGCACCCTAAAGTTTTGGCAATGGCTTGGCGTACCCGTGCGGGGTCGCCACTCACTTGAACCGGGAACCGAATGTCCACCAACCGGGATGCATCGGGTGCTTTGCGTCCTTCGATTTTTTCCCTTGAATTGGCGGGTTTCATGGTGCGAAGATAAACCCCGTCCCGGTCGCAGCGTCTTGGGGCTTCTCGGCTTAAATTGCTGCGGAATTAAGTTCAATGCCAACAGCCGATTTCCCCTTCAACCCCCTGTCGTTCGACCGACGAAACCTCTCGGACGACGACATTCGATCGCTCTACAAGCAGCTGATGCTGCCCCGCATGATTGAAGAAAAGATGCTCAGCCAATTGCGGCAGGGGAAGATTTCGAAGTGGTTCAGTGGCATGGGACAAGAAGCCATCTCCGTGGGTGCTGCCGCGGCTTTGGATGCGGACGAGTTCATCTTGCCCATGCACCGAAACTTGGGCATTTTCACCACACGCGGCATCCCGTTGGAACGGTTGTTTTCTCAATTTCAGGGAAAAGCCAATGGCTTCACGAAAGGCCGAGACCGCTCGTTCCATTTCGGTAGCATTGAACACCGAATTGTCGGGATGATTTCCCACCTCGGACCGCAGCTCGGAATCGCCGACGGGATTGCTCTTGCGCACAAACTGGACGCATCGGAAAAAGCCACCTTGGTTTTCACCGGTGACGGCGGCGCCTCAGAAGGGGATTTCCACGAAGCAGTCAACGTTGCGGCTGTCTGGCAGTTACCGGTCATCATTGGCATCGAGAACAACGCTTGGGGCCTGTCCACGCCTTCCAACGAACAATTCCGATGCGAACATTTCACCGATAAAGCCATTGGCTACGGCATCCCAGAAGAAGATGCCATCCAGGTAGACGGAAACGACATCCTCGCTGTCTTTCATGCGGTACGCGATGCTGCCGAAAGCATTAGAAAGCGCCCTCGCCCCATCCTGCTTGAATTCAAGACCTTCCGAATGCGCGGGCACGAAGAAGCTTCAGGCACGAAGTACTATCCAGAAGGCCTCATCGACCACTGGGGTCAAATTGACCCGGTGGAACGGTTTACGGAATGGGCCAAAGCTGAAGGTGCACTGGACGATAACTTCATGGCCTCTGTTCAGGACGCCCATGGCGCCCTCATCAAAGACGGATTGAAGGCGGCGGCAGCCGAGCCGGAGATCGACACCCCGATTTCGGAAGAGCTCGCGGATCGATTTGCCTCAACGCCTGCGACGCAATGGCCAGACCGCACTGAACTTCCTGCTGAATCCCATCGGGAATTGCGCATGATCGACGCCATCCACGAAGGACTCGGCCAAGCCATGGAACAGTTCCCTGAATTGGTACTGATGGGCCAGGATATCGCCGAATACGGCGGCGTGTTCAAGGTGACAGACGGATTTGTCGACCGATTTGGCAAAGACCGGGTGCGCAATACGCCACTGTGCGAATCCGCCATTGTGGGTGCGGCATTAGGCCTCAGCATCGCCGGAAAGAAGGCGATGATGGAAATGCAATTCAGCGATTTTGTCACGGTAGGTTTCAACCAGATCGTGAACAACCTCGCCAAGATTCACTGGCGCTGGGGACAGCAAGCCGACGTCGTGGTGCGCATGCCCACAGGCGGCAATGTGGGGGCCGGACCATTCCACAGCCAATCCACAGAGGCTTGGTTCTTCCATGTTCCGGGCCTCAAAATCGTGTACCCTTCGACACCAGCAGATGCCAAAGGCCTATTGCTGCGGTCATTCGAGGATCCGAATCCTGTATTGTTTTTCGAGCACAAGTACCTCTATCGGTCACTCAGCGGTCCCGTCGAAGAGGCACCGTACTCGGTCGAAATTGGTAAAGCACGCGTCGTCCAAGAAGGCACAGAGGCGACCATCGTGACGTACGGACTGGGTGTGCAGTGGGCAGAGGCCGCTGCAGTCGCGTCTGGAGCTTCCATCGAAATCATCGACTTGCGCACCCTCCTCCCTTGGGACGAAGAGGCCGTGTTTGCAAGCGTGCGCAAAACCAGCCGTGCGCTGGTGCTGCACGAGGACACGTTGACGGGTGGCATTGGGGCAGAACTGAGCTCGCGCATTCAAGAGGCATGTTGGACGGACTTGGATGCCCCCGTAAAGCGAGTGGCTGGATTGGATACCGCCTTCCCGTTTGCCGGAGCATTGGAGGAGCAATTCCTCGCATCGCACCGGCTCCATGACGCGTTGCACGGGTTGTTGCAAGCCTGACGAACGGACGAACCTTTTGGAAATCAGTAGAGAAAGGCCTACTTTGTAAGGTGCGCCCCGCACTTTCTCACAACCAAAACTGCCTTTTTTGCTGCCACTCCACCACATCCAACGCGCCCTTCATGCCTTTTTCGCCGACGTCAATGAGCAAGCCTTGCACCTCATGATGAACCATCCGGAATGCGAAAAAGAGGCCCAGCGGATTGTGCGGAAAAGCAATGCGCTGTTGCGGCAACACATCGGGACGTTCAAATCAAAAAAATGGCAAGGAGAAGGAGATGCTGTCGCCCTCAAACAACTCTGCCGAATTGCTGAACAAGACAGTTTGGCCTTGATGCGCAGGATCCAAATGGCCCCGTCGCAGGCAATGAACGCCCAATCGGACGCGGAAATCGAAATCCAGAGAAGCGAGGATTAACGCCCGCGCATGCGCATCTGCTGTGGGCTGCGGATGGCCGCTTCCACTTGCTTGATGTCCTTCTTCAACACCCCTTTGGCATCGAGGCGCTTGCATTCTGTGAGCAGGGCTTTGGCCAATTTAGTCTTGCGCTTGGCGGAAGCCACGACAGCAAGGTTCAGTTTGACCGCGGCTTTATCGTGGTCTTGCTTCAACCCAATTTCCAACGCCTGCTTGAGCAAACGCTCTGCCTCGTTCATGTTGTGCTCCATCATCATGCTTCCCGACAGGAAGTACCAATAGCCGCGACGCCGCGGCCACAAATGATTGGGGTTCACCCGGCCCAACCAGTTCCGTGCATCGTCCATCTTCTGCTGACGCAAGCTCACAAATGCCATCAGCAAACGCATGCTTTGGAGCGTGATGAGCACCAAAACAGCCGTGACCAGGACCATACCGACTCCCGATCCAATTTGTCCCACAGTGAAGAGGTAAACGGCGTAGGCCAAACTCGCTGCGGCCAGAGGAATTTTTATGAATCGCGTGTCCATGGACGGGGTAATTTTGAGGCCAAATTTACCGCAAGATGGATTGGAACGCATTGGATTCCTTGGAAGATTGGAAACAAGCCGTGGAGGCCTCACATACTTCGCCCGTGGTGGTGTTTAAGCACAGCACCCGGTGCAGCATCAGCCGCATGGCACTGAAATTGACGCAGCAACGCTGGGAATTGCCCGAAAACACCATCGCTTTCATGTTGGATTTGCTCAACCACCGGGACGTGAGCCAGGCCATTGCGGAGGACCTCGGAATCGAACACCAGAGCCCGCAAATGGTGCTCATCCGCGATGGCAAAGCACTGCACCACGCAAATCATTCGAACATCGACCCGGTCGAGTTGTTGCCGTATCTTTAAGCCATGCACGACGTAGTCAAAATCCGGGTGATCCTCGATGCAGAAGAGGACGTTTTTCGCGACATTGAAATCGAATTGGATGCGCCGCTGATGCACCTGCATTTGGCCACCTTAGATGCATTCAATTGGGAGAATGCTCAGGAGATGGCATCCTTTTACCAAAGCAACGAGTCGTGGGACAAGGGAACGGAATATCCGCTGATGGCCATGGGACCAGAGTTTCCTTCCATGGAAAATGCTACGGTGCGAAACATCCTCCCCGAACAGTCATCGCGGGGTCTGTACGTTTACGATTACCTCCGCATGTGGTGTTTCTACCTCGAGCCCATCGCCATGGGACTGCGGGAGGAAGGTGTGGGATACCCTCGCTTGATGATGGAGTTCGGCACTACACCGGACCCGCTGAGCCGGGAACCCGATGGACTCGACGATGCAGCACTGTTTGATGATGTCTTCGCGGATGATAAGTCAACGGGCGACCCGGAGATTGACGCGTACTTAGACGATGACAAGGAGGACGATGCACCCGGAATGGAGAACATCGACGACCACCTGGATTTGTTCTAAATGCCACCTTCTAATTCCGGCACACCCTCCCCCATTTCCGAACACCGGCGCCCGAATGAACGCCCCTTGCTCGTGGTCGTCATCGGTCCGACTGCGGTGGGCAAGACTGCTCTTTCCATTGACATCGCCCAGCACTTGAGCTGCGAAATTGTCAATGCCGACTCCCGCCAAGTGTACCAAGGCATGCCCATTGGCACAGCCCAACCAACAGAAACGGAACGAAGCTCCGTACCCCATCACTTTGTCGATTTCATCGCACCGGATGAGTTGTACAGCGCCGGGCAATTCGAATCGGATGCCCTGGCATGGCTCGACACGTGGTTTGCAGCCCGGCGCTGCGCTGTGTTGAGCGGAGGCAGCGGTCTCTACGTAAAAGCTGTCTTGGATGGTCTGGATCCTGTGCCTGCGGATTTGGGAATCCGAACGCAATTGAACGAACGATTTCAAAAAGGCGGATTGGAGCCCCTGGTGGAGGAACTTCGCTCGCTCGATCCGGCGCATGCCGCCAAAATGGACACGCAAAATCCCCAGCGCGTGATACGTGCGCTGGAAGTGTGTTTGACGAGTGGCCGACCGTTTTCCAGCTTTCATTCGGCCACAACGGCAGAACGCCCCTTCGACACATTGGTCATTGGGCTGAGAAGAGACCGTCCAGAACTGATTGAACGCATCAATCTGCGGGTGGACGCGATGATGGAAGCGGGTCTGGCGGCCGAAGTGAAATCACTCCAAACGCATTGGAATGAAAACGCCCTTCAAACCGTCGGATACCGGGAGTGGACGCCCTATTTCGAAGGGAAAGCTTCAAAGGAAGAAGTCACCGAGGAGATCAAGTTGCGCACCCGGCAGTTTGCCAAACGGCAAATGACCTGGTTCCAACGAATGGATAACGTCCAGTGGTTTCATCCCGACGACACCGAGAACATCATAGAAGCTTTGCGCGTTGAATGTGCGCAGCGTGGGTGGGAGCTCATGGCACCAAGCGAATTCAAGCATGGGGAATAAATCGAAATCGAACGGTCGCCGCATCAATCAAACTGCGGACGGACGCATGGCGCAATTCGACGAGCAGACGGCGAAGGACTTGGAATTCGACGTTGTTAAATCCTTGTTGCTCAATCACTGCCACAACCCCACAACCGTCGAGCGAGCCAATTCACTCCATCCGCGCGTCAACCCCAAGGCTTGGAGAAGAGATCTGGAACGCACCAAAGAGTTCCTCAACCTCCGCAGCGAAGGGGTCCCTTTCCCCGCAGTAGGCGGAGAAGAGATTGCGTCAGACAACGAGCGACTCGCTGTCCGCGACTCCGTTTTGGACGAATCCGGATTCAATCGCATCCGCACGGCAACCGAAACCATCAACGCCGTCATCGAAGCACTCGAAGACAAAAGTCACGGTTTCCCCCGTTTGCATCACCTGATCGAAAACCTCGTACCCAATACGGAATTGCCAGAAGCCATCGATTCTGTCTTCGACGCAAAGGGAGAGGTTCGAAGCAATGCCTCGCCCAAGTTGATTCAAATCCGGGAGGAGAAAGTCCGTTTGCGGCGCTCCCTCAACCGGCAGTTTCTCAAAGACCTCAAGAAGAACCAAGAGCGCGGATGGCTCGCGGACACAAAAGAAGGGTTCATCAATCAGCGACGGGTGCTCGCAGTCAACAGCACGCACAAACGCAAAGTATCCGGGACTGCATTGGGCCAATCAAAAAACGCCTCCATCACCTTCATTGAACCTGCATCAACGGTATCGATGAATTTCGAGATGGAGATGCTTCAAGACGACGAACGGAAGGAAATTCACCGAATCTTGCGCGCGCTGACCCAGCAAATCCGAAAGTTCCTGCCTGACCTCCGCGACTACCACCGCGTATTGGTGGAGTTGGACTGGGCACGTGCCAAATCCCAACTCGCGCGTGAGATGAATGCCGATCTCCCGGGCATTCGCAACGACCAGAGCTTCCACCTCATTCAAGCGTACCATCCCCTTTTGGCGATGCAAAACGCTGCAAACGGCATCAACACCGAACCGCAAACCCTAGCGCTGCACCGCAAGGAACGAATGCTGGTGATCTCCGGACCCAATGCAGGAGGTAAATCCATCACGTTGAAAACAGTGGGACTGCTTCAAGTGATGCTGCAAAGTGGGTTGCTGATACCCGCCCATCCCAACAGCGAGATGGGGTGTTTCCGCTCGGTCTTGACGGACATCGGAGACAACCAAAGCATTGAAAACCAACTGAGCACATACAGCTATCGGCTCAACCGCATGAAGGGTTTTTTGGAGGTCGCGGACAACGGGTCCTTGCTCCTTCTTGATGAATTCGGCACCGGTTCTGACCCCGAATTGGGCGGGGCATTGGCCGAGGTGTTCTTCGAGGAACTTTACGAACGAGGCGTATTCGCTGTCATCACCACGCACTACGCCAACATCAAAACCCGAGCCGCTCAGCTCGCGGAAGCTATCAACGGAAGCATGCGCTTTGACCAAGAATCGCTGCAGCCGTTGTTCAAATTGGACATCGGCCCTCCCGGCAGTTCCTTCACCTTCGAAGTTGCCCACATCAATGGCATCGACGACGAACTCATTCGCCGCGCAAAAGGCAAATTGGACCACCGGAAGGTGAAATTGGATGAACTAATCTCCGAACTGCAAAAGGAGAAAAACACCTTGGCCAAAGTAACAGACCGGCACCTAAAAAAGGAACTTGAGCTGGAACAACTGAAGGTCGAGATGACCCGCAGGGAAAAGCACATCAACGAGCGCGCCGAGAGTCAGCAAACGCTTGCCGAAGAAAACAACGATGCGCTGCACCGCGGAAGAAAGCTGCAGCAATTCATCGACAAGTTTGACCCGGGAAGCCGGAACAAGCCCCTGCTGCAAGACATTGAGAAGTACCTCGCGGTCGAGAAAACCAAACGCCTCGAGAACCAGGCTGCGAAGCAAGCCAAAAAGCGCGCGCAGTCCGCGAAAGCAGCAAAGCGCCGGCCCAAACATTTCACCGACCGCATCAAAGTTGGATCCACCGTCCGGCTCCGAAACGGAGGCAAGGAGCGCGGTGAGGTCATCGCCATGCACAAGCAGGCGGCGACCGTCTTGTTCGGATCATTCAAGAGCAAGATCGAGCTCGAAAAGCTCTCTTGGGTAGCGAATTGACCGGTTTACTCGATCACGAGTTTCCGGGTACCTGTAGCGCCGGCCTCGGTTTCAACTGTGACGTAATACACGCCTGACGCCCACCCGCTTACATCTGCACGGGGGATGTCGATGTTGCGAACGTCGTAGCGGGCGACGGGACGCCCCAGTGCGTCGTAGAACCGCAATTCGACGGCGCGTACTTCACCCGACCAATCCACGTAGACTTCGTCGTGCGCGGGATTCGGACGCACAGCCCAAGCGTTTTCGATGAGCCATTGCTCCTCCACTTCCACAACACCACAGACCGTTTGCTCAGCACAGGGCACCTCCAAGTCGGTGACGTAACTGCCGTCAAGGACCTCTTGGCCCGTTTCCAATGGATCCAGGAAGTTGTAGAGCTTCTCTTCATCCGAGATGGGGTTGTTCCCGTCCCAGTGGTAGCTCATTTTGCCATAATAGTCAGGGGAGTTCGGGGAATCACAAAAGGAGGCCCCGCCGGTCAACGTTCCGACAATGTGCTGATTTTGATTGAACAATGGCGAGCCGGAAGAACCGCCTTCGGTGACGCCGTGGTTGGTCACCGTCTCCTGCCAGTACACACGCCAGTGAGCACCGGGATGGTACGCACTGCTGTTGGCTGCCGTCGTCGTGAACGTCGAGATTTTCTTCCGGTCACCTGAAGGGTGGTGGATGCCCACACCGCTGGTAGGATTCGAACCGCTCACATCCCATCCCGCATAGAATGGCGTCCAGCTATCGAATACCGGGTCTTCCACCTCCAACAAGAGGAAGTCGGAACCGTTGATGTTGTTGCCCACCATGTCATCTGAGCCGGTGAGGTAAAATACCCCCGTACGCACGTGCGAATTGAAACTCGACGTGCCCTCGCATTCGAAATACTCGTAGTTGTAGCGCACCTTGAGCAGTGCCCATTCGTTGTCGTCGACTTCGTCGGCGCAGTGAAACGAACTCAGCAACAACTGCTTGCAATCCTGGGCGGTGTTATTGACCATGGCGCCGGAGCACAGGTAGATGCCACCGTTTTGCGAAACGCGCAGGCGAACAACTGCATCGCGCTGGCATTGCCAGTCGTCCCCTTCTGGGCACATTACATCCACCTGGCAAGGGTCCGACCCCCGGTTGTTTTCGGCCAACACATCGTATTCCCCGTCCAACCACAAGTAGCGGAAGAAGTAGCCGATTCCGTTAACGTGCAATTCCGGTGCCCCCACCACGTCGGCAGGTTGTTCGTAGCGCATGACCACTTCCTCTCCCGGCACTTCGCCACTGACCCAACGTCCGTGGTCGTTGTTTTCCGTGTATTCAATTGGTCCTTCGGTAAAGGGAACCGAAAAGCGCCCGGCTTCTGATTGGAACGTCAATTTCGACCCCATGGGCAAGTGGAACGCGTCGAAATACACACACAGGGCCGGTGCGTCCTCCACCCGGATACGCAACGTCCAGACCGAACCCGAAGCATGGTCCTCACGCTGGGCCTCCTCGAAGAAGTCAAAGTCAGCCGCAAGGATCTCTCCTTGCATGGTTTTGCCGGTGTTCTCCTCGTGCCAGTAAGCACGGTTCCACACATCCTGCACATTGGGAGAGGCCACCTCAACCCACGGCAGGGTTTTATCATTGGCTACTTCCGTCGTTTGCGCGGTGCTAATTCCCGCTCCCATTCCGAACAACACCATGGCCAGGGCCCACTGAAATCGCTTCATCATTTCTTCTCAAGGTTGAATGCCCAATTTACGGTGATTGTCCCAAATCCATTGGGGAAAATTGGGGAGCATAGCCTACGGCATCATGAGAAGAATCGGTACCTTCAGGCCTCATTCAATTGACACATGGGAAAGACGTTTGCAACGGGCATGTTAGCGCTATTCGGTTGGGCTTGGGCCAACACCGCAGCCGCGCAACAATCCGAGTTCGAGACACAGGGACAGAAATTCAACACCCTCCTCTACTACATGGACCAACTCTATGTGGAGGATACCGATATGGAATCCCTTGTGGAAACGGCCATTGTCAACATGCTGGAGGAGCTTGATCCGCACTCCGTATACATTCCCGCTGAGGAGCTACAGGCGGCAGACGAACCGCTGAATGGCAATTTTGAAGGGGTCGGCATCCAGTTCAACATCTTCCGCGACACCATCATGGTGGTCTCCCCCATTTCGGGAGGACCGTCCGAAAAGTTGGGCATCATGGCCGGTGACCGCATTGTCACCGTGGATGGAGAAGTCGTCGCCGGCACTGGTGTCACCAACAAAGACGTTCAACGCCTGCTCAAAGGCCCGAAAGGGACCCAAGTCACGGTAGGCATCAAGCGCGGAAACGACCCCGAGTTGTTGATGTTCGAAATCATCCGAGACAAAATCCCGATTTATTCAGTGGACGCCTCCTTCATGGTGGCCCCGGGAATTGGGTATGTCAAGGTGAACCGGTTTGCCAAATCTACCATGAGCGAGCTGTATCAAGCATTTGCCAAGTTGCAGCGGGAGGGCATGGAGGACCTCATCCTCGATTTGCAAGGAAACGGCGGCGGCATGCTCCGCACGGCCATTCAAATGGCGGACGAATTCCTGTCCGAGCAAAAGCTCATTGTCTACACAGAAGGCCGGTCCTTCCCACGGGACGACACTTACGCCCGCATTCCAGGCCGCTTTGAGAAGGGCCGCCTCGTCGTGCTCATTGACCAAGGAAGTGCATCGGCCTCCGAGATTGTGTCCGGTGCTGTACAGGACTGGGACCGAGGCCTCATCGTGGGCCGCCGCAGTTTTGGTAAGGGCCTCGTCCAGCGCCCGGTCAACTTGCCCGATGGAAGCGCCGTGCGTTTGACGGTTCAGAAGTACTACACCCCTGCTGGTCGGTGCATCCAGAAGCCCTACGAAGACGGTGTGGATGCCTACCGCATGGAGAAGTTTGAGCGCTTTGAAACAGGGGAATTGATGAGCTTGGACAGCCTCAACTTACCCGACAGCCTGAAGTTTGAGACGCGCTTGCGGGGCCGCACTGTGTACGGCGGCGGTGGCATCATCCCCGATGTCTTCGTGCCCCTCGACACCACCGACAACTCCGCGTATTTCAGCTCCATCCTCCGCAAAGGATTGGACAACCGCTACGCGTTAACTTACGTCGATAGCCTGCGCGCGTCCCTTGAACAAGCATATCCGGACGAGGAAACTTTCTTGGCAGAGTTCGAGGTAACCAACGACATGATCGAGGCGTTCCAAGCCTATGCTACGGCCGAAGGTGTTGAATTCGATGCAGACGATTGGGCCACATCCGGCGATGCCATCGCACTCCGATTGAAGGCCATGATGGGAAGAAACCTGCTCGAGCAAAGCACGTTTTACCGCGTCATCTCTGGATTGAACGAAAGCCTGCAACGCGCCGTCGAGATTCTTCAGGACGGCACCTTTGAGAAGGCGAACCTTGCACACGACACATTTTGAATTGTAATTTTGAACCCAAACACTACACCATGCAATTGAATTGGAAATTTATGATTGTACCTGCCATGGCCATTTTAGCCATCGGATGCGCAGGTGGAGACAGCGGTGAAACAGCAACATCCCGCCCAGCTGCGGCAGAAGAGGATTCGCGCGAATTGCCCGTGAACACTAGTCCGGGAGCAGACGCCAACTTCGATCCGGCGAAGGCCAACGCCACGGCACCCGCTGGACCGACTACGACAATCGCGTTCACCGATTACGAGCACGACTTCGGCACCATGACCCAAGGCGACGCCGTTACGCACCTGTTTGAATTCACCAACACCGGTGACGAGCCGCTCATCATTGACAACTGCAAAGGCTCATGTGGATGCACGGTTCCTCAGTGCCCCAAAGAACCCATCCAGCCCGGTGAGACTGGCCAAATCGAAGTCAAGTTCAACTCGAAAGGCAAGAAGAACCAGCAGACCAAGCGTGTAACAGTGAATGCCAACACCGACCCTGCTCAAACGTTCTTGACCATCAAAGCATTTGTTGAAGTAGAGCCTGCATAATGCGCCTGCTACGGCATACAAACGTCAAAGAAACCCTGCTCTCCAGCGGGGTTTTTTTGTGGTGCTTGTGCCTCGGCTTGCCCGCCCTCGGTCAATCCAAAAACAGCCGCCCCATCGACGGCGAACGACTCAACTATGTGGTGAGTTATCAATGGGGACCGTTCTACCTCGAAGTAGGAGATGTCGCCTTCACCACGCAATCCCTCGAATACCCCGGCAACCAACTGTGGAGTTTTGAAGGATGGGGAACCTCCAGGGACCACTGGAATTGGTTTTATGAGGTGAACAGCGTGTACGCTAGTTTGGCCGACGATGCATTGCAACCGATGAACTTTCAGCGGAAGGGCCGAGAAGGCAGCCACCGCTACGACCGCTGGTATTTCCTGGGCGATAGCACCGAGCTGTCTTGGATCAGCCTCGATGACGAGTTGGAAAGCGGCGCAATCGAACGTTCGCCTACGGCGCAGGCCTACGACGTGATGACAGCGGTCCATTCGTGCCGGCACCTTCCCTGGGAATCCACCGCTCCGGGCGACACCCTCCCCTTGCTTCTGCTTCTGGACGGCGAAGTGCATGAGACGTTTTTAGCCTTCGAAGGGAACACGAAACACACCGACCCCACAACCGGGGCGAGCGTACCATGTTGGGCCTTTTCTCCGACGCTCATCGACGGAACCGTCTTCAAGGCCGGAGACGAAATGCGGGTGGTCGTCACGGCGGATGAACGGCGATTGCCGTTGTATGTAGAGACCGAACTCGTCGTGGGCAAGGCCAAAGTCTACCTCGACAGCTGGGAGCGCTTGAGCGATGAAAACATGCGGGCCTTTCGAGCGGCTGCCAACCGCGACCGGGACGCTGCATTGAACAGGAAGTGATCCCGTAGTGGGATTGCCCATTCCGCACGTAATTTGCACCATGGAGCCGAAGAAGCCGATAGGATTTGCACCCCCGCCCATCGATGATGACACCATTGAAGCGGTGACCCGGGTGCTTCGATCGGGCTGGATAACTTCCGGTCCGGAATTGGCCGCATTCGAATCTGAAATCGCCGACTTCCTTCGCGTCGAAATGGCGATGTGCTTTTCCAGTTGGACAACTGCCTGTGAATTGGCGTTGCGCTGGTATGGCGTAGGTCCCGGAGACGAGGTCATCCTCCCAGCCGTCACCTACGCCGCCACGGCAAACATTGTGCTGCACTGCGGTGCCACGCCTGTTTTAGTCGACATCGATCCCGAAGAACGCGTCATCACTGCAGCGTCTATCGCCCGCCACATCACCCCTCGTACCAAGGTGGTGATGCCCGTCGATTTGGGCGGATGGCCTGTGGATTACCAAGCCATCTCAGCACTCCTCGACAGCGCCGACATCCGAGACCAATTCGCAAGTGCCTCACCCGCTCAAAACACACTGGGTCGCCCACTGTTCCTCTCCGATGCGGCCCACTCATTTGGCGCCCTTTACGGCGGTGTACCGGTGGGCGGTCAAGCAGACATCACTGGATTCAGTTTCCATGCCGTCAAAAACTTGACCACTGCAGAAGGCGGCGCCCTCACGTTTGCCTTGCCTGTAGAATTTGACATGGGCAGCGTGCAACGGTGGTTCAAGTCCATGGCCCTGCACGGTCAATCCAAAAGCGCGCTGGAAAAAACCAATACGGGGAATTGGCACTACGATGTGGCAGAGGCTGGGTTCAAGTGCAACATGACGGACATTCAAGCAGCCATCGGCCGCGCACAATTGCGCAAATATCCGGACCAGCTCGCTCGGAGGCAGGCAATTGCTCAGGCCTACGACAGCGGCTTCGGCTCTTGCCATTGGTACCAAGCCCCGCCCATGCAAAGCAGCGAGCGCACGAGTTCATTTCACCTCTTCCAATTGCGCATCAAAGGCTTCAATGCCGAGCGACGCGACGCGCTCATGGCCCTTTTGAAAGAGCAAGGAATTGCCACGAATGTACACTTCCAACCGCTTCCGCTCCTCACCTTGCACAAGCGTCGAGGAGAATCCATTGCGGCCTACCCTGAATCGGAATTGTTCTTCCATGAAACCCTCAGTCTGCCCATTCACCTCCAATTGAGCGACGGTGACATCGAGCGCATCGTAGCGGCGGTCAAGGAAGGCGTTGCAACCCTGAGCAACGGATGAAACGCTTGCTCGACTTGATTTTGAGCGGCATCGCGTTGATCGTCCTCTCGCCCCTATTGCTCGTCTTGGGGGCAGCAGTGGCATGCAGTTCGCCAGGTGGTGCGCTGTACCGGCAAATCCGCATCGGCCGGTCGGGAACCCCATTCACCTTGCTCAAATTTAGGTCCATGCGCGTCCACACCCATGGAGCGGCCATTACGCTCGGGGAAGGCGATCCCCGCATTACCAAAATTGGTGGAGTCTTGCGCACCTACAAATTGGACGAGTTGCCGCAATTGTGGAACGTATTTACAGGGGATATGAGCATCGTGGGGCCGCGTCCGGAAGTACCTAAATACGTGGCACTGTACACAGACGAGATGCGAAAAGTGTTGGATGTTCGGCCCGGATTGACCGACCCTGCGAGCATCTTGGGGTTCGACGAAGGGGCCCGCTTGCAAGAAGCGGCAGACCCTGAAGCCCTTTATCGAAATGAGATTTTACCGGAAAAAGTGGCGCTCCAGCTCGATTACTTGAGAACCGCCACTTTGGGTTCAGACATTCGGGTAATCGCCCGAACGCTCTTCCGCATTTTCAAACGATGAAAGCAGCGGCTGGAATACCTCCAGCATGCGTTTAGCTCGCTCTTCATCTCCCTGCTCCCGCAACGCATAGGATACATTGCGCACCAAGCGCTGAACTATTTCCATGGGATGCGCTGGGCGCCATTGGCGACCCGAATCTGAACCTTCATCCTCAATGTGGCTGAGGAATTCGGACACTTCATCGGGTCCTATGACGGTGCCTTGGCTGTAGGGGTTGATGTAGAAGAGAATGCCTGCTTGGCTGGTTTGGCCCGTGCCTTCGGAGACGAACGCATTGTCGCAGTAGGCCAAAATGAAGTGGTTCGGGAGGTTGATGCCCCGCATGGGAATGCCCAGGGCCTGTGCAATGGACAAGTACAAGATCCCTAAGCCCACCGTGTTGCCTTTTTTCTGGCTCAGCACACCTGTTGGCAGCGCTTCAGCGGGTACGTGCGGAATCCGACGCACACCTTCAAACTCGTGCACACTGAAAAAGATGTGGTTCAAGATGCGCACTTGTTCGAGGGCGGTCAGCTCTTCATTCAATTCAAGCCATACCTCTTTTTTCAACGACTCAAATGCATAATTCGATTCGGCCACATTCCACCCGGCATCTACTGCACGCTGCACCAATTGAGCCCCCGCCCATAGATCCTGCCCACCGGCCTCCATCCACGTTTCCAACTCCTGTCGGATATCCGATTGCTGGAGCCCTTCCTGCAACCGAGAAAGCCGCGATTGGAATAGCTCACATTCTCGGCCTGAATTCGCTGCGTCATTGACGAAGGGCAAGACGTCCTTTCCTTTCGAAAGCAGTCGCTCGCGCACGTGACCGTACACGGTTTCATCCGGATCATCCATCAAGGCCAACAACGCGTGAATCTCAGAAATGCTCATGGTACTCAGGGGCTAATTCCATACAGGTTTCAGACTGGTACCAAATCTAGAAATCGACCCCAGCTGATAAAGGATGGTAAAAACCACTTATCCAATCGGACCTGTGGAATCTGTCCGGGGTAATTCCCGTACCTTATGGTATGCGTTTTTCGAACTCCCTCTTGCGCCCACGATGGAACCCCAACGTGCTGGACGCGAACCGGTTGTTCTATGCATTGTGGACCACCGCAGTCTTCCTCCTCTTGATTTGGGGCGTATATGCCATCAATGAAACCTATGCCCTGAATTGGCGCAGATGGGGCAATCATCCGAGGGAATGGAGCCATTGGAGCGGTGTTTTCACCTACCCTTTCTTGCACGGAGACCTCGAACACCTGTGGAACAACACAGCGACGTTCTTCACGTTGAACGCCCTCCTTTTTTACTTCTATCGTTCCATCGCTGCCCGTACTTGGATCCTACTCTACGTATTATCCGGCGTTGGACTCTGGATTTTCGCAAAAGGTGGAAACCACATTGGTGCCAGTGGAATCAACTACGCCCTGGCGGCATTTTTGTTCACTTCTGGAATTGTCCGTAAGTCGCAATTGCTGCTGCGCGTTACGTTGCTCGTGGCCTTCCTCTATGGAGGCATGGTGTGGTGGATGCTGCCCATTGACGAACACATCTCATGGGAAGGCCACATTGCTGGAGCGGTGAGCGGACTTCTCCTCGCCTTGGTCCTGCGCAAGCAGGGGCCTTTGCCCGATCAAGTGCTGCCCGAGCCGGAACCCGATGAACGGCTCCCAGAGTGGTGGGCCGCTGCACACCCCGAACACCCGGATGTCATGAAGCAACGAGCCCTTGAGGAGAGAGAATCCATCAGCACCTCAGCGACGGACGATCTAGCGGTGCAATTCCGATTAGTTAAAAAGGGGACCAACAAAAACGCTCCGGCCAGTGACCGGAGCGCTTCTAATAAATAGTGGATAAGCTTTAGGCGTTGAGCATAACCGGCATGACGAGCATCAGCACGTCCTCGCCAGCCTCTTCAGCTTCTGTGGGCTTGATGATACCAGCACGATTAGGCGCTGACATTTCAAGCGATACATCTGCGCTGGACAGGTTGTTGAGCATGTCCATGAGGAAGCGGCTGTTAAAACCGATCTCCATGTCCTCCCCTGTGTAGCTGCAATTCAGGCGCTCGCTGGCTTCGTTGGCGAAGTCGAGATCCTCAGCACTCACCACCAGTTCACTGCCCGCCAATTTCAAACGCACCTGGTGCGTGGTCTTGTTCGCGAAAATGGACACACGTCGAATGGCCTGCAAGAAACTGGTGCGGCTGATGACCATGCGGTTTGGGTTGTCTTTCGGGATGACCGCTTCGTAATTCGGGTACTTGCCTTCGATCAACCGGCAGATGATGGTCACATCATCGAACTGGAACCGAGCATTGGAGTCCGTGTACGTCATGGTTACCGCTTCGGCATGGGACGCTGCGTTCTTCAGCAGGTTCAAAGGCTTTTTGGGCACAATGAACTGTGCGTTTGAAGTGGCTTTGACATCGTTGCGGCCGTACCGCACCAAGCGGTGTGCGTCGGTAGCGACAAAGCGGACACTCTCGGCATAGAACTCGAAGAAAATTCCCGACATCACCGGTCGCAAATCATCGTTGCCCGCAGCAAACAGTGTGCGGTTGATGGCGCTGATGAGGGCATTGGCCTCAATGGACATGCTGGCTGCGTCGTCCAGTTCAGGTGACTTTGGGAATTCATCCCCATTCGCACCGGTCAACTTGTACTTACCCGCGTCGCTCGTCAATTCAATGGCGTACGTCGCAGGATCTACCTTAAACGTCAACGGAATGTCTGGAAACGCCTTGAGGATGTCCAGGAGCATTTTTGCCGGCACGGCGATGGATCCTGTATCCTCTGTTTTGACTTCCAGCTTGGTCGTCATGGTGGTCTCCAAATCGCTGGCAGAAATCACGGCTTCACCTGGCCCCAATTCAAACAAGAAGTTATCCAAAATCGGCAGGGTGTTGCTGCTGTTCAACACGCCGCTGAGGGAAGAGAGATGACGGAGCAGTTGGCTGCTGGAAACGATAAAATGCATGGTCAAAGATTGTCCCTCAAAGATGCTTCAACTCGGCGCGTTATCGGGAACGATACGCGTGTTTTTGGACCGCAATTTTTCAACATCCAATGCACCGCTTGACCCAGAGTTTTTCACGAAAAATCACCTAAATTGGTCACATGAAACATTTTGCATTCTTGTTGGGCACGGCCTTGTGCTTGCTCGGCACCTCCACAGACGCCCAGGCACAGTCCACTCCAAATGACGCTGTGCAACCCGGGTACCTGAACGTGCACATCACCGAAAACACCACCCGCGAAAACCTGGCGCAGTTGCAAAAGGACATGAGCACGGTGAACATTGGATTCCGCTATGACATGGTGGATTGGGTTGACGGCAAATTGCAGTCCATCCGTTTCGCTTTGATCCTGCAGGACGGAACGATGGTGCGCAACGCCTACGAGGCAATGGATGCTTCAACCGATGTTTGGCTTCGCCTCGAAGGTGAAGGTGCAAGCCGCATTTTCTGCGCAGGCAGCGAGTGCGCTGAATAAGCTCCTTTTACGTTTTTGAGAAAAGTGCGCCCCATCGGCGTGCTTTTTTTTTGACCAAAAGTTGCGATCCGATTCGAATCAGAGCACGCGGATGGCCCGCAATACCTGAGCAACTGATATCCCAGACCCACAGCTAAAATGTTCCAAAGGACAGCGGGTTTTACCGTGGATTCCACACGGACGACACGGCAGCGTCTCCTGCGTTTCAACCACCACGGAACGATCGGCCAGCGGTCCGAACCCAAAGGCCGGCACCGTCGAACAAAACACAGCGACGGTCGGGGCATTGACCGCAGAAGCCAAATGCATGGGGCCGCTGTCGTTGGTGACGACGAACTCTGCGTTGGAGATGATGCCTGCTGACTCCAGCAGGGATGCATCCGTGACAACTTGAATGGCCGGGTGGATACTGGCCTTCGCGATGCGTTGCAGCAAGTCGGAATCCGATGGACCGCCCAGCAGCGTCAGGGCCGACACCTCATCGGTCAACGCATCGCAGAGCTGCACCCATTGCGGTTCGGGCCATTGCTTGGTCGCCCATTGACTGGCTGGTGTTAAGACCGCATACTGCCCTCGAGCCATGCTCGTGGCTGCAGGGTACAAGTGCGGCTTCGGCATGCCCTCCCTTTCGGTCCATTCAGCAATCAATCGGTGGTTTCGTTCCGTTTCATGCAAGCCTTCGTCAAAACTGTGCGGGACTGTGTGGGTGAAGAGTCCCTTCAATGGGTGGACGTCAAATGCCACCCGAATGCTCGCACCGCTTCGCCACGCTAGCCAGCCCGAACTTGCATGGCGGTGCGGGGTGATGACCACGTCGAACCTTTCTCGGCGCAATAACCTTCCCAACGTCGTCAACCGGCCATACCGCGCCGCGCCCCCTCCTGATTTGTCCCAGGTGTGCACGCCCCTCAAAAAGGGATGGCCTTTGAACAACGTTTCATTGCCTTTCCGCACGCATATGTGCAATTCATCTTCCGGATGGGTACGATGCCAATCCTCCCAAAGCGCTGAAGCCAGGATGGCGTCACCGATGAAGGCGGTTTGAATGAAAAGGACTTTACGCACCAGAGGCATGGCACGAAGATAAGCGGTGTGCGGGTGGCAAGCGGCTTGCGGTGTACCTTGCGGCATGGGCCGATGGATAGGCATTGATTATGGAGGCGCTCGCACCGGATTGGCATACACCGACGGTGCAGCCATGCTCGCCTTTCCTCACAGGACGGTGCCGACCGCGGAATTAATGGACGAACTGAAGCGGCTCGTCAAAGAGGCAGATTGTGCGGGATTTGCATTGGGAATCCCGAATGCCTGGGGAGTGGCTAGCGGCCGTGCCATGACCCACAGTTCCGAACCCATTTTAGCCTTTCGTACCGAACTCGAAAAACAATTCCCCGAACTGGAAGTCGTGCTGGTCGATGAGACCAACACCAGCGAGGAAGCCCTGAAAGCCTCCATTCAATCGGGAATGAAGAAGTCCAAACGATCGAAAAAGGGCGCGGTCGACGATGTGGCCGCAGCGTTGATTGTGCAGCGCTTTCTGGATGAACGCGGCCGTTCGTTCTAACGTCAGTCTTTCTTGAACACCTCGATCTCGACGGTCTCGCGTACCAGGTCGCTGAACGTGCCTTGGTAACGGGTAGCACGAACGATGTGGTTATCAATCCAGTGGTAATTTCCTCCCCTTGGCTTGCCCATTAGCAGGCCATGGTACAGGAAACCGTGCTTGTCCAACCACGCTTCAGTAACCGCCCGATGTTCCTCGGTGCGCGATGTAAAGAAGGTGATGATGTGCCCTTCGTCGTACCACTTGTTGAGAGTCTCCAGCGCGTCTGGAAATGGCAAACACGTCGCCATGCGTTCCGGCTCTTCGTTGGGTACGTCCTCAGTGACGGTTCCGTCGATGTCAATCATGTAATTCTTGACGTCAGCGGGAAGCTGCGGCGATGCAGGGAGGCCTTGCGCATCTTTGACGGCTTCAAGTTCGACGTTGGGTTGGCCGGGGCGGCCGGAGGCATCAGTGGTTTTGGACATATCGCGAAATTACACCCGGCCGTTGAGGTGTACAACGTTCAGCCTTCCGGATGAAAGACCAAGAATTGCGGCTCGTCCATTCCCTTGAGCGCTTTGTACCACTTTTCCGCAAACGCCTCACGCCCACCTGCAGCCTGCATGGCCACTAAGGCACTCAACTTTCGCTCCTGCATTCCTCCGGATGGACAAAGCCACTCATCGAAGGCACGCTGGATGGATTCCGCTTCATGGGCGTATTGCTGTTTCCATAGCTTCCGCCACTTCTTTTGAACCTGAACCAATTCTTTTTCCATGCGCGCCAATGCCGCTTTCGTGGTCGGCACCGCATCTCCTGGGATGCCTTCTGCATGGTGGATCAAAGCCTCTGTCCAATTCGCAAAAGCCAGCTCCAGCTCCCCCTTCCCATTGATTCCTTTGTCTGCCCACTGGGCCACAGCCACTTCTCCTTTTACGGCACCCTGTTGAGGGGTCCAGTCAACTGCCTTTGCAGCTTGTTCAGCGTCAGCGTCAAAAACCAAAGCACCGTCCCGTACGAGCAAAGCAGGGTGCGAAATTTTGTGGTGGCTAAATGCTGCGCCCAGCAATAGCCAATAGCCAATTTCTGAGGGACCGCCGAGAAAGGCTGCACTTTGCAGCAATTGCTCCTGGTACAAGGGGCGCAACGCGGCATTGGGACTCCATGCCTGTGGGGAAAGGGCGAGTCCTTCTTCCACTGAATGCTGATCCATCCACCTGTCGGCCCGCAACCGTGCCCCCGATTCCTCCAGAACAAACAGGTTGTTGCTACGCGACCGCAACGGTGAATCACCCCACCGCGCTTCATAAGTCTGCATTTGCTGAGCTAATGCCGATGCGATGCCATGATCGGTCCACTCCGCTTTAAGCACCTCACCGGCCAGTGCCTTTAATTCCACGTCATCTCCATCGATAACGACCAACGGCTCACCAGGAAACCACTCTTGCAACCAATGCCGAACGCGATGCGCCAAGGGCAACGGTGTTTGCACCCGTTGGGAATGCACACCCATTTCACGGCACCACGCCGCCCAATCGTTTTCCGCAGACTCATCCCACGCAATCCTTCCCACGGGCCCATCCGCACTGCGCTCCGGACGCCAGCTGAAAGCGTGAAGCGCGGTTCCAAATGTCTGGGAGACTTCTTCAAAATCATGGTCTTCCGACGCCATCCAAAACACAGCAACCGCATCCACGCCCTCGCTTTGAAGGCGCTTCGCCCATCGCAGGGCTGACATGATTTTGTAATGAAAAAATGCAGGTCCTCCTCCCGCCTGCAACTGGTGCCCCACCGTGACAGCTTCTGCGCCTCGCCCGAATGCGTCCAACGCTTCATTCGGTTCGATGCCTGCTAGGTGGTATTGATTTTGGATGCACGTCGCCACAGCCTTTCTGCGGTCCGCGTCGATATCCCCTCGCTGCAAAATGGAAGAGTGGATGCCCTGTAGGTTGCCAGCGTGAGGCCATAACTCATCACAGGAATCGGGTCGCGTCGTCCAGTCGTACGTTGGACTCCCCGCGCGCATGAATTGTCTTTGAGGGTGAGAAGTAACCATCGAAGGCATCAACGAATCAACGTGATCGCACCGGATTTGGAGATGGTCTTTCCCGATTCATCCACCAAGTCTACCTGCCATATGTAGGTACCGGGCGCTGCATCCTTTCCCTTCGTGGTTTGTCCGTTCCACCCCTCGTTCGCACCTTGAGCAAGCTCATAAACCAACTCTCCCCAGCGAGAATAAACTTCAAATCGCTTGATTTGAAAGTTGTTCCACACGGGTACAAAGACATCGTTTTCCCCATCGTTGTTTGGAGTAAACGCATTGGGGACGAACCAAGCAGGTTCTTCCTCAAGGTCAATGGTTGTGGGTTTTGTAGTTGGTCCCTTTTCAACATCTTCATCCGAAGCGGTGCCCTCCTCTGCCAATTCAATAGCGAAGGCATCAACGAAGTAATACGCCATGCTGGGAGAAGTACCCTCGTTGAGCTCGATGCTGCGTCCACTGTCTGGACCGAATGCCCCCCAAGTGAAGTAGGTCCATGCACTTTGGGCGACAAAAGTGAAAGAAATGGTCTCCCATTCGCGGCTGTAAAACAGCGGGGTCAACTCAAATTGTGGCTCCGCCTCGATGGGACTCAAGCCAGATTGCTGCAAGGGCCCCATGCTAAAATGCATGCCCATGCCGCTCACGCCCAGTCCTGCTTGGGAAAAGGGCGTCCGCTCCCCGTTGGTCATGCGGAACGTCATTTGGTACGAAACGCCCGGTTGCAATGGACTCGTAAACGACCCCGTGATGTATTCTCTACGCTCAGTTCCGGGCAGTCCAGCCGCCATAAAGCCACCGATGGCCATGCCTTGATCCGGCAACACCATGGCCACAGGTGTTTCCGGCAAATCTCCCCCTCCCACGCCTTGCATGTGAAAGACATCCGGCGTGTTTTCAGAACTGCTCGTGGCGGTCCAACCGCTCGCCAACGACCATTGTCCGGTGGTAGAGGGCAATGCGGAAAGCGATTCAAAACTGCCGTTCATCACCTGTTGAGCAGATGCAAAATGTCCCCATACCAAGCCAACCGCAACCAGCGAGAAACGAATCATATGATGGACCATTGCTTTCGACATGAGCTACAATATACTGCAAGCGAGCGGATCAATCCGCGTCCTTGATGTAAGTAACGCCGAATCCAACCCAGAGGTTCTGTGGAGCCCCCGGCAATGCCGTGCCGTGGATTCGAAACATCCATGGAGAACGAGGCGCCCGATAACCAACGGCGCTTTCGAAGCGGGGCAGGACCTGACCTTCTATGAATGCCCCGGGAACAAAAGGGGGCTCGGTCAACGATGGTTCGTTCAATACAATCCGAAGGGCCATGGATGAGGGGAAAAATTGAATACCCGCCTGCATTCGGAAGGACCACCCTTTCTTCTCTCCGGTCAATCCCAACGCGGCGTACGGCATGAACGATGCAGACCGAATTGTAGTTACTGAGGAGGTGTCGGTTTCGGTTCCGATGTCAAATTGTTGGGATGTCACAAAACGCAACGGCTGATTGCTCGTCGCCGGCAAAAAGCCAATCAACGAATCCGGGAATGTGCCCTGATCGACCTCTACATTGGATGTGAGCATTGCGCCCAATGTGCCTTCCACCCAAACCGTCGTTTTCGATCGGAAATCCCGATGCAACGTTCGCTTCAACCATTGCATCTCCAACCCCAGCGCCACATCTCTCTGACCACTCCAGTAAGCCCAATCCGTTCCGACGCCTGTCATTGCGCACACGGACCAGGTCGGATCGAACGCGGGGCGAGCGGAGCTTTGTGGCAAGGAATCAAAGCGCACTTGGGCCTCTACCTGAATGACGGTGCCGTCGATGACGATGGAGTCATTGAAAACAATCAATGGATTCGCTCCCCATGCTACGGGCAAGGCCAAAACATGTAAGAAGAGAATAAGGCAAGCAGGCCGCATGCCTGCAATTTAGTCGTTGACCTTGACCACAGCGGGCAAGACCCACGTTTCTTCCCCTTTCCGCTGCAATTCAGCAGCATTGCCTTCGCCTGCTGCAACGACCGATGCCGCGTTTCGGCTGCCAATCGGTTCGAGGGGCTGTGGCTGCACAGGATTACCAATGGCCACTGACGAAGAAGTTCCACTTGGCACAGCCGTTTGCTCAGGAACGGTCACAGTCCCAGAATCGTGGTTCTGCTCGAGCGGAAGTTCAGCCGCTTCTTGGGTAACAGCTGCAGCCTCTGCTGGCGCTGCTGAAACAGGTGCTGCTTGGACAGGCGCCGCTTGAACCGGCTGAGGCGTTTCAGCAGGAACCGATTCGGGCGCATTCAACCAAAGGGCCGCTCCTGTAGCAGCTGCAATGAGCAACGCGGCAGCGGGCCGAACTCGGCGGCGCCCCTTGCTCTCCGCATCAACGGCCGCAAATACCGCCGCTTCAACGCCTACTGGCGGCATGGCAGCTTCTTCTCGGAATTGAGAACGAACGTATTGATCAAACTCTTCTGCTTTCATGACTTCTCCGTTAGGCCTTCGTTGCACGTTTCGACATGTTGTTCAGGATTCCTTGCAAATACTTCCGAGCTCGACTGAGTTGGCTCTTGGACGTATTCAAATCGATTCCCAACTGCTCGGCAATCTCCTTGTGCTTAAATCCTTCTATGACATACATGTTGAACACCATTCCATATCCTTTGGGCAGCTGCGCGATGGCAGAGGCCAATTCTTCTCTTGTGAAATCCAATTCCTTGAACGCTTCTAAATCCGCAGGGGTTGCATAGACCTCATCAACATCCAATTGAAAAGCATGCTTTTGGTTCCTGCGGTAGTGAGTAATCGCGGTATTGACCACAATTCGCCGCAACCACCCTTCAAAACTGTTGTGCTCGCTGAAAGACTTGATGTGGCGAAACACCTTGATCCACGACTCTTGCAAAATGTCCTCCGCATCCGTTCGTGCATTGTTCGTGTACCGCAAAGCGACAGCAAACATCATGGGACTGAACCGCGCATACACCTCACGTTGGGCACGGGGCTCGCCCTTCTTGCACGCTTCAATGAGGTTGATGTCGGCCGCTTCCATGGTTCAGGTGGTATGATGAAGAACCTTCTGACCGCTCAATAGGTTGCGCGGAATTGCAGAGCATTTCAGGATTTCGGGCCAAAGTGATCGGCCGGAACGCCAAGCCATTCCAAGGCGGCCCCTGAAAACAATTGGTGCAAATCAGACGCCTCCAACCCCATGTCCAGCATGTACGCCCCCAGTTCCAAGTCACCGAGCGGGAATGGGTAGTCCGAGCCCATGCATATTCGCTTGGCCCCTTGAAGCTTCAGCACGTAATGGAGCAAGTCGGCATCGTGGGTGATGCTGTCAATCCAAAATTTTCCGATGTAATCCCGCGGATTGACATCGTTGTCGACCGCGACCAAATCCGGTCGGCAGTTGAACCCATGTTCAAACCGTCCCAACGTGGTCAAAAACGAACCACCCGCGTGGCTGAACATCACCCGCAATCCCGGCAAGCGTTCCAAGACGCCACCGAAAATCATGGAGCTCACAGCCCGTGCCGTTTCCGCCGGCATGCCCACCAACCAAGGCAACCAGTACTTTTCCATTTGCTCCTTCCCCATCATGTCCCACGGGTGAATCATCAAGGCCATTCCCAACCGTTCGCACGCCTCGAAAAATGGAAAGAAGCGTTCGTCCGAGAGGTTCATTCCGTTGATGTTGGAGCCAATCTGAACGCCCAAATGACCTGCTTCCTTCGCCCGTTCCAATTCGCGAATGGCCGCGTCGGTGTCCTGCATCGGGACGGTCGCCAACCCGGCATAATGCTGCGGATCGCGGTGCACCAATTCACTGATATGGTCGTTGAGAAATGCCGAAATCGCCTGTGCATGGTCCAACGGAGCGTCGTAGTTGAACATCACTGGGATGGTACACACCACTTGCACCTGGGTGTCCAGGACCGCATATTCCCGCTTTCGAACTTCAGCATCCCAGCAATTCTCACCAATCTCCCGAAAAAACTGCGTCCCTTGCATCATGCGCGCGAATCCATCCCGAGGACTGGCTTCCAAGTGAATGTATTTACCGCCTCCGAACCGTTCGGTCCAGCGGGGCATTTCACGGGGCAGGATGTGCGTATGGCAATCGATTCTGAGCATGGAATTCGTTGATTCGTGCCTGACAATTTACGCCTTGTGGCACAAATCCCGCAGCCGCTTCAAGGGGTCGGCGCACTTGACTTGCGTACTCGCCTCAAATCCAATCGGTTGACCGAATTGATTTCCCAGCCTTCCACTTCCTGCCGAACGAAATGGGTGACTTGATCGTGAAACAATGGAATCAACGGCAGGGATTCCGCAATGCGGTCATTCAAGGCGGCATACTGATGCAATCGAATGGAATCAGACACTTCGGTCATTGTTGCGGCCAACTGCGCATCAAAATCGGGGTCGGAAAAATGGGTGTAGTTGGGGCCGCCTGGAGCAAAATTGGACGTCTTAAAAAGCGAGAGAAAATTCTCCGCATCGGGATAATCGGCCAACCACGATTTGCGAAATGCCATGGCCTTGCCGTTGGCGACACGCTCGCGATGCGTAGAGGGAGATACCACATCGATTTTCACAGTCAACCCCAGGGTTTCCCATTGGTATTGCAAGGCCGCACAAAGGTCTGTGTAGTCGCTTGTTGTGGTAAGGACCAATTCGGGCCAAGGACCCGGATGGTGGGCTCGAACGGAATCCATCATGCTCTGGGCGCGCTCCGGATCATAAGGCACGGGACGCGCTCGAGCTCTTCCCATGAGTACTGGAGGAACAAAATCCCGGGTGGGAACCACACACCCTCTTCTCAGCGACCGAGCAATGCCATCACGATCGGCGACCAACGAGAGGGCTTGCCGCACCGCCACGTCCTTCCATGGGGCCCACTCTCCTTCGTTTCCATCGACCAAAAACCCGATGTAGTCCGTCTTTAAAAACGGCGTTGTCTCCAGCCGCAAAACATCCGCATACCCATCCTTCAGCCGACCCTCCGCATCCAGCAATTCCTCCATATAGGCTGCATGAAGTCCACTCATGAAATCGAACTTTCCTTGCAGCAACCCTTGGTACTCTGCTCCCATGTCCGCGGCGAAGGAAATGTGCACGGCATCCAAGTATGGCAGCGAAACACCCATTTCATCGCTTTCCCAATACGCCTTGTTCTTGTGCAATACGCACGCTACATCCTCTACCCACCAAGCCAGCTGAAACGGCCCAGACCCCACCGGATTTCGTCGGAATTCTTCACCAAAATGGGTCACTGCCTCAGGGGCCACCACATTCGCATAGGGCGTTGCAAGGAGGCCCAAAAACGGCGGATAGGCTTCTTTGAGGTAAAAGATGACGGTGTCCGGTCCCAATGCGACCATTCCTGCCCCTTCAGCTTCTTCGTCCAACGCATCCAAAATCCACCGACCGCTCGAGGCGAGCGCTGGATCGCGAAGCCGGTTGAGGCTGAACACAACGTCCTCGGCGCGAACTCCTCTGCCCTCCTGCAGCCCAGGCACGTCCGGGTGCGCCGTGAATCGAACGTCGTTCCGAAGCACAAACGTCCAGGTTTTCCCCTGGTCCGAAGCGAAATAGGACTCAGCGATGGATGGCCGAACGTTCAATTGTGCGTCCAGCTCCACCAAGCCGTCAAATAATTGGTCCACCACCCACATGGGTTCAAGCGTTCGTGCAAAGGCGGGATCAAGGGAAGTGAGGTTGGCACTTTCGTTGTAGCGGAACACCGTGGATGCATCATACCCTTCGTTGCGGCATCCGCTCAACACGAGCAGCGCGATGAACGCCGAGCATCCAAATTGTAGCGCGTTTTTTACCCTTTGCATTCTCAGCACAAGGTAGTGTCCAACAAATGCTAAAACCAGTTGTTGTAAACCCGGTACCCCTACCCGCCCAAGTACTTTTGTCTGCAGCATGAAAACCCTCTCCTTCCGCGCCTTCGTGTGCATCCTTGCCTTGCTCAGCACTGCAGCAACTTCGATTGCTCAGCGCACCATTAGTGGCACCATCACCGATGCGTCAACCGGGGAGCAAATTTTAGGGGCCTCGGTCATCCCACTGAACGATTCACGCGGCACTTCGACGAACATCTACGGGTTTTACAGCTTGACCTTGCCCGATGCGACCGACCAAATTGTGGTCAGCTTCATCGGTTACCAGTCGCGCAACGTGGTCCTGAACCCGAATCAAAAAGTGTACAACGTAGATCTCGAGCCCGCGGTCATTGCGTTCGAGGAGGCGACCGTTGTAGGGGAGCGCACCAATCACACGGCCAGCACGGATTTGGGCAGAGAGTCCGTCGAGGTCGACCAAATCAAAGCCCTTCCCGCACTGTTGGGCGAGGTGGACGTTTTAAAGGTTCTCCAATTCCTCCCGGGCGTTTCGAGTGCCGGCGAGGGCAACAGCGGTTTCTACGTGCGCGGAGGCGGACCGGACCAAAACCTCATTTTGCTGGACGATGCAACGGTCTACAACGCCTCGCACCTGTTCGGCTTTTTCAGCGTTTTCAACGCCGACGCAATCAAGAACATTGACCTGATCAAAGGCTCCATGCCCGCGGAGTATGGCGGGCGCGTGAGTTCGGTACTGAACATTGGGCTCAAGGAAGGCAATTCTAAGGAATGGAAAGCCACTGGCGGACTCGGATTGATCAGCTCGAGGCTCACCGTGGAAGGGCCGATCATCAAGGACACTTGCAGCCTCATACTTTCCGGCCGCAGAACCTACCTCGACGTCTTGACACGCCCATTCATCAAAGGTTCTGCGTTCGAGGGCACGGGGTATTTTTTCTACGATTTCAATGCCAAAATCAATTACCGCATCAGCGACCGCGACCAGCTGTTTTTGTCGGGGTATTTTGGGCAAGACGTCTTCAGTTTTAACAGTGCTGAAGCAGGATTTAACACGTCCATCCCTTGGGGTAACTCCATGGGGTCCCTTCGCTGGAATCGCATCCTCAACGACCGCATGTTCTTGAATGTGGGCATGACCTACTCCGAATACACGTTCTCATTTTTGGCCGGCCAAGAGGAGTTTGAATTTGGATTTGAAAGCGGCATCAAGGATTTATCGGGCCGCACCGAGTGGAGCTTTTATCCGAACCCACGCCACGTCATCAAAGGCGGCATTGACTACGTGCACCACGATTTCATTCCGACGGATTTCAACGCACGCAGTGGCGATACGGAGTTCGACACTGGGACGTCCGAACAGACGTTCAGCCACGAGGCCGGTGTCTACCTCCAAGACGATTTCGACATCAATGAAAACGTACGCCTGCACGCCGGGATGCGCTGGAGTGGGTTTTGGCATGTCGGACCTTTTACCCGCTACCCCATTCAGACGCCCGGCATAACACCCCAACCGGTGACGGTGTATGCCCCCGGGGAGGTGGTTCAGTTTTACCAGGGCTGGGAACCCCGCCTGGCGCTGCGTGTGACCACGGGGCCGCGCTCCAGCATCAAGGCCGGCTACAGCGAAAACTACCAATACATCCACCTCACCTCGTTGGGCACCAGTTCCCTTCCGGGAGACATTTGGATCCCGAGTTCAGACCGCGTCAAGCCGCAATGGGGCCGGCAAGCAAGCGTGGGCTACTTCAAAACCCTCGGCGCGAATGAGGATTGGGAGGCCTCCGTGGAAGGGTATTGGAAGGAATTGGACAACTTGGTGGCCTATGCTGAAAACACCAGCCCAGAGGACAACATTGGCAACAACGTAGACAACAACCTGGTCTTTGGTGAAGGCTGGTCGTACGGACTGGAAACCTTTGTCAAAAAACGACAAGGACGTTTCACGGGGTGGATAGGCTACACATGGAGCAAGACCGAGCGCCAATTTGATGACTTGAACGCCAGCCTCGTTTTCCCAGCGAAATACGACCGACGCCACGACCTCAGCGTGGTGCTGGATTACACTTTGTCCAAGTCTTGGCGCTTCGGAGGGGCTTTCGTTTATGCAACAGGCAATTCATTGACCCTCCCCATTCAACGGTACCTCTTTGAAGGCCGGATCACCGATGTGTACGGCCCGCGCAACGGTTACCGCATGGCCCCCTACCACCGGGCGGACGTCAGCGCCACGTACACGCCGGACCCCGCCAAATCCAAGAAAAAGGGCGACCTTCGCCGAGAATCCACCTGGACCTTTGGCGTGTACAACCTTTACAACCGCATGAATCCCTACTTCATCTACTTCAGCAATGAAGGAGACTTGAGTTCAGGCACCTTGGATTTACAGGCGAATCAAGTGAGTTTGTTTCCCATCATCCCATCCGTGACCTGGAATTTCAAGTTTTGATGCGGCATGCGTGAACTCTGGAAACTGAACACCTACATCGCGCGGTACCCCCTTCTGCTTTTCGGGGGAATGGTTTTCATCCTCTTCACCAACGTCTTTGCCGTGTATGCCCCGAGCTTGATTGGTGAGGGGGTCAATGCCATGAAGGCTGTTGACGAGGCCTTCTTAGCGCCACTGCGCGAGGGCCAATCCGAAGCCACCGTGTTCCAGGACGCAGTGCCTCCACCCTTTCCACGAACCCTGCAATACCTCCGCGAAGCGCTCGATGCAGGGGGCAATTGGGTAACGGCCTTCCGAGATCGGCAAGACGCCTTGGACTGGATGAAGCGACTGGCCTTGTGGCAGGCGGGATTGTTTTTGTTGGCTTACCTCTTCAAGGGCATTTTCTTGTTCTTCACGCGGCAGACCATCATCGTCATGTCACGGCGCATTGAATTCGATTTGAAGGGGACCATTTTCGATCAGTACCAACGCTTGGATGCCACATTCTATAAGGAACACGACACAGGCGATTTGATGAACCGGATCAGCGAAGACGTGAGCAAGGTGCGCATGTACCTCGGTCCGGCCATCATGTACACTTTGAACCTTATCATGCTCATCGTACTAGTGGTGAGCGTGATGGTGTACATCGATTGGCAATTGACCCTCTACGCACTGCTTCCGCTGCCCTTGATGTCTGTCGGCATCTATTTTGTCAGCTCTCGGATCAACCGCCAAAGCGAGGCGGTGCAGCGACTGCAGAGCAGGCTGAGCACGTTCGTCCAACAGCACATCGCCGGCATTCGCGTGCTCAAGTCCTTTCAGCGGGAAACCGATGCCGCATCCCGCTTCTCCAACGAGGCCGATGCCTACAAATCCAGTGCATTGGACCTCGTCAAAACCGAAGCGCTGTTCATGCCCATCATCGTTTTGTTGGTGGGATTGAGTACCATTTTGACCATATACGTTGGAGGCCAACGCGTCATCGCAGGTGAATTGGAGATCGGCCACATTTTTCAATTTGTGTTCTACGTGAACCTCCTCACGTGGCCATTTGCTTCTGTCGGTTGGGTAACCTCTCTTGTCCAAAAGGCGGAGGCATCGATGAAACGGATCAACGACTTCATGGAAGCCGAACCGACGATCCAATCCGAAACCGGCGCAGTGGAAGAAGGCCAATTGGAGTCCTTGGCCTTCGAAAAAGTTAGCTTTACCTATCCCGAGACGGGCATCACAGCATTGCAGGATGTCAGTTTCACCGTTCGTCCAGGTCAGGTGGTTGCCATCACAGGGCGAACCGCCAGCGGAAAGTCGACCATTGCGCAATTGGCCATGCGCATTTTTGACCCTTCAAGCGGGCGTGTCACTGTCAATGGGAAGGCACTCACTGCATGGGACCTTGATGCCTTCCGGCAATTGACCGGCTACGTGCCACAGGATGTATTCCTGTTTTCCGACACCATCGCCTCCAACATTGCCTTTGGCATGAAAGCCGGTGAAGCGCCTGCCGAACAGGTCGAAGCCGCCGCTAAAGAGGCGCACGTAGCGCACAACATTGAAGGGTTTGAGCAGGGGTATGAAACGCTGCTCGGTGAACGCGGGGTAAACTTGAGTGGTGGACAGAAACAGCGCATTTCCATCGCCCGCGCCTTCATCCGTCGCCCGCAGCTTTTGATCCTGGATGATTGCCTTTCTGCTGTGGATACCGAGACCGAAGAAATCATCCTGAAGTCCATTCGCGACCGCGGAAACGAAGCGGCCGTCTTGCTTATTTCCCACCGAATCAGCAGCATCCGCGGGGCCGACCACGTGGTGGTCTTGGACGAGGGACGCGTCGTTGAATCAGGGACACCAGCCGAGTTGGCTCAATCCGATGGGTTGTACGCGCGCATGGTGGAGCAGCAGACCGAACAAGTCAACTAGCTGCGTCAATTTGGGCAGTCTTCTCCGAAAATGGAGAGGAATCCGAGCAAATCGGATATGTTGACCAGCCCGTCAAAATCAAAATCAGCGGAGCAATTTTCCTCGCAGCCAAACTCCCCGAGGAAGACCAGCAAATCCGCAACGGAAATAAGTCCATCCGAATTGAAATCGCCGGGACATCCAGCCTCCTCCAGCCCGGTGATGAAACCGTCGCAGTTGTTGTCCAACCCCTGCTCGGTGCCGGGAGCGCCTGGGAACACTACAGCAGAGGCATCGTTGCAATCCGAGGCGTCGGTCACATACCCTTCCGGTTGGGTACAACCCATCGCAGTGGACTCGGCATTCCCGAATCCATCGCCATCCGCATCGGCGTAGAAGGTCGTTCCCGCTTCAATCGAAAATTCAAAAGCCTCCGTCACTTGATTGAGCGGAGCATCCAACTGTACGGTGAGGGAATGTTCTCCTGTCCATTCCGTGAGCCCTGTGATGGTGCACACAAAACTGCCCGGAGCGTCCATTTGCCATTGGAAATCAACGAGATCTGCTCCTGCAGGCAGATCGGGAATGCTCAAATCGTAGGGCGGCAAGAGGCCGTCCAACACCTCGATGTACACCACCATGTCTTCCCCTTGGCAAAAGGAAGGGTTCACCACTTCGATGTCGATGAACTTCGGACGCACGATGTAGATGCCGTCTTCTATGGACGTGACCACGACCGTACCCGATTCGAAGTAGGGATAGGTGGACCACGATCCGGAAAACTGCGCCGCATTGCTGGTGGGGTCCACGTCGAAGTAGCCGATTTCGGTTAGCTCACCTGCAGCCACATCCGTAAGGGTCAGCATGCGCAATCCGGCCCGGTAATTGGCTTGGAACAAAAGGTTTCCGACCACGTACTGGTTGTGATCGATGGCGGCCAAATCTGAGAGGTGCTCACCGATCAGTACAGGGTTGGTCAAATCTTGTACGTCGTAAATCAACGTCCGGGTATTGATCCCTTGGTTCTGCTCGTCCAACTCGTCGCCCAAGAACAGGTACTTGTGGTCCTCGGTCAGCCAACATTGGTGCGTATAGGAATAGTCGTAGTTCGTGATGCTCACCGTCGTGATGTCCGTGGGATCGGTGGCATCGAGGATGGCAAGCTTGTTGGCATTCGCCCCGAACACCAGCGACTTCCCAACAAAGTCGGTGTCTGGGCCGTGGTATACAACGCCTTGGGCATCGTGGGTATAACCGGCTTCGCTGAAATCCCCCACCAATTGCGGAGAAGCAGGATTGGTCAGGTCAAATACAACTAGGCCTCCACTGGCCAAATTCGTCCCCACCGCGTAAAGCAAGCCAGATTCTTCGTCGATGACCACGTTGTGGGCGTCGGAAAAACTCCCGAGCCACGTCGTCGGCTCCAACGTCGTGGGGAAGCTCGTTAAATCACGTAATTGATTCAAGTCCAAGACCTGCAGGCCGTGTCCATTGGCCTCACTCACGACGTACACGTGGTCCATGTACACCTTCATATCGCGCCAGGTGCTTGGGGAGGTTTGCGTGGGCATGAAAGCCGCAAGGAATGGATTCACCGGATCGCTCAAATCCACCATCGCCAACCCTTGCCGCTCACCGACCAACGCGTATTCGACGCCCGTAACAGGGTCGGTCCACCCCCATACATCGTTTGCCCCTGTGCCCATCAAATCCGCATTGGACATGGAGGACAAAAGCGTCATTCGATCGCATGGAAAACCGTCGGCAAACCCGCCTTCACAAGGAGTTTGGCCCCATGCAGAAAACACCAGAAGAAAAGCCATTCCAACGGCGGAGAGCGGTTTGTGGAGGGCGGAGAAATGGGGAGAGGTCAAAATCATGGTTGTGCGCGTGGAGATTGCTTGAAGGTACAACAAAATGCCGCCTCGAGTTGTTTGTGAACCATGCAGAAAACCATCCTCATCACCGGTGGCACAGGCCTGATTGGCCAGAGAATTGTGCAGGATTTGTTGGCCCAAAATCAACGTGTCCGCGTGCTGACGCGGTCCGCCAAGATCAGCCCCAACCCCCTGCTCGAATATGCGGTTTGGGACCCTGCACGGCAGACCATGGATTCCCATGCCCTGGACAACGTCAGCGGCATTCTGCACCTGGCTGGTGCACCCGTGGCGCAACGTTGGTCTGAATCCAACAAGCGCGTCATCCTTAACAGCCGCGTCCAGTCCAGCGCACTCCTCTACGAGGCCATCGCAGCGCTTCCAGCTTCTGAACGCCCCGAATGCGTTGTTGGCGCCAGCGCGATTGGCGTGTATCCAAGCGGTCCGGACTGGGTAGATGAGTCCAGCGCCCAAGGGGCCGATTTTTCGGCCGATGTCGTTCGCGCTTGGGAAGAAGGCGTCCAGCGCATTGCTGAATTGGGTGTGCGCACCGTTTCCTTTCGCATCGGACTTGTTCTCGATCCAAGCGGGGGCATGTTGGGTAAGCTATTGCCCCTCTTCCAACTGGGCTTGGGTTCGGCCACCGGCAGCGGAGACCAATGGCAATCCTGGGTGCACGTCCACGATGTTCAGCGGGCCTTTCTCTGGGCATTGAAAACGACTGCTGCCCAAGGCATTTACAACTTAGCCGCACCTCATCCCGTCACCAATCAACAACTCAGCGCAGCCATTGCATCGGCGTGCAACCGCCCTTTCTGGGCACCCAACGTACCCGCATTCGCACTGAAGGCCATTTACGGTGAAATGGCTTCCATCATACTTGCCTCCCAACGGGTGCGAGCATCGCGGATCACCGAGGCCGGGTTCGCCTTCCAGTTCGATACAGCCGAACAAGCCCTCACCGATTTGTTGTAAAAAAAAAAGCGGGCTGACCCCTGAGGATCAGCCCGCCACCAGTCAATCGGTCTGAGAATCAATCAACCAGAAACATCTTAGTCGCTGTGCTGATGCCATCGGCAACACGTACGGCGTAAGTACCGGCTGCCCATCCTTCGGTGGAAACAGTCACGGTGTTTTGGGTGGTGGTGGTTTCGAACACTTTGCGTCCGGTGAGCTCAAAAATTTCAATGCTCGCTCCAGCTTCCCAGTTGCCTGTCATGTTGAACACGCCTCCTGCAACAGGGTTCGGGAAAACGTTCAATTCAAACGAGGCCAATTCGGCAACGTTTGAGGTCGGCGGCAACAATACCGCATCGATAACGTGGACGACTCCATTGTCGGCCGCGAGGTCTGCAACAATTACCTGCGCTTGGTTGATGAAGACACCTTCTGCAGTGATGCTGACGGTAACGTTTCCGCCTTGGAGCGTCTCGATCATTTGACCGTCGCTCAAGTCCGCTGCATACGCTTCTGCACCCACAACATGGTATTGGAGAATGTCACCCAAGTTTGGCAACGCCAACAATTCTTCCGCTGTGATTTCCAACGCCTCGGTCAACGCAACCACTGCCGCGTCGGTTGGAGCGAATACTGTGAACGGACCTTCACCGCTCAACGCATCTACCAAGCCTGCAGCGACTACTGCCGCCTCGAGCAACGTGTGGTCTTCGCTGTTGACAATGATGTCAACGACGGTGGTCGTCTCAGGGGTTGGTGGCACTAACACTGCATCGATGACGTGAACAACGCCATTGTCCGCAGCCAAATCAGCCACGATAACTTGGGCATTGTTGATGAAGACACCGTCAGCGGTGATGCTTACGGTGACGTCCTCTCCCAATAAGGTTTCGATCATTTGACCGTCGCTCAAATCAGCTGCATACGCTTCTGCACCCACAACGTGGTACTGAAGCACATCAGCCAAGCCTGGGTAAGCCAACAATTCCTCTGCTGTTACCTCCAAGGCCTCCATCAAGGCGTCGAACGCTGCGTCGGTCGGAGCGAATACAGTAAACGGTCCTTCACCGCTCAACGCATCCACCAAACCAGCTGCACCTACTGCCGCTTCGAGCACTGTGTGGTCTTCGCTGCCGACGATGATGTCAACCACAGTCGTGGTCTCAGGGGTTGGGGGCAACAATACTGCATCGATGACGTGCACCACGCCGTTGTCGGCCGCGAGGTCAGCGACGACGACTTGTGCGTTGTTGATGAAGACACCGTCGGCGGTGATGCTCACCGTCACGTCTTCTCCAATGAGCGTTTCGATCATTTGACCATCCGTCAAATCAGCTGCGTATGCCTCCGCACCTACAACATGGTACTGGAGAATGTCACCGAGGTTGGGCAACGCCAACAAGTCTTCAGCGGTGATTTCCAATGCCTCTGTCAACGCAACGACTGCTGCGTCGGTAGGAGCGAATACTGTGAACGGACCTTCACCGCTCAACGCATCCACCAAGCCTGCTGCACCTACTGCTGCCTCGAGCAAGGTGTGGTCTTCGCTGTTCACGATGATGTCAACAACCGTCGTTGTCGGTGGTGCCGGAGGCAACAAAACCGCGTCAATGACGTGCACTACTCCGTTGTCTGCAGCAACGTCAGCAACGGTTACTTGCGCGTTGTTGATGAAAACGCCGTCCGCAGTGATGCTCACTGTCACGTCTTCACCGAGCAAGGTCTCAATCATTTGGCCGTCGGACAGGTCAGCGGCGTACGCTGAAGCACCCACTACGTGATACTGTAGAATGTCACCCAAGTTTGGCAGGGCCAACAAGTCTTCAGCGGTGATCTCCAACGCCTCTGTCAACGCCACGATGGCGTCATCGGTTGGGGCAAACACCGTGAAGGGTCCTTCACCGCTCAACGCGTCCACCAAACCAGCGGCACCAACTGCAGCTTCAAGCAAAGTGTGGTCATCGCTGTTAACAATGATGTCCACCACGCTATTGCTCATCTGGGCTGGGTTGACCGTGATGGTCGCCACCATACCGTTCGCTGCGTGCGATCCAATGGAGCAATCGTAGTTGTAGGTTCCTTCAACTGTGAACGTGTGGGAGCCGAGGCAAACACCGTCCATGTTACCAGTTGCAGTGCCGATGTAGAATGTCTCTGGGTTGTTCCAGTCCTCGTTGAGCGTGCTCGCGAGTCCATTCACATCATGTGTACCTCCGACATTGACCCAGACCACAGTCTGTCCAGCCTCGATTTCGAGGGCAGCGGGCGCATATTGGAAATTCGACGCTTCAACTACGATGCCTTCAACACCGCAAGGATTGTCCTGGGCAACCAACTGGTTCCCAAAGAAGAGGGCCATCAGCCCAAAGAGAGTAAAAACTTTTTTCATTTCAACAAGGTTATGAGAACAGAACCGCGGCGGGTGTGAAAGGTTCACCTGCACCTCACAATTCAACGTAAAATTTTGCGAACACCCCTTCACATCCACTGGCTCCGTCGCGACCTCCGTTTGGAGGACAACCGAGCCCTTCTTTCTGCCATCGAAGCATCAAAACCGTCTGGCTCCTTGGCCATGGCGTTCATTTTCGACCGCAACATTCTCGAAAAACTGGATGACAAAGCAGATCGCCGTGTAGCCTTCCTCCACCGTGAACTTCAGCAACTTGAAATTGACCTTGCAAAAGTGAACGGTCAACTCTTCGTTGGATACGGTCAGCCGCAGGATGTTTGGGCTCAATGGCTGGAGGCCTGGAAGGCAGAAGAAATTCAACTCCAATCCGTCCACGTCGGCCGCGACTACGAGCCGTATGCACAAGAACGCGATCGCAGCATGGCGGAGTTCTTCGCGGGCCATGGAGTGGAATTCAAAGGCGTCAAGGACAGTGTCATCCTGGAAAAAAACGAGGTGACCAAAGACGACGGCAAACCGTATACTGTCTTTACCCCATACAGCCGGAAATGGCGCAAAACTCTGACTGCAGGGGATTATGCTGAGGCGCCGTCCCACAAGGAAGCAGCCAAAGCCCGTTGGCTCAGTCCAGACGCCTTCGAGGCCCCCGCAATTCCCACCCTCGCATCCATGGGGTTTGAGTCGCCCGAGGACTTGGATGCATTGATTCCCCAACGTTCGATCGTGAGCAAGGTCCTGAGCGCGTATGGTGACCAACGTGACTTTCCAGCTGTGCCTGGTACATCCCGTCTATCGTTGCACCTGAGGTTTGGCACCATTGGCATTCGACAAGCCCTTCGTGCAGGCATGGCACACAGCGAAAAATGGACGACTGAACTCATTTGGCGGGATTTCTACCAGATGATCATCTACCATTTCCCTCATTCCGTCGAGGGCTCTTTTCGTCCGGCCTATGACGCCATTCCGTGGGAAAACAACGAAGCGCATTTTGACGCATGGTGCAAGGGAAAAACGGGGTATCCCCTGGTAGACGCCGGCATGCGCGAACTCAATGCCACTGGGTTCATGCACAACCGAGTACGCATGGTGGTCGCCTCCTTCCTGTGCAAGCATTTATTGACCGACTGGCGTTGGGGCGAGCGGTATTTTGCCTCGAAACTGCTCGATTTTGATCTTGCATCGAACGTTGGCGGGTGGCAATGGGCCTCCGGATCCGGATGCGATGCTGCTCCGTATTTCCGGGTTTTCAATCCCACTTCGCAATTGGACAAATTTGACAAAGACTTACGCTACGTCCGCAAGTGGGTTCCCGAGTATGGCACCTCCCTCTATCCTGAGCCTATCGTGGAACACAAAACCGCACGGCAACGGGCCATCGACACCTACCAATCTGTATTGAAACCTAGCTAGTACCTTCGCGGCATGGGTCCGCTGGAATCAATCCGGGTATTGGAATTGGCGAGTGTGCTCGCCGGGCCGTTGGCTGCGACAGCCTTGGCAGAACGCGGTGCGAAGGTGACCAAAGTGGAACGCCCCCCTGCCGGCGATGTGACGCGCAGTTGGAAGACAGCCCAAGAGCCGACAGAAACCCCACTTTCTGCGTACTACGAAAGTGCCAACGGCCACAAAACCGTCACATGGCAAGATTTGACTTCCCCAGAAGGACGGGCCTGGCTCGAAGCGGCCCTCGCCTCCCATGACGTGCTCATCGAAAATTACAAGGCAGCAGACTTAGCCAAGTTCAACCTCACACCCGAGGACTTGGCCCGGCGGCACCCCCACCTCATCCGCGTGCGTCTGGTGGGATTTGCCGAGGCACCCGAGCGACTGGCCTATGACGTGGTCGTCCAGGCGGAAACCGGTTTCATGAGCATGAACGGATTCTCCGACCGCCCACCCGTCCGAATGCCCGTAGCACTGATGGACGTCCTTGCCTCGCATCAAATCCGAATGGCCTGCCTCGAGGGACTGTTGGCCCGAAGCGCAGGCCGGAAAGGGTTCTTTGCAGAAGTATCCTTAGAAGGAAGCGGCCTTACAGCCTTGGTCAATCAAGCCACCAACCAACTCATCACGGGAATGACTCCCACACGCAACGGCGGGGAGCACCCGAACATCGCCCCGTATGGAGACGTGCTCACGTGCGCCGATGGGCACTTGGTGTTGGCCGTGGGCAACGACCGGCAATTCGAAGGGCTCTGCACTGTGTTGGAGCGTTCCGATCTGCTGGATGCCCCGGAATTCGGGACGAATCAGTTGCGCGTGCAACACCGCCGTGTGTTGGTGAAAGCGTTGGATGAAAGCGCTCAGAAGTGGAACAAAGAGGCACTCGAGCTCGCCTTGCGTGCAGCTGGTGCTCCGGCTGGCGTAGTGCGCAATCTTCAAGAGGTCTTCGAAGGATCAGGCAGCAAGTGGACAACAGAAAACCCTTCCGGAGCGACTCGCTCCCGGGCCGTGGCCTACAGAGTGAAATACTTCAACTGAATGACCGCATCCGCGGCCCTCGCACCAAAAACCATGGATTGAGTAGCTCTTGGCGATTGTAGGCCAACGGCATTTTGGACGTCCAATCCAACACCTCGCAACCAGCGGCCAAACACACTCCATGGCCCGCGGCCGTATCCCACTCCATGGTCGGAGCAAAACGGGGGTAGCAGTCCGCCTCGCCTGCTGCGACCATGCACAATTTCAGGGAACTCCCCTTGGATAAGGTCTCAATGCTTCCGTGGTCTTTTTCCAACTCCGCGATGTACGCCTCCGTCTCTGCCGACATGTGGCTGCGGCTCGCCACCACCGTGAACGGTCGACCAGGGTTTGAAACCGGGATGGCCTGCCCTGCCTCTATCCACTGCGTTGGGGTCCATGCAAATTCGCCACCTACGGTTCGCGTAGCGCGTGCAGTGTCAGCATCGATCACACCGAGAAACAATTCCATCTTCGCTGGAACCAACACCACGCCCATCACCGGCACACCGTCCTCGACGAGGGCAATGTTGACCGTGAACTCCCCGTTGCGTTTGATGAACTCCTTGGTCCCATCAATGGGGTCTACAATCCACAGACGACTCCAAGCGCTGCGCTCCTCAAATGAAATGGCCTTTCCTTCCTCGGACAGGACTGGGATGCCAGTGTCCTGTAATTTCCCCATGATGGCGCGGTGCGAAGCCACATCAGCGCGGGTCAACGGGCTATCGTCCCCTTTCAACTGCACCTCAAAGTCACCCGAGGCGTAAATGGCCATGATGCGTCGTCCCGCTTCTAAAGCCGCATCCACCGCCGTATGCAAGAGCTGCTGCATCTCAGACGGGCAATTCGATGGCAATGGAATCGTTTGCCGCCACAGTCAATTGACCCGAGCGCAACCAGGGATTCAACGTCTTCAGTGCTTTGAGGTTGGCGCCCTGTTCCAAGGCAAAACCTGACAGGTCATCAATGCTCGATTTCACCCACACCATGCGCGTTTCGTAGGGTGCATAAAGTGCTTCAGGCTGGATGGAAAACCCGAAAGATTCCGGATCCTCGAAGATGGCCTTAATGGCCAACAACCGGTATACGTAGCGCGCCGTTTCTGAATTGAGGTGAAGCTCCCAATACGTATCCACACCTTGGGCCTCCAAGTCGCGTCGAACACCCGCTTTGCCCATGTTGTACGAAGCTGCAGCGAGGGCCCATGAGCCAAATTCTTCTTTGGCTTCCAGGAGGTAATCACATGCTGCGTAGGTAGCTTTTTCAACGTGGTAACGTTCGTCCACTTCACGGGTCACGCGAAGTCCGTATTGGGGAGCAGTGCCTTTCATGAACTGCCAAAAGCCAGCTGCTCCAGCCGGTGAAACGACTTGTGAGAGTCCACTTTCAATGATGGCGAGGTACTTGAAATCATCTGGCAATCCCTTCTCTGCCAAAATGGGCTCAATGACCGGAAACCAACGCGAGGCCCGCTTGAAGTAGAGCATGGTGGAACTGTGGTGGTAGGTGTTCACCACCATCTCTCGATCCAATTGCTCCCGGACTCCGAAATATTCAAACGGCACGCGCTCGCCTGCCAAGTCATCTTCGCTGGGCACCTTGGGCGCCTTGTTTTGCGTCCACAACACGGGTTCATCCACGCCCTCAGGCGGTGCTCCGGGATTCGATACCGATGCCGTCAAAAGCACACCCGCTACGACGAGAAAGGTCATTTTAAACGTCAATCCTAGGTGGGTGCGGTTCATGTGCATGGTATGGCTTCGGCTGCTGATAAGAAGAACGAATTTACCCCATGCTTCGTGTGTTCAGAACGGCCTGAACAACGAGCTTTTGTCTATTTTTCCACAGTTCAGGCAAAAGGCCATCCGGCCTCTTCCAATGTTGGCGCCGCAGCGTCCTTTTCCGACAGAATGGGCCCCTCCGTACCCCAATCCCATCCGCTCTGCGCCCAGTCAATGCCGATCTGAGCGTCCTTCCAGTGAATGGACCCTTCGGATTCTGGATGGTAAAAAGCCGTGCACCGGTACTCCACCACCGCTCCATCGGTCAATGCCAGAAAACCGTGAGCAAATCCCGGTGGTATCCAGAGCTGGCACCCGTTCTCTTCAGACAATTCACATGCGTACCACTGCCCGCGTGTTTCGGAATGTTCCCGGACATCGACAGCAACATCCCAAACACTGCCCGAAGCGGCGCGCACCAATTTGCCCTGTGCGTGTGGCTCGCGCTGAAAATGCAACCCCCGCAAGGTACCGGCCTTCGAAATGGACAGGTTTTCCTGAACAAACTCCAACCCTTGGCCCGCGGCTTCATCGAGCATGCCTCGGCGCCAAGTCTCCCAGAACACCCCGCGGTCATCGCGGAATTGCCGTGGGGTCAGTTTGACTAATCCCTCTAGTGGAAGTAATTCAATGCGCATATCAGTTCGGTGAGACAATGAACGCGTAGAAAAAGGTCAACGTCGAAATCAACGACGCAATGGGGGTCAAGCTTTCCGACGCCTCCCGCACCAACTGCGGCATGGGCTCCACATAGATGATGTCGTAGGCTTGCACCACGGTATTAGCGGCTTCGAGGCCATCAATCGTGGACAAGTCCATCGTGTACACTTCATTGCCTGTGTCGGTCTTGCGGATCAATTTGACCTTGGACGCATTGGCGCGATTGCCGACGCCGCCAGACAGTGCAAGCACCTCGAGCAAAGTGGTATTCATGTTTTGCAAGGTCACCACCGAAGCCTTACCCGTCTCTCCTGGAAAGATGTACACCCGGTTGTTCTGGACCCGCAAAATGACAAAGGGGTCTTTGTAAAAGCTGGCATACGCTTCCTCCAAAAGATTCTCCGCCTCTTCAATGGTCAGCCCCTCAAGTCGAATATCACCCAGCTCCGGCAACTCCACCAACCCATCGGGCTTGACGAGGTAGGTCATGCCATTTTGTTGGTTCAGCATGTTGTTCATCTGCTGATTGTTGTTGCCATTGCCCGTCCCCACACCGCCAGCTGTCATCTGGTTCAGGCGCTGTCCCTTGTTCGAAAACAATCGGAACTGGAGCAAATCGTTGGGAGCAATCCGGTACCCGGGAGATTCCATTTCCTCCAAGGGGGCAAAATCAAAATCATCGCCCGTCCGAAACATGATGTCGCGGTTGATGGTGCAGCCGCTCAAGATGCTGCCTGCGACGAGGATGAAAAAGGTCAAACGGAAGAGCGACGGGGATGAGTACATAAATGGCCGTTGTGAGTGAGTGCCGAAATTACCAATGAAACATCAACCAAGCCACTCCTCGGTTGAAGAAGGGTATCTTTGCGCCCATGCTGAAAACCGACACGCATGTACTGCGGGCTTTGGAACCAAGTGACAGCGAGGTGCTGTTTCAATTGGAGAATGCCTCCTCTGAGTGGTGGCTGGGCGCCACCATCGTGCCCTTTGGGAGGGCCACTTTGGAGCAATACGCGAGCGGTCAGCACGACCTGTACCGGGATTTGCAGCTTCGCCTCATGCTCGAAACCGCCGACGGCGATGTGGTCGGAGCCGTGGATTTGTACCAATTCGAACCGCGAAATCGACGCGCCGGAATCGGCATTGCCATCTTGGAATGCCATCGGCAGCGAGGCCACGCCAAAGCCGGCCTGCAGCTGATGATCGAATACGCCCTCGGGCACCTTGGGCTTCACCAATTGTGGGCTGAAATTCCGGCGTGCAACGCCGAGAGCATCAAGCTGTTTGAATCAGAAGGCTTTGAACAATCCGGCCGCATGCGCGATTGGATATGGCGAGCTCCAAAATGGGAAGACGCCTTGTTGTTCCAACGGCTGGGTACGCAACCATGAAAAAGTCGCTGAAAATATTCCTGACGGCTGCTGCCGTAGCTGCAGTGGGCGTCGCAGGCTATGTTTGGACGAAATACGCGGCATGGAATAACTTGATCGGTGAGGAATCCAACTGGTGCATCAAAATCCCGCCCAACGAGGACGCACGAGCCTTCCTATCCAGCCACCACCCTGAAATTGCGGCGATCATTTCCTGGCGCAGCTGGAGCATATACCCCGGCAAGTATTGCGCGATCGGTGAGCAACCGGCCCACGAAGTTGCGCGCCGGATAGCGACCGGTCAGCGGGAAGAGGTCAACCTCACGGTTCCGTCCAAACGCAGCATCGAAGAAATCGCTTCGGCAATCGCCCCCAAAATATGGGCCGATAGCGCATCGATTGTGCAGGCCTTGGGAGCCGACAGCATCCAATGGCGCATCGTTCCAAACACCTACAGGGTGTACTGGGAAACCACTGCGGATGAATTAGCAGACCGGCTGGTGCGGGAATACAATGCGTGGTGGAACGCAGATCGGCTCAAGCAAGCCTGGGCCCTTGGCCTCTCCCAACAAGAGGTGGTCACCCTTGCATCCATTGTTCAAGAAGAGACCGCAAAGACATCGGAAGCGCCCATGGTCGCTGGCCTCTACCTAAATCGACTCGACAAAAAAATGCTGCTCCAGGCAGATCCCACCCTGAAATTTGCGCTGGGGGACTGGTCGATTCAACGCCTGTTAGATGCGGATAAAAAAGTGGACTCGCCTTACAACACCTACCGCAATCCAGGACTTCCCCCCGGCCCCATCCGCATTCCGGAACCGGTATACCTACAAGCCGTTTTGGATCCGGCCCAGCATAACTTCATCTACATGTGCGCCAAACCCGACGGCTCGGGAACGCACGCTTTTGCTCGCACGTACAATCAACATCTACGTAACGCACGGGCGTACCAAAACATGTTGAACCGAGAACGCATTTACCGATAGGCCATGAGGAGTTGGAAGAATGGAAGCAACGGTATTTTATGTGCCGTGATTGGGGGTATGTTGCTTACTGCGCAGGGCATGCACGCCCAAACCACTGAGCCTCGAACGGCCGTGAGCACGAGGTTATCGGGGCCCATCGAACTCGACGGCAATCTCGGAGATGCGGCCTGGCAGGACCTGCCCGTCCAAGGCGATTTTGAGCAATATTCGCCCGTACCGGGTGGTGCGCCGAGCCAACGCACCGATGTGCGGTTTGGTTACGATGACAACGCATTGTACATCGGCGCGCGGATGTGGGACACAGCACCGGACTCCATTCTGCACCAGTTGAGTGAACGGGACCGCACCGACAACACCGACGAATTCGGCATTTGGTTCAGTCCCTTCAACGATGGTATCAACGCCGTCCGATTCCGCACCACGCCAGACGGGGTCCAGATCGACGAAAAAATCAGTCCGAACGGCGAGGATTCATCGTGGGATGCCGTTTGGGACGTAGTCTGCCGCATTGATTCTGCAGGTTGGACAGCCGAATTCCGCATCCCATGGATGGCCTTCCGCTTTCCCGAAACAGCGGAACAACGATGGGGCATGAACATGTACAGAGGCATTCGCCGCCTTCGAGAAGACGATGTTTGGAATCCGATGGATCCGACCCAACGCCTCCTCAACCAAGGCGGAGTCTTGGTCGGCATTGAAGGCATTGCACCACCGCCGAGGATCAGCCTCTTTCCCTACTTGAGCGCCTACCAAAATTGGGACGGCGAAAACGCATCGAATGCGTACAACGGCGGAATGGACATGAAGATTGGCCTGGGCAACGCGTTCACGTTGGACATGACGTTGATTCCTGATTTTGGCCAAGTTGTTACCGACAACCTCGTCCTGAATCTTTCCCCTTTTGAAATCCAATTCAACGAAAACCGGCAATTCTTCAAGGAGGGCACTGAACTGTTCAACAAAAGCGGAACGTTCTACTCACGGCGAATTGGGGAAAACGGTCGATTGCTCAACGCATCGAAGGTATCGGGCAGGCTTGCCAACGGACTGGGCCTCGGCTTATTGCAGGCCATTGCCACGGCCAATGAAGATTCCACCTTGACGTCCTACACGGTAGCGGTGGCCGATCAAAACCTCCGGAACAACGGATACATCACCTCAACCACCTCCATGGTCACACGAGAAGGTGCCGGGTACGATGCGCTCGTTCAATCGGCGAGCTTGGAAGTGCGCAACCCCGACAACACCTGGTCTTTGCAGGCAGGAGGCAGCGTCAACCGCAAGTTTGGCGCAGATGAAGGCAACGACGACGAAGGCCACACATACAACGTGGCAGTGAGTAAAATGGCGGGCAACCTAACCTTCAGTCTCGGGCATTTTCTGGAGTCTGAGGCCTACGACCCGAATGATTTGGGTTTCCTCCAAGCACCGAACGAACTGGGCTCCTTTTTCAATTTGGACTACCGCATTTTCGAACCACGCGGCCGCTGGAATCGACTCAATTATTCGTTCAATGCATTCTTGAACCAGGTGGAAACTCCCAGGATGTTCAACAACGTCTTCCTCTCTGCCAGCTGCCGTGCCACCACGCGCGCCTTCAATACGTGGAACATCGAGTTAAACTCCCAACCCACGGACGGGAACAACATCTTTGCTTCGCGCATCGACGGCCTCGTGTGGAAGGAGCCGGCTTGGTATAGCGTGAACGGGTGGTTCAGCAGCGATTACCGCAAGCGCTTTGCACTGGACCTAGGATACTGGCATGCAGGAGGCGGAACCTACCGCGACTGGAAAGAAAACACCTACCGGGTTGCGCCGCGCTTCCGAGTCAACGATCGAATGATGGTGACGTACGTGTGGAAGATCAACGACCGACGCAACGAACGCGGTTGGGCCTACGTCGATGCATTGTCTGATGGATCGGAACGCAGCATTTTTGGAAAGCGCCGCAACCGTGAATACACCCAAGTGCTCAACGTGAATTACATCTTCACGAACAGAATGAGCCTTTCGACTCGGGTGCGTCACGCATGGAGCCAAGTGCGGTACGACGCCTTGTTCGAATTATTGGAGACCGGCATCATTTCGGCAGAAGCTTATACACCCGGTGGCAATCCAAGTCAGGAAGATTTGAACTTCAATGCTTGGAGCATCGACATGGTGTACCGGTGGAATTTCGCCCCGGGATCGGAGCTGAATGTGGTCTGGAAAAACCAACTCTTCGAAGAAAGCCGACTGGGTGATTTGGACAGCTACACCTTGCCCAATTCTTATGCGAATAACTTCAACCAAATGATTGAACAAGGACTCTTCAATAGCCTATCAATCAGACTGATATCATTTATCGACTACAGTAGAATCAAACAGGGTTTACGCGGGTTTGAAAAGTGACGCTTCGCCTCACTCAAAACGGACTGTTCCCCTCCAAACCACCTGATTTCCGACTTCGTCTCGCGCTTGGATCACCAGCTCTTGGTCGATGCCTTCTGCATGCCTTTGGTCGGACAAATCGTACCAGATGCGTTCGCGTTTTGGATCCCACCGCATCAAAATCCACGCCCCATCGAGGCGCCCCTCCCACGTCTCGATGCCCGATAAATCATCGGCCAAACTGAACCGCAACTCACCAAAATTTCGAACCACCAAGGTGTCCTGCGCTGAAGTTCGGTGGCGCTTGTGGGGGCGAATGGTTGGAGGCACGGAATCCCTTTCCAGCGCATACCGGCCGCATGTCTTTGTGCTAAAAGCAAAGCGCCCATCTTCTTGCCAGCTTCCAGCATAAGTGCCTTCGATGTCGCCGTCGCGCCCGCGTCGAATCGCAAGGACACCTGCTCGCATGGTTTCCGGAATCGCCGTGGGCAAGGCGACTTCCACCGCGCGAGCAGCCGGCATATCCGACGACCCGATTTCCCATTCATTTCGCTCTTCCTCCCACGTGAACGGGAAATGAAAGTCGTCGTAAAATGTATTCTTTGGAATTCGAACCGTGGCGCCATCTAGGGTAAGCTGGTGCACCTCATCGAATGAAAACCTCGCTTCTTTGTCCGACTGAACTTCAGTTCGCTCGGTCCACTGCACTTCCCAAGCATGCGCTGTGGTATTACCATGAACATCCCACAACTGCACAGCTACTTGGACAGGCAAACTATCGTTACGCTTCGACGCAGCTGAGACCATTCCCGCGTCATGGACGGGCAATCGACTGCCCGGCAACCTGTGCATGCGGTACACCTGATCGCCTGTTCGCTCCCATTCCGGGTAATAGGCCAACGCATTCATGTCGCGATTCACCGCAAAATCCAGTTTATCCAACTCCCACGCATGTTCGAGGGAATCATTGATGCGCAATTCAGCACGGTACACCCCACATCGGTTCTTTGCAGCGTCCAACCGGTCCAGCGCCTGAACGGCAAACCGGGCTTCCCCTTCGATGCGCACAGATGGTGTTTCCGGTGAAATCAGCCGAGGCCTCGTTCCACCATTGACACGGCCACCGTTGATGGGCAACACCCACAATCCACTCAGCTCTGGGGGGATTGCATCGCTGACGTCAAATCCCCAGAAGAGCGGATTCACCGGTCGCTGAGTAGCCGTCTCTCGGACTTCAAAATGCAGATGCGGTCCGGCGCTTCCTCCTGAATTGCCGGACCAACCGATGGTATCGCCTTGGCTAAAAACGAAATCCGGCTTGGGCGACTCGTCAAGGGCGAAGCGTTGCTTCTGGTATTGGCGTTCCCGCACCCAATTCTCTACCTCCGGAGTAAACTTTTGCAAGTGAGCATAGACGGTGGTCCAACCCTCCGGGCTGTTCAGGTAGACCGCCCTACCGTACCCAAAAGGCGAAACTTTTACCCGGGATATCACACCATCGCTGGCTGCAATGACAGGAACCCCCTCCCTCCCTTGGGTTTTAAAGTCCAAACCGGTGTGAAAGTGATCGGCCCGCAATTCACCAAAATTCCCCGCCAAGACCAAGGGGATGTCCAAGGGAGCCACCAGCCCTGCTCGCTTCGCGTGCCAACCCGCCGAATCCACCTGAGACCACCCCGCTGTGGGTTGAATTGTCAACAGACTCGTCGACACCAAACCGGCGCACAGCAAACGAAAAGCAGAAGTTCGAACGTTCATCAACATGGGGGTTGCAAAACTAACATAGGAACCCAACGGCTTTGTCTATGATTTAGCATCCCCATTCCTTAAGTTTGTATAGAACCCTGCACCATGTTCAACGGTCCCGAATCTACGCCCTCATCCCCTGCTCAATTCGACGCATTTCTTGCGCGGGTCAAGCGAATGATGAGCGCCTATGAAGCACAATCGGAGACCCTGCAACGTCTGAAAGCGGAGTTGGAATCGGCACAGCAATCCAATGAAAAACTGGCCGCCCAACTCGAGGCGATTCAACCGTTGGGACAAGGACGACTGCAACTGGACGCGGTGGAGGATTCAAAACCTACTCATTTACCCCATACACATCAATCAGCCCCCCCAAGCATTGATCCGGAAACGGTTCAAGCGCTTTTGACTGAGATAGAATCGTGCATCGCCTTACTGGAATCCTGATGGAAACCGTGAAATTGAACATAGCAGGAAGGGAATACCCATTGCGTGCACCGGCGTCTGAGGTCGACAACCTCCAACGCGCCGCGCAGGCCATCAATGCCCAGTTCGATGCATTCAAGGCCCAATTCAAAGTAGAAGACCCCGTTGACCTATTGGCCATGACCGCGCTTCATTTGGCATCAGAAAACCAATCGAAACCCGCTCAACCGGCCACCAACGCTGCCTTCAATTTGCCCCCTGAGGCACTCAATCAAATCGCTGAACTCACTTCACGGATGGAACGTTTGTTGGAGGTCTGATGCACATCAGATTCCATGGATACCATTTCAATTCTTATCGGTGCACTTGCAGGCTTGGTCGTCGGAGGCGGCATTGGCTACGTGCTCTTCAACCGATTGCTATCAAGCCAAAAGGACGAAATCCTCGCCAAAGCTGAGCAGCAAGGCGAAAACATCAAGGAGAAGAAAATTCTTCAAGCAAAGGAGCGCTTCATCCAAATGAAGGAGAAGCACAATTCGGAGATCAAGGAGCGCACGTCCAGCATCCAATCACAGGAAGACAAACTCCGTAACGAGTTCAGCAAACTCAAAAAAGAGCAAGACCGCGTGAAGTCCAAAGAACGCCACATGGACAAGGAGCAAGAAAAAGTGGCGCAGCGCTTGGGTGCGTTGGAAAACAAGAGCAAAGACCTCGATAAAGAGCGTCAACGCGCCGTCGAGTTGCTGGAAAAAATCAGCAACATGTCGGCCAACGAGGCGCAGGAGGCCCTGAAAGAGCAATTACTCAATGATGCCAAAGCCATCGCCTCTACCCAGGTTCAGGACATTCTCGACGAGGCCAAACAAAAGGCAAACCACGAAGCCAAGAAAATCGTCATCCAGACCATTCAACGCGTGGCGACCGAGCACAGCGTAGAAAATTCGGTATCGGTCTTCAACATCAGCAACGATGACGTGAAAGGACGCATCATCGGACGCGAAGGCCGGAACATTCGTGCACTGGAAGCTTCTACTGGCGTCGAGTTCATTGTCGACGACACACCAGAAGCCATCATCCTGAGTTGTTTTGACCCAGTCCGCCGCGAAATTGCCCGCCTCTCCCTTCACCAGTTGGTCACAGACGGCCGCATCCACCCTGCCCGCATCGAAGAGGTGGTCGCCAAGGTGACGAAGAAAATTGAAGAGGAGATCTTGGAAATCGGAAAGCGTACCTGCATCGACTTGGGCATTCATAACATGAAGGGTGAGTTGACGCGTATGGTCGGACGCATGAAGTACCGCTCCTCTTACGGGCAGAACCTGCTCCAGCACTCACGCGAAGTCGCCAACCTCTGCGCCACCATGGCTGCAGAATTGGGATTGGACACCAAAGCCGCGAAACGCGCCGGTCTCCTTCACGACATTGGAAAGGTGAGCGACGAAGAGAGCGAGTTGCCGCACGCGTTGCTCGGTATGAAGATCGCAGAACGATGCGGCGAAAAGCCGGACGTCTTGAATGCCATCGGTGCCCACCACGATGAAATCGAAATGACCACGTTGCTCTCACCCATCGTGCAAGTTTGTGACGCCATCTCCGGCGCACGTCCTGGTGCGCGACGCGAAATGGTCGAGGCCTACATCCAGCGCTTGCGCGACCTGGAGAACTTGGCCCTCGAATTCCCAGGGGTCACCAAATCGTTCGCAATTCAAGCCGGCCGCGAACTGCGCGTCATGGTGGAGAGCGATCAAGTGTCCGACGAACAGGCCGATCAACTCTCACTCGACCTCTCTCAACGCATCATGAACGAAATGACCTACCCCGGGCAGGTCAAGGTGACGGTCATTCGAGAAAAGCGCTCGGTCAGCATCGCACGCTAATCCTTGACCATGGAGCGCCGCAAGCCAGCCTTTGCATCATCCATCCGATGGCAATCGGCCAATGTGGTGAGCCAAGTGCTGCTGCAGCTCCTGTTCATCATGCTGCTGGCGCGGCTGATCTCCAAGGCAGATTTCGGACTGATGTCCATCGCCCTTGTGGTGGTCGGATTTGTGGAGATTTTCGCTCAGATCGGCATCGGCCCCTCCCTTGTACAGCGGCAACACCTGGAGCCTCGGCACGTGCGTGCGGCGTTGCACTTCTCCGTGGGATTGGGCGTGGCCTTCTTCCTTGGCATGTACGCACTCGCCCCGCAGGTAGGTGTGTGGTTCAACAGCGCGGAACTGGTTGAAGTCCTGCGCTGGATTGCGCTCTCCTTCATCCTTTCTAGCTTGGCCTTGGTGCCCCGAAGCTTGCTCGTCCGCCGCATGGATTTCAAACGACTCTTTGCCGCGGCCATGGTATCCATGGTGATTGGCAATTTGGGCATTGGCTTGGGGCTGGCCTATGCCGGATACGGTGTATGGGCATACGTGGCAGCACTGCTCAGTCAAAATGCCTTGCTCGGCATCTGCTTTTGGTTGATGTGGCCCGAGCGCACCCCTGGCCTGTTAAAGCGATGGCAATGGGAAGACTTAAAAGACATGCTCGCATACGGCGGCCGCTCCACGTTGTTCAATTGGTTCAACTATGCCGCATCCAAAGCGGACACCGTGTTGGTCGGTGAGTTTGCGCAATCCCGCTCCTCGGGAGGCGGTTGGACGGCCACGGGGCTGTATGACCGTTCCGCCCACCTCATGTCCTTGCCCATTACCGTGCTCGGCAAACTGGGAGACAGCGTGCTTTTTAGTGGCATGTCTGCCATCCAAACCGACGCAAAGGCCTTGCAACAAGTTGTGGGCCGTGGGATATCCCTGATATCGTGGCTCATTGTCCCTGGCAGCCTCGCCCTAGCCTGGTTCGCGACGGAAGTGTCCGTGGTCATTTTGGGAGCGGACTATGCTGATGCGGGTCCCATTGTGCGCATCCTCTTCATCGGGGTGGCCTTTCGGTCCCTGATCAAACTTGCCGACGCCGTAGTCCGTGCCGCTGATCTCCTCTTGCCTGCCATCGCCATCAAGGCGGGCTACTTGGGCGCCTTGGTGGGGAGCATCCTCAAAGCACTCGATGCCGGCGCAGGATTGGAAGGGGTTGCATGGTGCGTGACAGCGTGCACCATCGTACAGTTTTTGGTGTTCTACCGATGGATGGGGCCGGCCATCAACTGGACGAGTGGCGCCGTGTTTCGCGCAACCTCTTCGGGCTGGCTAGCCGCAATCGTCGCTGCACCGGGTTTTGCCGCTATTTCGTGGCTCACGCCCGATTGGTCAGAGCCAGCTCTTGGTGTTCTTCAACCCATGCTTGCCCTGCGTGTAGCACTTGTCATCTTTTGGACCGCCATCAGCTGCTTCGTCGTCGCAGCCGCACGCCCCCACGTGGTCGACGGCGGTGACCTTGAACTTCGCAAGCGGTGGACCGCTTATCTCCCTGCATGGATCGGATCCTACATCGCTCGGCAATGAAGTACCTCTTCTGTTCTGCGGCCCTGTTGCTAAGCCTGAGCACGGTGGGCCAAACACTTGAAACGGAAGTCGACACCACGCGCGCCGAACTCCCTCTTTTGGTCCAGGATTCCATCCGCGTGAGGAGCCACGCGCTCTCCGCAGTGGTGGACTCGCTTTGGTCCGATTCAATTTGGGCCTGGTCTGGCCCCTGCGACGGCCCGACCCGGCTGTTCCGATTTGAATGGGGAGACAGTGCGTATTGTTCCCTTTCGCTGCCGTGCAAGGGCCTGACTCCAACGCCCCAAGCCGCCGCGTTGAACGCTCCTTTGACCTCAACCGGTCCCGTACGAACTGTGTGGGATGTCGAAGCGGTGATCCATTTGGATTCCCTCCTGAGCCATCCGCGGAAGGCCATCAGCTCCGGATGCTACCCTCCCGCCACGGATCAAGAATTCGCGCCTGTGCTCCAAGCGATGGATGATGCATTATTCGAATCCGACAAATGCCGCAAATTGATTGAAGCGAGCAAGTCTTTGTGCCTGACCCGCCCACAACTGATTCGCGCGCTGCAGCGCATCCCCAGCGAAGATCGGCGCCTTGATACCCTGACGAAAATCGCCTCAAAGGAGACGGATTGGCCATCGGATCAACTCGGTGAATTGTTCCAGCTGAATTTCATTTTGGAGCAAGCGTTAAAAAGGTTCGCAAAGCGTTGAAAAATCAACGTGGAATTAACGGAGTTCCCGATTGCATCGCTGAAATTTGCACCATGAAAATCCACAACTTTTCGGCAGGGCCATGCATCCTTCCTCCTTCCGTGTTGGAGGAGGCCGCAGCAGCAGTCAACGACTTCAATGGACTGGGGCTCTCCCTCATTGAAATTTCGCATCGCAGCAAAGACTTTGTTGCCGTGATGGAAGAAGCGCGCGCGCTAACCAAGGAACTCCTCAATCTGCCTGAGCGTTTTGACGTGTTGTTCCTGCAAGGCGGAGCCAGTTTGGGTTTTTACACCTCTGCAATCAACCTCCTCCCCGATGGTGGCCAAGCCGCTTATGTGGACTCAGGGACATGGTCAGCCAAGGCAATCAAGGAGGCCAAATTGCTGGGGGACATTCATGTAGTCGGCTCATCGAAAGACAGCAACTACGACCGAATCCCTGCATGTGATGCTCCACCTGCTGGCTCGAGTTTCTTGCACTACACTTCGAACAACACCATTTTCGGGACGCAATTCAGTGGCACGCCCGAAGCTGGGGTACCCCTCGTCGCAGACATGAGCTCGGACATCTTTTCGCGCACGTTCGATGCCAATCCCTACCACATTATTTACGCGGGAGCGCAGAAGAACATGGGCCCTGCAGGCACCGTGATGTATGCGTTTGACCGAGAGCCACTGGGGAAGACCGGTCGCACACTTCCTTCCTATTTGGACCTTTCAGTCCACGCGAGCAAGGACAGCATGTTCAATACACCACCCGTCTTCCCCGTGTACGTCACGCTCCTGACTTTGCGCTGGATTAAGGCCAACGGCGGCGTAGCGGCCATGCAGCAACGCAACGAGGCCAAGGCTCAACTGATTTACTCAGAAATCGATCGCAACCCATTGTTTGAAGGACATGCCCATGTCAACAGTCGTTCGAACATGAATGCCACCTTCCGACTCACCGACGATTCCAAAGCCGAGCGCTTCGATGCACTGTGGAACTCGGCAGGTATCAGTGGCTTGAAAGGACACCGCAGCGTCGGTGGTTACCGGGCATCGATGTACAATGCTTTGCCCATCGAATCGGTCGAAACCCTCGTTGAGACCATGCGCGCATTAGAACAAGAAGGATAACAAACCCCATTCCCCCGACCTGATTATCATGAACATTTTGGCCAACGACGGCATCAGCCCAGCAGGACTCGCCGCACTAGAAGAAGCGGGACACCGCGTTTGGACTGACTTCATTGCCGCAGAAAACCTCGCGGATTTCATCAATACAGAAAATGTGGACGGCTTGCTCGTGCGCAGCGCCACCAAAGTGCGCGAGCCCCTCATTGATGCTTGTCCCAACCTCAAGTTCATCATCCGCGGAGGCGTCGGCATGGACAACATCGACGTGGCCTATGCCCGTTCGAAAGGAGTCCAAGTCAACAACACGCCTGCAGCCAGTTCACAAAGCGTGGCCGAGTTGGTCATGGGCCACCTGTTTACGTTGAGCCGTTTCCTGCACGACAGCAACCGGCGCATGCCCGTTGAAGGCGTTGAGCAATTCAAGTCTTTGAAAAAGGCCTACGGCAAGGGAAGGGAATTGCGTGGGATGACCCTCGCCATCGTAGGGTTCGGTCGAATTGGACAATCATTGGCCCACTATGCACTTGGCTGTGGCATGAAGGTCCTCGGGGTGGACCAATCCACGGGAACGAAGACCTTGGATCTCGACTTCGCTGGACAAACAATCTCGGTGGATGTACCCCTGGTCACCTTGGACGAAGCCCTTCAACAAGCCGATGCCATGAGCTTGCACATTCCAGCACAGGCAGACGGACAAGCCGTTATCGATGCTGCTGCAATTGCCAAAATGAAGCCCGGAGCCATCTTGCTGAATGCCGCCCGCGGTGGAGTTGTGGACGAAGATGCCATGCTTGAAGCATTGGATTCCGGCCAATTGAGCGGTGCAGGTGTGGACGTGTTTGTGGGCGAACCCAAGCCGCGTCAAGACGTCCTGCGTCACCCCCGGGTTTCGCTCACTCCGCACGTGGGTGCTGCAACCGGTGCTGCTCAGGAACGCATTGGTTTGGAAATTGCCCAGATTGTGCAGGAAATTAGCGCAAAACAACCCGCTTGACCTGGTTCAATCCGTTTCGCATCATTGTCCCCGCAAAGGACAAACCCCATTTGGTTGCCTCCCGTTCCTATCTGAGTTATGGGAAGGCCGAGTTGCAGGACAAACTTGACCGCAACCCGTATTCCTACCTCCACGTCATCAATCCCGCTGGGACAGGAAAGTCCCCGGCGAAAAGAGGGTCGGATGGATTTTACCGCTTGGTGCGGCAACGGTTTGAAGATTTTTTGACCAACGGGTGGCTCCAAGCCCATCCACACCCTACCTACGCGCTCTACCGTCAGACTACGGAGGCACACGTGTGTACAGGTGTCGTGGGGATTTTGGGCATGGAGGACATCGCAAACGGTCGGCTCAAACTCCACGAACAAACGCTGGAGAAGCGTGAAAAACTCTTTGCTCGGTACTTGGAAACGGTGGGGTGTCATGCGGAACCGGTCTTGTGCATGTACCCTGATACAGATGTTGCGGGCCGAGCGGTCAATGAGTGGATTGCCCATTGGACCGCGGCGCACGAAGCTGACATGGATTTCAGCACGACCGACCGCATCCGCCACACCATATGGTTGGTGAGCGCAGAAGCGGCACCAGCGCTTACGCCCCTACTCGAAGCGGTGCCGTCGCTTTACCTCGCAGACGGACACCACCGCATCGCATCCAGTCAACGCCTCGCCGAAAAGCACCCGGACACTGCTGCCAAACAAGACGTCCTGGCATTTGCCGTACCTGCATCGGAACTCATCATCCGGCCGTACCACCGCGAATTGGCTCACGGAGGGTGGGGCATCGAACAGTGGGAGGCAGCGTTCAATACGTTACAGGATCAACTGACGTGGTCGCGCATTACCCCAGAAGCAGGCGCCCCAGAAAGCGTCGGCAACGTGCATGTGCACACAACCGAACAGTCGTGGGCATTGCAATGGAAAGAAGCAAGCGTTGAGCGCCATCAGGTCGACGCGGAAATTCTCCAAAAGCTCATTTTTGAGCGGCTCTTCGACGTGAAAGACGCACGCAATGATGCGCGGCTGACATACGTACCCGGCACAACCAACTCGGTGGATTTGAAAGCGCGTTTGAACAAATACCCCGACCGTGCTGTGTTTGAATTGCATGCCGTCACTTCCGCGCAGCTGATGGAGACCGCCGATGCCCAAGGGTTTTTACCCCCCAAAAGCACGTGGATTGAACCCAAACTGCGCAGCGGACTGTTCATTCACGAAATCCAATGACACCCACAGATTCCATTGCGCATCGCATTCGAGCGATTCGGGCCGAATTGCCCGCCGACGTGACCCTAGTCGCCGTGAGCAAGACCAAACCGGTTGACATGCTCCAACAAGCCTTGGACGCTGATCAAATTGACCTCGGTGAAAACCGCGTTCAAGAACTCGCCGAAAAAGCCGATCACTTTTCCAGCCAAACCGTGCGTTGGCATCACATTGGCCACCTGCAAACAAACAAAGTCAAGCAAGTCATCCCCCACGCCCACCTCATCCATGCGGTGGACAGCGATCGCCTGCTGCTCGAAATCGACAAGCGCAGCCGCAACGCTGACCTCCAATCGGCTGTGTTGCTTCAACTCCACATTGCAGAGGAAGAACAGAAGCACGGCATGACCGAGGCACAGCTCGGTGCTTGTTTGAATGAACTCGTGCGAACGCCTTTGACCAACACACGTATCTGCGGCTTGATGGGAATGGCCACCTTCACTGAAGATGAGCGCCAAATAGGAAAGGAATTCCGAGGCCTGCGCACCCTGTATGAGCGATTCAATCCAGGAGATTGGGACACGTGTTCCATGGGGATGAGCGGGGATTGGCGCATTGCAGTCGACGAAGGATCGACATTGGTGAGGATTGGAAGCTCAATCTTTGGCAGCCGATGAAACGCCTTTATGAACCGTGGTTTCGTGCATGGCTCATCCTCGCTCCCATCGTGGGCTTGGGAAGCTATTACCTCATGCGCAATGCATGGCGCCGCATTCGGGACATCGTGCAGGGCAATGCAGGGAGCGTCTGGGATGCCCCTTCGGTTCCCGAAGTGGCGGAGCCCCCTTCCTTCGTACTTTACGCCATTGCCGCAACATTGCTCTTTACCGCCTTCTGGGCAGGCACTTCACGGCTCTATGTAAAATCGCAACCCCCCGAAAACCAGGATCCCTCATGAATCGAATGTATTCCTTCCTTCTAGCCGCTGGCCTGTGCAATGCGCTCAGCGCACAAACCCCGAGCGTCATCGAAGCCGCGGAGTATGATCCCTCGCAAAACCGTTGGTTCATTTCCAACAGTTCGAGCATTCTGGAAACGTACGACGGCGGCGATTCATATGCCTATTTCGGCAATGGGTCCGCCACCCATGGCATGGAGGTGGTGGACGGGCACTTGTTTGCGATTGGCAGCAACGTCGTGCGCGCCTACGATCTGACCACTGCAGAATTGGTGGGCAGCCTCCCTATCTCTGGAGCAGGATTCTTGAATGGCATGGGCAGCCGAAACGGCGAACTGGTCATCAGCGACTTCAGCACCGGCAAACTCCACCGGGTGGACATCAGCGACCCGGCCAACATGAGCTCCGAAGTGTTGGTCAACGCCACAGGCACCACCCCAAACGGTGTGGTCATCGATGAGGCCAATAACCGCGCCATCGTAGTCAATTGGGGTGGCAATGCCCCCATTCTGGATGTGGATTTGGAAACGGGTGAATTCAGCATTGTTCTGAACACGGGGCTGGGCAACCTCGACGGCGTGGACATGGACGGTGCTGGGCAGTTTTATGTCAGTTCGTGGTCCCCTGCTCGCATCACGCGGTATTCCAACGACTTTGCCACGGCTGAAACCGTCGTCCAAGGAGCGGGCTCTGGCCTATCGAACCCAGCGGACATCAGCTATGCCATCGAGACCGACACCCTTGGTGTAGCCAACAGCGGCAATGGCACACCGTCCTTTCACTCGTTTGGAACCGTGAACTCTATTGATGTGGCTGCCGTCACTGAAGAATTCGCGCGATGGTCCGCACAGGGATTGAACCTGTCTTCTCCCGTTGCCGGATCATGGGTCATTCAGGCCTACACATTCAACGGGCAATTGGTGGATTCCCAGCGATTGGAGCTGCCTGCGGCCCCGACATTGGTGCCATTGGAGCGCCTGAATTGGGACGCGAACGTGTTCGGGATTTTGCAAATCGTTTCGCCACGCGGGCAACGATTCAGCGTCAGACCGGATCAACGTCAACGATGAGGCGTATGCGCTTGAAACGGTCATCTGCGCGAAACGCAGCGAGGTCAGTTTCGAGCAAAGGCTTGTACTGATCCGGACGCAACTCGCGTTCAAACTTGAGCAACAACACGCGGTGATGCAAATCGTTGATGCGGCTGATCATTGGGGTCTCGGGGCCGATGACGCGCGCCATGAACCGCTGGGTCAATCGCGCTGCCAAGACCTCCGCCGCCACGTCCAACCGGCCCACATCCGTGTGCTTGAGGGTCAGACGAATCAACCGAACAAACGGCGGATAGCGGTAGTTTTTGCGTTCAATCAACTCTTGGTTAACCAATCCGTGGTAATCATTGGCCATCACCTTGGTCATGACCCAGTGATCGGGATTGAACGTCTGCAAGATGACTTTGCCGCGTTCTCCAGAACGGCCTGCACGGCCGGCGACCTGGGTGAGCATTTGGTAAGCGCGCTCAAAACTTCGGAAGTCCGGAAAATTCAGCATGCGGTCTGCGCTGAGCACGCCTACGAGGCCTACATGCGCAAAATCCAACCCTTTCGTGACCATCTGAGTTCCCACCAGCACATCAAACTCGCGGTTGGCAAAGGCACGCACCAATCGCTGATGTCCGTGGCGGCTACGTGTGGTATCGGCGTCCATTCGCGCCACGCGTGCATCGGGAAAATGTTCGGCCAATTCCTCTTCGATCCGCTCCGTACCTAGGCCTTTGGGTTTCATGGTCGCCTTGCCGCACGAAACGCACACCGGGGGAGGCGGATCGACCACGTAGCCACAGTGGTGGCAGTTGAGTTCGTTCTTCCACTTGTGCACGGTCAAGGGCACATCGCAGCGTTCGCATTCCGGAATCCACGCGCACGTTTCGCATTGCCACATGGGGCTGTACCCGCGGCGATTTTGGAAGAGAATAACCTGCCTACCCGACTCCAATACCGCCTCCATTTCCAATTTCAACAGCCGCGTGAAGTGCCCGTGCATGGCGCGTTGGCGGTGGGCTTTGCGCAAGTCGGCACACCATATCTCGGGCAACATGACGCCTCCATACCGCTCGGACATTTCAACACGGTCCATCCTTCCTTCTGATGCAAGCCAATGCGTTTCCACAGAAGGGGTTGCCGATCCCAGCACACAAAAAGCCCCTTCCCGCGCGGCCATCCACATCGCCACGTCTCGTGCTTGGTAGCGCGGGGCCGGATCGTATTGTTTGAAGCTCGGCTCATGCTCCTCGTCGACAATGATGAGTCCCAGGCCCTGCAGGGGCAGAAACAAGGCGGATCTCGGTCCCACGACCAACTTGGGCATCGGGTTGCCCTTGCCGAGCACTTCAAGCCATGTTTCGGTCTGCTCCCTCCTTGTGAAACGGCTGTGATAGACATGCAGGAAGGCCGCAAAATGATGCGCCAACCGCTGAATCAATTGCGTGGTCAATGCAATTTCCGGCACAAGGAACAGCACTGTCTGCCCACGTTCCAATGCGTCGGCAATGAGGTGGATGTACACCTCCGTCTTGCCAGAACCCGTCACCCCGTGCAACAGCGCCATGCGGTTCCCCTCCCGGCTCGTTTGGAGTTCCTTGTACGCTCTTGTTTGCGTTGAACTCAATGCAGGAAGCGGCTTTGTTTGGTCAGCGTGCGGACCTGTCGATTCGCTTTCTACGTTTTGTTCACCTCGTACCCACAAACCTTTGCTCGCCATGCGGCCAATGGCAGCGGTGTCCGCGTCGGCCCTTTCCAGCACTTCCTTTTCCCTCAATGTTCCCGTTCTATTCAAACCATGCTCTTCGAGCAGTTGCAAAAACGCAGTCAGCACCCGGGATTGCTTAGGCGCCCTGCGGTCCAATGCGTCCAAGGCATCGGACAAAGCCGACTCTTCTTGAAGCTCATTTGGCAGTTGGAGCGTGCGTTCGGTTTTGGGTTTGTACCGCTCCTTCCATTCCTCTTCAGAAACAATGAGCTGGGCTTCGACCAATTGGTTCACCCAACGCTGCGGATGTTTCAAATCCAATACATCCGAGGCCTCTGACAGTTGAATGCCCTTCCGCAACTCAATGGCATCGAACAATGCTTGGGCCTGCGGTGCCAATCCTCTGAGGCGCATCAGATCCGCTTCTGGATGGACGACTAAACGCGTTTGACTGGAGAGCTTCAGACCTGTCGGCAGGGCTGCGGCCATGACCTCTCCCCGTGTGCACAAATAATAAGTGGCCATCCATTCCCACAAGTGCAACTGCGCAGCAGTCACCACAGGACGCTCGTCGACGACCGCGTCCAAGGGGCGTGCTCTGTAGCCATCCGGTGGGGTTGAATGCAAGCGACAAACCACCCCGGTGTACCGCTTTCGAACGCCCACTTGAACCACGACGCGCATGCCGATTTCCAACTGCTCCTCGACCCCTTCTGTTGCGTATGTCAACAGGTTGGGCAGCGGAAGCGGCACGAGGACATCGGCATATGGCGGTAGACCTGACATGGGTTGGCAAATTGGGAAGAATTATGCAGAGGAACTAACGAACTTGCAGGAAAAACAACTGTTAGTTGAGCATGCCAATCACAGCCACCCCCCTGACCGCAGGAACCCCTGCCCCAGCATTTACAACCACCCTACAAGATGGAAGCTCCCGGTCCTTGTCGGACTACGCGGGCAAGAAACTGGCCCTCTACTTCTATCCCCGAGACATGACTCCGGGATGCACGGCTCAAGCGTGCAACCTCACGGAGAACTACAGCCAGCTCGCCGATGCCAGCATCGAAGTGTTGGGCGTGAGCCCCGACCCCGCTGCCAAGCACCTCAAGTTTATTGACAAATACAACATCGCCTTTGATTTGGCTTGCGACGAAGACCACAGCCTTCACAAGGCCTTCGGCGTTTGGGGCCTGAAAAAGTTCATGGGCAAGGAGTACGAAGGGACGCACCGCACCACCTTCCTGATCGATGAATCTGGAACCATTGCGTCGGTCATTCTCAAACCAAAAACGAAGGATCACGCCGCTGAAGTGTTGACGGGATTTGGCCTGTAAACCCCTCGCGCTCACAAAAGTGGGCACTTCGTTGACAAAAAACACCCTACTCCGTAAGTTCATTACGATGTAGGTAGGATACCTTCGCTCAAAACAAGAAAAAATGTCTGCAGAAGCACAAAAACTGAAGGCGCTCCAGTTGACTTTGGACCGCATGGACAAGACCTACGGCAAAGGTGCCGTAATGAAGCTCGGCGACGAAGCCGTTGAAAAAGTAGAAGCCATCCCCTCAGGGTCGTTGAACTTGGATTTGGCCCTCGGCATTCAGGGCTACCCAAAAGGCCGTGTCGTTGAAATCTACGGTCCAGAAAGCTCAGGTAAAACCACTTTGGCCATCCACGCCATCGCGCAAGCTCAAAAGCAAGGCGGTATTTGTGCCATCATCGATGCGGAGCACGCATTCGACAAATTCTACGCTGAGAACTTGGGTGTCGACACCGAAAACCTCCTCATCTCTCAGCCGGATAACGGCGAACAAGGCCTCGAAATCGCCGACAACTTGATTCGCTCTGGCGCCATCGATTTGATTGTCATCGACTCCGTTGCGGCATTGACCCCGCGTGCAGAGATCGAAGGTGAAATGTCTGACTCTTCCGTTGGCCTGCAAGCCCGATTGATGTCAAAGGCCCTTCGAAAGTTGACCGGCTCCATCAGCAAGACCGGCTGCTGCTGCATCTTCATCAACCAATTGCGTGAGAAAATCGGAGTGATGTTTGGCAACCCAGAAACCACTACTGGCGGTAATGCGTTGAAATTTTACTCTTCCGTACGATTGGACATCCGACGTTCGTCCCAAATCAAGGACGGTGACAAGGTGATGGGCAACCGAACGAAGGTGAAAATTGTCAAGAACAAGGTAGCTCCCCCATTCCGCCGCGCGGAATTCGACATCCTTTACGGTCAAGGCATTTCCAAGTCCGGAGAGATCATCGACCTCGGTGTTGAGATGAACATCATCAAGAAGTCGGGTTCTTGGTTCAGCTACGGCGAAACCAAATTGGGACAAGGCCGTGACGCTGTACGTGCTTTGATTGAGGACAACCCCGAATTGATGGACGAGCTCGAGGGCAAAATCAAGGAAGCCATGGCCCCAGCACCCAAGGCGCCCGAAGTTGAAGAAGTCGAAGCGGTTTAACCCACCCTTATGTTGACGAACTTCAGTGAACGACTGAATTCCAGGGCACCCATTTGCGGTGCCCTGGTGCTTTGCATGGCACTGGTGCAGTGCAATGTGCCTCAAACCAGCACGAACGCTGCACCACAGGGATCAAGTGTTGACTCCCTCGAGGCAGCCATCATCGCCAATCCAAACACGCCTGAGCCCTATCATGCAAGGGCGTTGTACAGGGCGAGCCAAGGGAATCCCCAAGGCGCTTTCGAAGATTGGGGACTGGCATTGAAGGCGGATTCCTCTTTCGCACCAGCGTGGGAAAACCGTACCGACATGCTGTATCGAATGCAAAGCATGGAGGCTTGCCTCGAAGAACTCAACGCATGCGTGCGGCTTGCACCTGAAAGCACTACCTGCCTTCTGCGACGGGCTGAATTCAACATCCACTTGAATCAATTTGAACGGGCATTTGATGACTTGAACGAGGCCTTGCGTGTGAATGATCAACTGCACGAAGCATATTGGATGAAGGGGAAAATCTACGCATCCAATGGCAATGCAGAGAAGGCCATCAGTTCATACCAGACCGCTGTTGAAGTGAACCCTGAATTTTTTGACGGTTTCATTTCGCTGGGGTTGTTCCTAGCTCAGATACAAGACCCCGTTGCGGAGGAGTATTACCGTTCGGCCATCGAATTGCGACCGCAGTCCGTGGAAGCACGTTACAACCTCGCCATGTTCATGCAAGGGTCCGGACGTTTGGACGATGCATTGGACACCTACCGCCAAATCCTGGCCATCGATTCTACCAACGCAACGGCATCGTTCAACCAGGGTTTCATCCACTTGGAATACTTCGCGCGCTACGACAGTGCAGCGCATTGGTTCACCGAGGCCATTGAACGGCTGCCCTATTACCACCAGGCGTTTTTCAACCGAGGGTTGGCTCGAGAAAGCCTGGGTGATCTTTCAGGGGCAGTCTCCGACTACTCGGAGGCACTGCGCATCAAGCCGGACTACACGGTCGCAGCTCTTGCTAAAGAGCGTGCGCTGAACAGCCAATGAGACTCAGCAAATACAGGACATAAAAAAAGCCGGCTTGCGCCGGCTTTTCTTTTGCTGGAAATCCAGCTTTATTTGACCTGATCCACGACCGCCTTGAAGGCGTCTGGGTGATTCATGGCGAGGTCCGCCAACACCTTACGGTTCAGTTCGATTCCTTTCTTTGAGCACTTGCCCATGAATTCGCTGTAGGACATTCCGTGCTGACGTGCACCCGCGTTGATACGCTGGATCCACAATGAGCGGAATTGACGCTTGCGTTGCTTACGGCCTGAGTAGGCGTACAGCAATCCTTTTTCTACAGCGTTCTTAGCGACGGTCCAAACGTTCTTGCGGGCACCATAGTACCCTTTGGCCATCTTGAGGACTTTTTTACGTCGCGCCCTCGATGCGACTGAATTTGTTGCTCTTGGCATTTTAAAATGTTTTTTTGGTAGGCGGCGCTGGTGAAATCCAGTCTTGTGAGCCGGTTACCGGGTTAAACGTACCAGGGGTGGTAAAATCTCGTGGAGGTGCTTATGCGCACAATTGACGCTTCACGCTTGCAACGTTGGTCTTGTCGACCGTGGTTGAGTGCGTCAAGTTTCGCTTCTGCTTCGTACCCTTCTTGGTCAAGATGTGACTCTTGAAGGCGTGCTTCCGCTTGATTTTCCCAGTCCCAGTGAACTTGAAGCGCTTTTTGGCGCTTCCTTTTGTTTTCATCTTCGGCATGGCCTTAGATTTTTTGGTTATTAGTTTTTCTTCGGATTGAACATGACAGTCATGCGCTTTCCCTCGAGTTTTGGCAACTGCTCTACCGTGCCGTACTCTTCGAGTTCTTGCGCAAACTTGAGAAGCAAGATTTCACCTCGCTCCTTAAACACGATGGTTCTCCCTCGGAAGAAGACATAGGCCTTGAGCTTTGACCCTTCCTGGAGGAACTTCTTGGCGTGCTTCAGCTTGAATTGGAAATCATGGTCATCCGTGTTCGGTCCGAATCGAATTTCCTTCACAACAACTTTCTGCTGCTTGGCCTTAATTTCCTTCTGCTTCTTCTTTTGATCGTAGAGGAATTTCTTGTACTCGATGATCCGGCATACCGGCGGATCAGCCTTGGGTGAAATTTCCACCAAGTCCAATTCCAACTCCCGTGCCAATTGCAAGGCGTCGCGGGTGCGCATTACCGCAGGCTCGACATTGTCGCCCACTACACGCACCTCCGCCGCTTCAATCTTGTCATTGATTCGGTGAAGATCCTCTCTTCGAACGCGGCCCCGATATGGGGTCCTTTTTCTCCTGATCGCTATGACGCTAAGGTTTTCGTGTTACAACTATCACTTGAGCATTTCAGCAATCTCCGACTTGATGTGGTCGGCGAATGCTTCGACACTCATACCCCCAAGATCCCCTTCTCCCTGACGGCGCACGGATACAGTTCCTTCGTTGGCCTCGCTTTCTCCAAGGATGAGCATGTAAGGAATCTTTTCCAATTCGGCATCGCGAATCTTTTTCCCAACCTTCTCAGACCTGTCGTCTACGAGGGCGCGAATATCGTGATTTTCAAGGACTTTTGAAACCCTTTCCGCATATTCATTGAAACGGTCCGAAATCGGCAGGATTTTCACCTGCTCTGGAGTCAGCCACAACGGGAACTTTCCAGCGCAGTGTTCGATGAGAATGGCGACAAATCGCTCCATGGAGCCAAACGGTGCGCGGTGGATCATCACCGGACGATGCTTGGCGTTGTCCGCACCAACGTATTCGAGCTCGAATCGCTCCGGCAAGTTGTAGTCTATTTGCACCGTACCCAACTGCCACTTTCGGCCGATGGCATCGCGGACCATGAAGTCCAGCTTCGGCCCGTAAAACGCGGCTTCGCCGAGCTCAACAACTGTTGTCAACCCCTTTTCGTTCGCTACTTCTTGGATGGCTTTTTCGGCCTTTTCCCAGTTGGCATCTTCCCCTATGTACTTGCCCGGATTTTCGGGATCGCGCAAACTCACTTGAGCGATGAAATCGTCGAATTGCAGCGTGCGGAAGATGTACAAAACGAGGTCGATGACCTTGCTCACCTCTTCCTTAACCTGGTCAACGGTGCAGAAGATGTGCGCGTCGTCCTGGGTGAAGCCGCGAACGCGGGTCAAACCGTGCAATTCGCCGGATTGCTCGTATCGGTAAACGGTCCCGAACTCAGCAAATCGCACAGGGAGATCCCGGTAACTGCGTGGGCGCGACTTGAAAATTTCACAGTGGTGCGGGCAGTTCATGGGCTTGAGCAGGTACTCCTCTCCTTCCGCTGGGGTGTGAATGGGTTGGAAACTGTCCTCCCCGTACTTGGCGTAGTGACCGCTTGTGATGTACAACTCTTTGTTACCGATGTGCGGGGTGATGACCCCTTCGTACCCCGCTTTCCGTTGGGCATCTTTCAAAAACGCTTCAAGGCGCATCCGCAGGTCCGCACCCTTGGGCAACCACAGCGGCAAACCTTGTCCGACTTTTTCTGAGAAGTGGAACAAGTCCATTTCCTTGCCCAACTTTCGGTGGTCCCGCGCTTTCGCTTGTTCGAGCAACTCGAGGTATTCCTTCAACTCTTGCTTCTTGGGAAATGTAATGCCGTAGACGCGGGTCAATTGCTTTTGGGATTCGTCGCCCTTCCAGTAGGCTCCAGCGATCGACATGACCTTACATGCCTTCACGAATCCTGTGTGCGGCATGTGCGGTCCTCGGCATAAATCGGTGAAATTCCCTTGGTCGTAAAACGTAATCGTGCCGTCTTCCAATCCCTCTAGCAAATCCAATTTGTACTCGTCGCCTTTGCTCTGGAAATAGGCCGTTGCGTCGGCCTTGGACATTTCACGTCGGATGTATGGGTTCTTTTGCTTGGCCAACTCCATCATCTTGGATTCGATGGCCGGAAAGTCCTTATCGGTGATGGTGTGCTCGCCGAAATCCACGTCGTAGTAGAATCCGTTTTCGATTGGAGGCCCCACCCAAAACTTCACCCCGGGATACAAAGCCTCCAACGCTTCGGCCATCAAGTGGGCTGAACTGTGCCACATGGTCCGCTTTCCCTCTTCGTCTCTCCAAGTGAGCAGGTTCAGAGATGCATCCTTTTCGATGGCCCGCTGGGGGTCCACAACCTCTCCGTTGACCTCAGCGGCCAATACGTTGCGCGCCAGTCCTTCGCTAATGCCCATGGCCACGTCCAATGCGGTCGTGCCGCTCTCCACTTGTTTGACCGTTCCGTCGGGTAAGGTGATGTTGATCATTGCTGACTCATGTGTAATTCGCCCGTAAAGATACGACCGGAAACGCTCCGGAATTCAGGCCCGACGCGAGTTTCCCACCTCAAAGCGTGGGCTGGTATTTGACAGCATTCCAAGCCTTGACGTGCCAGTGCACTTGGGCCCGGGCAACCGCTTCACCATCAGCATCGTAAAGCGTTGAGGGCATGGTAAACCGAGCTGCTCCATCTTCTGCACATTCCATCAACTTGAGCACCTCGTCCTTGAGTCCATCGGGTACAACCGCGCGGGCCTCGCACATTCCCTTGGCGGGACGGCGGGTGTAGTCGACCTCCAGTCGATTCATGATGAGGCGGTAGTTCTTCATGTCAAACTGTGCCAAAACCGCCAGCCCAGAGCAAAATTCGCAGGCCGTGGCGATGGCACAGGCGTGCATACCGTTCAGGTGATTGCGGTTGGCCCGTTTATCCGGGAGTGCCACCCTCACTTCATTTTCGGCGAACGAGGTAACACGAATGCCGTGTGGGACATTGAACGGCAAGATGTAGCGGAAAACGGCGTTCAGCCGAACAACCTTGCCGTGCCGTGCTCGCTCCAGAGCAGCATCAAAAAATCGCTGCAACATCAAGCCTGTGACGCTTGAAGGATGGACGCAATGTTCGGCTTAAAGTAGTTCGGTCCTTTCATGACCTTTCCGTCCTCGCGGTAAATGGGTTGGCCGTCTGCGCCCAACTTGCTCATGTTCGAGGATTGAATTTCCATGAATACATCCTCAATGATGTGCTGCATGCCGTGGCTCAAAATGGTCCCGCACAAGATGTACAGCTGGTCCCCCAAAGCATCCGCAATTTCCACGGCATCGCCATTCAACGCAGCTTCCAAATACTCTTCCGTCTCTTCGGCCATCAACCGATGCCGCAGACGCACGGTGGCCTCTGCCAATTCACCCGCCGGCGCATGACGGTTTTCAATTCCGAATGAATCATGGAATTGCCGGACGCAATCAATGATCTCGGAGAAGCTGTGTTTTTTCGTGTTCATAGGCTGTTTAACATGATTTGATGAAGTCCGGCAAACCGGACCGAATACCGAAAGGTATATTCGCAAGACGTCGTCATCAAACACTTCGACTGAATATTATGGACCAAGAATCCACACCTGAAATCACCCCCGAAGTCGCTGCGCCAGCGCCCGCCGCACCAGAAGGCCCAGCAACATCTGCACCTGACATCCGTGCGTTGAACGAACGCATTGGCAAAGCGAGTCAGTTTGTCGACCTGCTCCGCATGGAGCTCGGCAAGGTAATCGTCGGCCAAGCCGGCATGGTAGACCGCCTTTTGATTGGGCTGTTGGGCAATGGCCACGTTTTGCTCGAAGGCGTTCCAGGGTTGGCAAAAACCCTCGCCATCAAAAGCCTTTCAGAATCGATCGCTGCCGATTTCAGCCGCATTCAATTCACCCCTGACTTGCTTCCTGCAGACCTCGTGGGTACGATGATTTATAACCAGAAATCAGAATCCTTCTCGGTCAAAAAAGGACCGGTCTTTGCCAACTTCGTTCTCGCAGACGAAATCAACCGGGCCCCTGCCAAAGTGCAAAGTGCATTGCTGGAGGCCATGCAAGAACGCCAGGTCACCATCGGCCCCGATTCGTACGATTTGCCGGAACCATTCTTGGTGCTGGCCACCCAAAACCCGGTAGAGCAAGAAGGCACCTACCCCCTTCCAGAAGCACAAGTAGATCGCTTCCTGTTGAAAGTTGTCATTGGTTACCCCAGCAAGTCAGAAGAACAACAAATCGTTCGCGCCAACTTGACCCCAGGTGGATTGCCAAAACCGACCCAAGTGGTCAAACCCGAAGACATCATCGCCGCACGAAAGCTCGTCAAGGAAATTTACCTCGACGAAAAAGTGGAGCGGTACATCGTGGACCTCGTCTTTGCCACCCGCGAGCCGAGCAGCTACAGCATGGGACACCTCACACAGCTGATCAACTTTGGCGCCTCGCCACGTGCGAGCATCGGACTTGGCATTGCGTCCAAAGCACATGCCTTCTTGAATCACAGGGGCTACGTCACTCCTGAGGATGTGCGCGCTGTCGCATTAGACGTGCTCCGTCACCGCATTGGCTTGACGTTTGAAGCCGAAGCTGAAAACATCAGTACGGAGCAAATCGTCACGGAAATCATGGACAACGTGCAGGTGCCTTGATGCATGGACACCACCGAACTCATTCAACGGGTACGGCGGGTTGAATTAAAAACCCGCGGACTAAGCGACCGGATTTTCTCTGGGGAGTACCACAGCGCCTTCAAGGGACGCGGCATGGCCTTCAGTGAGAACCGTGAATACCAGCACGGCGATGAAATACGAACCATCGATTGGAACGTAACCGCCAGAATGGGTCACCCTTACGTGAAGGTATTCGAAGAGGAACGCGAACTCACGGTCTTCTTATTGATCGATGTGAGCGGTTCCAATTCAACCGGAACGCGCCAGCAAACCAAGCGCGACCTCATCACCGAACTCAGCGCAGTCCTGGCATTTAGCGCCATGGGGAACAACGACAAGGTCGGCGCCGTCCTTTTCAGCGACCGCATCGAACGCTTCATCCCACCCAAGAAGGGCCGCTCCCACATTTTGCGCATCATCCGCGAGCTCATTGAAGTGGAGCCCACGGGCACAGGCACCAACATCAATTCGGCTTTAGAGCATTTTTTGTCGGCGATGAAAAAGCGCACCATCACCTTCCTCATTTCGGATTTCCGCGACGAGGGGTTTGACCAAACCCTCCGGCAAGCCGGTCGGCGCCACGATGTGGTGGCGCTCCGGGTAACCGATCCCCTCGACCGAAACCTCCCATCCATCGGTTGGATACCGGTCCAAGACCCCGAATCTGGCCAGACCAAATGGATCTACACAGGACGAAAGTCCACGCGGACCACCCACGCCAAGCGTGAAAAAATTCGCGAAGCAGAGTTGAAAGCGCTGTTTGCTCGATCGGGGGTCGACCAAGCTGTTTTGTGCACGGATCGCCCCTACGTTCAACCACTCATGCAATTGTTCGACCGCCGTGGATAAGGCTTTACACATAGCATGCACGGTCATCGCCTTCGTCTTGATGAGCGAATCGGTCACAGGCCAAAGCATCCGCATGTCGCTTGACACGTCGACCATTGCGATCGGAGAGCCAACCGTGCTCCGCATTCAGGCGGACCGGGACCTTGAAGAAGGCTCGGGCACATTTACCTGGCCAGTGTGGCAAGACACGGTGCCCGGCGGCCTGGAAATCCTCCAGTTGCTCCCCGAGGACACCTTGGCCATAGAGACGTCAGAAGGAAATTCTGCCATTCGCATCCAGCGAGCTTACGAGGTGACCGCTTGGGACAGCGGCTACAGAGTCATCCCCCCCATTCGATTGGGATGGAATGCCGACACCCTCGAATCAAATCCCTTGCTCATCCACGTCCTGCTGGCTCCTCCCGGCGAACCAGGACAAGTTGCTGCCCACGCCGACATTCGCCGCGTGTCGTGGACTTGGCAAGAACGGGCTTGGCGTTGGTTGCCGTGGATGCTTGCGTTGGCTGCCGTCATCGGCCTGGCGATTTGGATAGCGAAACGACTGAAGAATCGACCCGCCGATGAAGTCCAAGCGCCCCAGAAGGAAATGCCATTGGAGCCTGCGCACATCGTCGCCTTGCGTGAGCTGGAGCGCATCGAGCAAGAAGCCATCTGGAAGCAAGGGCAAACCAAAGCGCACCACGCTGCAGTAAGCCAGGTCATTCGAACCTACTTCGAGCGACGCTTTCACTATCCCGCCATGGAGCGGTCTACAGACGAAATCCGCTCTGGACTGAGCCACCTGCCACTGCGAGCCAGTGAAAAGGAGTTGATCCTCGAACTGCTGACGTTGACCGATTTGGTCAAGTTTGCCAAGTGGAACCCTCAGCAAAGCGATCACATCCGCGTTGTGGAACAAGGGGTTCGGTTTGTCGAATTGACCACGAACGCATCCGAAAATCAAGAATCATGATGCGCAGTTTGGCCACACTTCTACCGCATTTGATTGCCTTGGTGGCGTATGCTGTTGGCCTGTCTTATGCTGCGCAGCATTTTGAGTTTGAATCGCCCGCGACCTTGTGGTTTGCAGGGCTGATGCTCGTGCACGTGGGGCTTCGGTTGTTCTTCCAATCAAAACAGGGTTTTGCGGGATTGATCTGGAGCTGGGAATCGCCCGAGAGCCAACTGAATTGGAAAACAATGGGCTTTCAGTGCATCCCAGAGATTCCCTACGCATTGCGCACCTTGACGATTGGCCTCCTCACTTTGGCAGCAGCGCGGCCACAGTCCTCCTCTTCCATTGAAGACCTGACGCGAGAAGGCATTGACATCGTCCTGAGCATGGACCTTTCCGCTTCCATGCTGAGCAAAGATTTCGAGCCCAACCGCCTCGAAGCCTCCAAGGCCGTCGCCACGCGCTTCGTCGACGAGCGACCGAATGACCGCATCGGAGTGGTTGCATACGAAGGAGAAGCCTTTACGCAGATCCCCTTGACGACCGACCAACGGGTGGTAATGAACGGCATCGGTGAATTAGAAACCGGCCTACTGGAAGGCGGAACAGCAATCGGCATGGGCCTCGCTACGGCCGTCAATCGCCTGAAAGATTCGGAAGCGGAAAGCAAGGTCATCATCCTGCTCACTGACGGCGTCAACAACTCGGGCAAAATCGAGCCGCTGGACGCTGCTCAACTCGCTGAGTTGAATGACATCCGGGTTTATACGATTGGAGTCGGTACCATTGGTAAGGCCCGCAGCCCGGTGGCGAAGGTGGGAAACACATTCCAGTACGACTGGGTGGAAGTAGAAATTGACGAGGATGTCCTGCGGAAAATCGCCAAACAAACCGGCGGACGTTATTTCCGTGCCACCAACGAGGAAAAACTGGCCGGGATCTACAAGGAGATTGATGAGCTCGAAAAGACGCGGTTCAATGTGCTGCGTTACAATCAGAAAACCGAAGAATTCTTGCCGTTTGGCATTGCTGCAGCAGTGGCATTCCTCCTGGAGTTCATCCTCCGACAATTCGCAATCCGAACATTGATATGACAGCGCTGCGCCCTCGAAAATTCAAGGTGTTCGCCAACAGTGTCGCATTGACGTTGGCGGAGTTGATCTTTTGGATTGGCTTGTTGCTGTCTTATTACACGCTGCAGCGCGTTGCGCCCAATGTTCAGTTGGAACACGAAGGATGGTGGTCCATCCTCCTCGTGTTACCCGTGGCGTTGGTTGTGTTTCTATGGGGACTCCGACAAAAGCAAAAATGGGCCAATGAACTTGCAGACAGCCAGCTCTGGTCGGACCTGTTGCCCCATTGGCGGCCGCAGCTGCACGGCTGGCGTTTCTTCTTCTGGCGCATGGCGCTGGCCTCCATCTTGATCGGCGTGTTGGATTTGAAAGTCGGTGCGCGACTCAAGGAAGTCACCAGCGAGGGGGTAGATGTCATGGTAGCGTTGGATGTTTCCACAAGCATGGAGGCGGAGGACACGGGATCAAGCCGAATTGACTTGGCCAAACAAAGCATCCAACGCTTGATCAAAGCCTTGGACGGCGACCGGGTGGGCTTGGTCATCTTCGCGGGAGACGCCTACGTGCAATGCCCCATTACCACCGACTACGGCGCACTGAAATTGTTCTTGGATGGAGTGACAACGGACTTGGTGCCGGTTCAAGGCACCGCCGTGGGCCGCGCCATTGAGGTATGTGCCAATGGATTCGACCCGGAGTCACCGGCTTCCAAAATGATTGTTGTCTTTACGGATGGCGAAAACCACGAGGACGACGCCGTAGCCATGGCTGAGGACGTGTTGGACAGCGGAATCGAAGTCCATACGATCGGGATGGGAACGACATCGGGGGCGCCCATTCCATTGTACGACCGGTTTGGACGCTCTCGGGGATTCAAGGACGATGGCGATGGCAACCCCATTGTAACGGCATTGGATGAAGCCACCCTTATTCAGGTCGCTGAAGCCGGCAACGGCACCTACGTGCAAGCAGGCATTGGGTTTGTCAACTTGTCCCCTGTGATCGGTGCAATGAATGCACTCAATCAAACCGAAACTTCTACCGTTGCTTACACGGATTTCACCCACCAATTCCATTGGTTCTTTTTGATCGCACTTGCATTCATTTTCGCAGAAAGTGCGCTGAACATCACCTTCAAACCCCGTTCAGCATGATGCCCATATCGCTCAAAAAGATTGGTCTTTTCAGTTGGATGCTCGGGTGCTTCTTCACTTGGAGCTATGCTCAAACCGATGATTACGACGCAAAAAGCAGTATCATTCAAGGCATTGAAGCCTTTGATGCTGGCGAGCCGTCATTTGCCGATAGCCTGTTCGCAAGAGGAGAAAGCCACTCGGAATTGGCTGCAATGGCGGCATACAACCAAGGAAGGGCACTCCTAGAAGACCCTGAATCAGCTCAACAAGCCCGGCAAGCTTTCCAGCGGGCAATCAAAGGCAACGATGATTCTGCACTGATTTCGGATGCTTGGCACAACATTGGGAACTCCCTATTGATGGAGCAGGATTTGGAAAATGCCATCGAAGCATACAAGTCCGCTTTGAGAAGCAATCCACGCAACGAGGCAGCGCGTTACAACCTCTCCTATGCCCTGCGTCAATTGGACCAACAGCAGGACCAGCAGGATCAGCAAGACCAGCAGGACCAGCAGGACCAGCAGGACCAACAGGATCAGCAAGACCAACAAGATCAGCAGGACCAGCAGGATCAGCAGAACCAGGAGGACCAACAAGACCAACAGGATCAGCAAGACCAGCAAGACCAGCAGGACCAACAGGATCAGCAGGACCAGCAAGATCAGCAGGATCAGCAGGACCAACAGGATCAGCAGGACCAGCAGGACCAGCAAGATCCGCAGGACCAGCAGGACCAAAATCAGCCTCAACAAGTGGAAGGGCAGATTTCCAAAGAAGACATGGAACGTATCTTGGAGAGCCTGGAGCGAGGAGAAGAAGAAGTGCAAGCCAAGCTCATGCAGGCCAAGAGCCAAGGAAAAAAGAAGAAAATCGAAAAGGATTGGTGATGCTGAAGTACGTATTCCCCAACGGTATTCAATGGTTGCTGCTCTGCGTGCTCTCCGTTTCTAGTATTCAAGCGCAAGAGGCCTTCGAAGTAAGCGTCAATCGCAATCCGGTACGAACCGGTGAACAAGTCCAACTGACATTCACCATCAAGAACCTGCAGCGACGCATCGATGGACCACAGATTCAAGGTTTGAAACTGCTGTATGGCCCGAGTACCTCCAACAGCACCAGCATTGTCAATGGCGCCCGTTCCAGTGAAGTTGCCTACACATACACATACCAAGTCACCTCTAAAGCCAACGTCCGAATTCCCGCTTTTGAGCTGAACGGGACGAAAGGCACCCTCAAGAGTGATCCCTTTGTGCTGCGGGTTTCGGCCCGAGGTACCAAACCGTCTGGCCCGAACTCCGGAGACCTCGGCACTGTGGCCTGCATCATCGAAGCATCGAAACGCACGGTGTTCATCGGTGAGCCCATTGTCATCTCCTTCAAAATTTTCAATCGCGCCAACAATCTCGATGTACGCAAGTTCAACATCCCGGAAACCCCAGGATTTTGGAAGGAAGAAGTGGACATTCCCGAACCCCGGTGGGAGCCACAAGTGATTTCGGGCAAGCGCTACAACGTTGCAACAGTAAAAAAGCTGGTGCTTTTCCCCCAGCAAACGGGTTCGCTTGTCATAGAAGGGTTTGACCTCGTGGGCTACATGCGCACCAGCTTCTTCAATGGACAAAATGTGACGGCCGCGGCAGACCCCGTTAAAATTGAGGTGAAGCCCCTGCCCGAACCCATTCCAAGCTCGTTTTTGGGGGCCTTTGCACAGTTCCGAGTTGCTGCAAAGCAAACAGGTGAGACTTGCAGGACCAACGAAGCCATCACCTATGACCTAACGTTCAGTGGACAAGGAAATATCAAGTTCATCCAAGAGCCCAAACTGAGTTGGCCTGGAGAATTTGAGGTCTTCGACCCGGAGGTCATCGATCGCATCAACGTGAACGAAAACGGAGAATCTGGAAGCAGGACGTTCCGCTATGTAGTCATCCCCCGAGCGCCGGGTGACTTTACCCTCCCCATGCCCAAAGGGTCTTGGTTCAGCACAAAAACACGGTCATACGTCGACCTTGAATCCAAAGAACTGAAATTGACTGTCTCCGTGAACACGGCAGAAGGAGCGAACACGGTAAACTATAATTCAAAAACAGACATTCAAGTCCTGAACCAAGACATCAACTTCATTCACAGCGATTGGAAAGGGCCCTGCCTGCCGCGCCAGCGATGGGACAACCGGGGACAATGGGCGAGTGTAATGTTGGCAGTGGGGCCGCTGGTACTGGGCGTTTCTTTCTTGCTTCGCCGGCGAAGGGATGAGGAGGAACGCAATCCCAAAGGCGCCAAGAAACGACGCGCAGGCAACGCAGTTCGCAAAGAATTGCGCGAGGCAAAATCCTTGATCAACGTCAGCGAGTTCTACCCTGCATTGGGACGCGGATTGGAGGCCTACCTCCTCTCAAAGTTGGAATGGAACGCAAGCCAAATGAAACGATCCAACCTCCTAAATGAACTGGCCATGCGCGTGCCTTCACAAACGGAAGACTGGAAAGCCATGTTGGACACCTTGGACATGGCGCGGTACGCACCCGGCCAAGTACCTGCACCCGCCGAATTGCTGAGCACAGCTGAACGGCTGGTTGATGCAACCGAAAAAGAATGGAACGCATGAGCCGAACCCTACTCACCGCCTTTCTCCTGTCCCTAAGTGCAATGACAATCGCCTGGTGCCAAGGGGATGTCAAGGCCGCTTTCGAAGCCGCCAACGCCGCTTATAGCGAAGGAGATTACGAAGCTGCCATCAGCGGATACGAATCCATTCTGGAAGAGCGCATGCACTTCGAAAGCGAGTACAACTTGGGCAATGCCTATTACAAGTCGGGCGACTGGGGGCCGGCCATCTTGCACTATGAGCGCGCTGCCCTTCTCTCTCCATCGAATGAAGATGTTCGAACCAATTTGGTCCTGGCCAATGCCCAAATCAAGGACCGAATCGAATCGTTGCCTTCCAATGGCATCACGGACATCTGGGAACGCATTACCGCCCCGGGAAGGTTTCAATTGTGGGCTCGAATCATGTTATTCGGATGGACCCTGGGCTTCGTTGCATTGGCATGGAGGCTCTGGGCCAAGGGAGTGGAAAACCGCAGACTTCTTGGTTCTTCAGCAGGCGTCCTTCTCGTTATGGGCCTGTCGAGCATGCTGCTCACTCGCACCTCCGCGAAACGAATCGAATCCAGTAAAACCGCCATTGTCATGGCCATGGAATCAGCTGTACGCAACGAGCCGGGATACGAAGGGATGACCCTTTTCATGTTGCATGAAGGCACGAAGGTCACGGTCACAGACCGCTCCAGCGCCCACTGGAAAATTCAGCTTGCCAACGGCAACACCGGCTGGATTGCCGCTTCAGATCTGACCGAGATTTGACCCCGGTGACTCTGAAAAACCCGCAGAATCGTTAGTCAACGACCTCCAACGTCCAGTGGCTTTGCTGACCTTCCATGTCAGCACCAACCACTTCATACAAGCCTGGGGCCCATCCTTGCACATCCAAAACGGTTGTCACACCGGACGCTCGCAGTTCATTCACCAATTTACCGGTGGCCACTTGGTAGCATCGCAATGTGGCGCCGGGCATCCAACCACGCATCTCGACTTGGGTGCGCGCTGGATTGGGGTACCCCATCACCAACGCATCGCCAACCTCTCCCACCGATTCTCCGCTCGCGAGGTCGTACAAAATGATGTCATCCAGCGCGGCCTCAATCAAGGAACCGCCGTCGAGGTACTCGCCGATGGTGGTACTGTCCGAAGCAATAAAACGCATGCGGAAGGCGTCTGTGGGCTCAATCACCTCAGCGATTCTGAACGCATTTCGACGCCATGAGATGTCTTGTTGCAGCGTGTTTTCGAGGTACTGCCAGGTGTTGCCGCCGTCGTTGGACAACTCCACTTGCCACCAATCAGAAGCCGGGTTGGCTCCGGAGGCAGGCGCGTTTACGTACCAACGCCAGTAAGCCATCACTGGGTTTTCAAATTCCGTCAAGTCAATGACAGGGCTGAGCAATGTGGTTTTTCCGCCGTCCACGTCGTTCACACCAATGCCGTCGTTCACACCGGGGTTCAACCCGGTCACAAAAGCATAACCGGCCATGCCCAAGGTGTGATCCTGAGTCGGTGCCACAATGGTGCTGGGGTCGTTGGCCTCCGCATAAGAACCCACAGGGATCGCCTCTTCCCAAATGCCGGTGGTGGCATTGTCTTGCCCCGGAATGCCCGTAGTCCAGCCTCCAAAGTCGGAGTACTCATCGGAATCATTGATCAAAACCGGCTCAACTCCCACCAACAAATGGTACGGCAAATTCGGATAGCTCTCGTTCGCAGCAGCAAAAGGCGTGACCGCTGAGAGGCCGCCGAAGTCATCCGTGATGCCCATGTAGTACGACACCACCGTTCCGGGCGCCTGAGCAGGAATTTCAGCGGTGAATTGGGCATTCCCGTCGGGGTTGTCCATGGCCACTTGGGACCACGTCCCCCCCTCCTCTGTTCGGTACCAGAGGTTCACTGCGTCGAAGTACAAGTTGTAAGGGAAGACAATGAATGTCTCTGCCTCGATTTCAATGGTCGACTCCGCTTGAACAAACTCCTCCGAGTTGTGATCGATTTCGGCGTAGCTGAAGATGGAAATGCCATGGATGTCAAAGCCTTCAACGATGGCCATGTCGTTGGGCGTTCCGTTGGACAAATCACCGTCGTCGTCGTCGGCCTGCAATACGTCCAAGAGAACGTCGGTGTACGCTTGTCCCTCGCTCCCGTTGGGGGCTGTGGCTTGAAGACCTGGGTAAGCATCGATGAAGAGGGCCATGGTGGCATCCCAATCTCCTCCCATCAGGAGGTGGGTATCGTACCAGGCGCCGCAGATGATTTCACCGTCTGCGTGAACCTCCCCCACCAAATCCTGTGGGTACACTTTCGGTTCCTCGTCGTAAACGCGGATGCCATCTTCGTTGTCGGTGTAGAACCCTTTACCAATTTCCGCAATGTCCCCGAGGCTCATGGCCCACAGATCGGCATAGCCTTCGTTCATGGCGCCGTTGTTGAATCCTGCGCCGAGGCTCGCGTAGTAGTAGCCGTTGATGCCGTGACCGTACTCATGCCATACCACATCGGCAATGAGTGAGGTGGCATTGCACCCACCTCCTACGTCGTAAAAGTTGATGCTCTGACCGTCATAGAAAGCGTTGCACTCGCCGGCCACATCAATGTTCGTGGGAAGCGAGAAATCGAGGTCTGTGAAGTCAGGCATGTACGCCTTCATATGATCGTGGATGCGAATTGTCGAGCGGTAAGCTGAACGCTCCTTCACATTGCCCAGATCCGAGAAGTCGACAGCGTTGTAGCCGTCAGTGAATTCCGCATCGAATGATGGAGTAACACCGTTGGTATAGATAGTGCTCCAGCGGCCAGTCAAATCGACACCAACCGTTTGCGGTCCACTTTCGTTGGTGATGAATCCTCCGTCTACGTCGGTGAATACCGTTTCTCCTGAAAACGCCAATTCAAGGGCGGGCATGCCGAGCGTTGCCTCTGCTTGGTAAGGATACAACTCGTGAACGCTCGATGAAACTTCGCCGCTGATGACCATAGGCATGGACGGCGCAGGCCGGTCCATTCCCATGCGTAAAACCGCACGATCGGGTTTTCCATTCATGGCAGGAAGACCCCACTTACCGTCGATGTGCATGACTTGGTTTTGTCGCCAGACGATTTCGCCGGTCTGCACATCCAATCCCGTCTCGTAGCGCCGAGGGATGGTCCCTTGCCGCCCTTCCACCATCCACGTCCGCGTCAAATGCCACTCGTACGAACCTTCCTCCGTTCGGGTTTTCACCCAAGACAATTCACCCATTTCCACATCGCCCCATTCTGTGAAGCTGACACCTGCAGTAACGGCTTCTTGTTGGGCCAACGGGGACAGCAATTCATCCGCATCCTGTGGGACATCGCGGTACCAGTCTGCGCCCCACATGATCAATTGACCGTTCCACCACTTGGTGACGAGCTTACCGCCTTTTACAGGGATGCCTTCGGCGTATTGCTGAGCATGTGCCCAGGTGTGCTTCCCCATTTTTGACTCCGTGGTCCATTCACCCTCAAAATCAATCCCAAAGGAGGCCAAATCATTCGCGGCGAAAGCTGCCGCCTTTTCTTCTACTGTCGCTCCTTCGTACGCGAGCGCCGGCCCAAATGCACGGTGAGGCAACCCCGTCGCCTCGCTCATGATCGCACGCCACGTCAGACGATCCTCGGACCACGTGTTCCATCCAGAGGCTTCCCGCAGCGTGCGCTGAGCATCCTGCTGGGGGTCTTCATTCATGGGCAGCATGCGCACCTCAAGCGGGTCAAGGGCTACACTTACATCGTACAACGCATCGCTTTGCGCGAAGAGCATCATGGGCATGATCCCGACTAAGGCAGGGAGAAAAAATGTTTTCATGGCAATTCGGTTCATCGCTTAAATTACGCAAGACCTCGCGACATCCAAACGCAACAAACCTTCGGGTGTCTTGTTACGGCCATATGCCCTCCAACTTGAAGCACCAATTCTTTTTTCTCGCAGCGACCATTGCACTGGCCAGTGGATGTGCCAGCCTCCAAGATCCGGCCACGTTATCCTGGGAAGAAGGCACCCCTCCCAATTACGCCAACCACGGAGATTGGCTCTCACTTCCAGGACGAACCGATGCATCCGATGCCGTTCCGAAAAAAATGCCCTCGGACGCCATTGCACAGGACTCATTGGAGGTGGACGTATTCTATTTGCATCCGACCCAATTGTTCCGAGGAGACCATTGGAATGCTCATTTGGACAACAAACGCGTCAACCGACTAATCGACAAATACCCCATGCGCCTGCAAGCGAGCGCATTCAACGTGGGCGGGCGTCTGTACGCCCCCCGGTACCGCCAAGCCCACATTGGCGTCTTTACCTGGCAAGACAGCACCAGCTGGAATGCGCTGGAACTCGCCTATCAAGATGTTCGCGCCGCATTTGTTCACTACCTCGAGAACTGGAACAACGGACGCCCCATCGTGCTCGCAGGGCACAGCCAAGGGAGTTGGCACTTGCGCTGGCTGTTGCAAGAATTTTTCGACGGGAAGCCGCTCACGGAACAATTGGTCGTCGCCTATGGTCCAGGGTTTGATTACTACGCGAGCGACTTTGAGACCTTGCCTTTCTGCACGGGTCCTGATGAAACAGGATGCGTCTGCTCATGGATGTCATATGGTGAGGGCTACTTCCCCGATTGGCTTGAAGCCAATGCCAAGACCCCGATGTGCACCCATCCCGTGACTTGGAAATTGGCTGGGACCAACACCTCGGAGGCACACCAGGGCGTTGTACTATCCCAGATGCGGTATGCCTTTCCTCAGTCAATCGAAGCTCACATTGACCGCGGGGTACTGCAAATCCATGAACCCGACCTTCCTTTTGGACGCGTTTTGCAACGCGAAAATTGGCACGTAGGCGACATCAATTTGTTTTGGTTAAACATTCGTCAAAACACAAAACAAAGGCTGAGTAACTTCGACCGAACACCATAGAAACCCAATTGAACCGCCAAATCTAGCGATAGAGAGCAAAAATACTTATATTGCAGGTTCAACTACCAAAACCAAACCACTTGAAATCTCATCGCTTACACTTGGCTGCATTGTTCAGCCTAGCGCTGTGCATTGGCCTTTCTCCTCTGGCGCAGGCGCAATCAACGATTTCGTGTGACAGCATCCCGTACAATCCCGATAGCGATTGCAACGGAACGATTGGATACGTGGATTTCCTGACGATGCTCGGTATCTACGGTGCTGCCTTCGAACCGGATGCAGCAGAACTGCTCTACGTCGATGATGACTCGGTGACGACCAACGAATTGCAATGGCTTTCCATTGAAGGCGACACGCTTTACCTGCTTCTTCAAGACTCTACGATTTACAGTGCAGTAGACATCAGCGGAGCGGACGGATCGGACGGTGTCAATGGATTGAGCGCCTATGAATTGTGGCTTGAAGCAGGGAACGAAGGGTCCGCATCGGATTTCTTGATGAGTTTAATGGGCGCTCAAGGACCGCAAGGAGAGCAAGGACCCGCAGGTGCGGACGGTGATCAGGGCCCGCAAGGTGAGCAGGGACCCGCTGGCGCGGACGGCGCTCAAGGACCGCAGGGTGAGCAAGGACCCGCTGGTGCGGACGGCGCCCAAGGACCACAAGGCGAGCAAGGACCGGCAGGTGCAGACGGAGCACAAGGACCGGCAGGTGCAGACGGCGCACAAGGACCGCAAGGCGAGCAAGGACCAGCTGGTGCAGACGGTGCTCAAGGACCGCAAGGCGAGCAAGGACCCGCAGGGGCCGATGGGGCGAGTGCTTACGACGTTTGGCTCGGATTGGGAAATACCGGCACAGAAGAAGACTTTATAGCGTACTTGAGCGGCGGAGGGGCATTCTCCCCCTCTGTTCATGGCGTATTTGACAGCAACACCGATGGAACCACATTCGCTATCTCTGAAGCAATTGCAACAGTATCCATCGAACTGTGGGGAGCTTCTGGAGGCTCCGGAGGTGACATTTGCGGCCAGACTTTGGGCGCATCGTCGTGCAACCTGTGTGATGCTACCGGCGGACAAGGTGGCCGTGCGCTGAAAGTGGTGAGCATGATTTACAACTTGGCTCAAGGCGATGTCTTAGAATTAATCGCATCAGACGCTGGCTCCGACAGCGGTGAGCTGATTACCTGCAACCCTGGCCTGACAGGCTGGACAAACTGGGACTGCGGACCCGCCTCCAATGGAGCCGACGCCGGCGTGACCCAACTCGTTCTCAACGGAGAAGTCATTGCAGAGGTAAGCGGTGGACTCGGCGGCACAGGAGCGTGCATCGGTTGCCAAGGAGACGGATGTTTCAACGGCGACAACGGTGAAAATGGTGATCTTACATCATCCGCGAATTGGATGACCGTGTTGAGCACTGAATCGCTGGAAGACAACACCGGCTCGCGCGTCATCATTCGTTACTGATTCCCACGTTATCTTGCGGCCCATTCACAAGCATTGGTTCGCACATGGCGTTGATTGAAGAATTCGAGAAAACTGGCAATTGGCTTTTCAAGGGCCGATCCTTCTTCCCCCTCTTGTTGTACGTCTTCATGGCGGCGATCATCGGATTCGAACAAGACACGTACTTCCAGACGTTTGATTCGACTGCGGCGTGGGTTTGCATCGCCATCTCCCTTTTCGGCCAATACATTCGCTCGCTGACCATCGGCTACACACCGCGTGGCACTTCTGGCCGCAACACCAAGGATGGTCAAATTGCCGAAGTCCTCAACACGAAGGGCATGTACAGCCTCGTGCGCCATCCCCTTTACCTCGGCAACTACTTCATGTGGTTGGGCATCATGGTTTATGTGGGCAACATTTGGTTTGTGGTGGTCTGCAGCTTAATCTACTGGCTGTATTACGAACGCATCATGTTCGCCGAGGAGGCTTTCCTACGCGGAAAATTCGGTCAGACTTACTTGGATTGGTCAGTCGTCGTCCCCTCGTTTTGGCCTCGCAACCTGAGGTGGACAAAGCCGGACGTGGACTTCTCCCTGCGCAACGTCCTGAAGCGCGAATACAATGGTTTCTTCGCGATTTTCGTCAGCTTGGCCGTCATATCGGCTGGCAAAAATGCTGTGGGCGGCGACGAAGAATGGGCAGAGATTCTCGTTCCATTTTGGCAATACACACTGCTCGTCGCCTTTGCGATCTTCTTCACCCTCCGCAGCCTAAAGCGCTACTCACGTGTGTTGCACGTGGAGGGGCGATAAGAGCAATTCCTTATTCCAGGCACAAAGAGCCATATTGGGCCAAGAAGAGCAACAAATCTCCGGACCCGATATCTCCATTGCCGTCAAAATCCATAGGACAGTCGTCAGCGCCAAGACACTGACCGCTCGATTCATTCCAGTATGTGCCCGGTCCACAAAGCCCTCCGGAATTAAAGAACAAAAGGAGCAAAGTCAATTCGTCGTCGTCGCAAACACCATTACCGTCCATATCCAACAGACACGCGCCGTCGCAGTCCAAACCCTGTTCGGGCCATGTGCACGAGCCGTCTTCTTCAGTTGCCGACGGATTGAAATTGCACGCCGTGTAATCCGTGCAGCCGGGAACTTCGAGTCCGTCACACACCCCGTCGCCATCGGTGTCCGATACGCATTCGAGGTTGCAGTTGTAGTTGGCATTGGGCGGGTACAAACACGATCCGTCGTCTTCCGTCGCAGCGGGACAGAAATTGCATGCGGTAGAATCCGTGCAGCCCGGAACCTCGAATTCGTTGCAAATCCCGTCGCCGTCGTCATCCGCCAAACACTGCCCGTCGCAATCGTACCCCGTTAGGGCTATGGTGCAGGAGCCGTCTTCTTCTGTGGCCTCTGGAACGAAATTGCACGCGCCGCTGTAGGTGCAGCCGGGGATTTCCTCCGGGTCGCAAACGCCGTCTCCGTCCGAATCCACAGTGCAATTGCCTTCGCAATCGTAGCCCCATTCCGGATAAAAGCAGCTGCCGTCATCATCCGTGGCGCACGCGTCGTAGTTGCAAGCTTCGGCATCCGTGCAGGACCCGATTTCTGCAGAGTCGCACACGCCATCTCCGTCTGCATCGTTGAGCAACACCCCCAGGCAAGTGGGACATTCGCTGTAGCAGCCCCCGGTCACATACACCCAAGGCGCGCACGAACCGTCGTCCACATTAGCTGCAGGCTGGAAATTGCAGGCTTCGCTGTCGGTGCATCCGTACACCTCCTCGCAGTCGCAGATACCATTGGCATTTTCGTCGAGGCAAGCACCTGTGCAGTCGAAACAGGTTTCTGGATAGGTGCACGAGCCGTCATCTTCTTGGGCCAGAGGTGCAAAGTTGCAGGCATTTGCGTCCGTGCATCCGGCCTCATCAAAATCGCAAACACCATCTTGATCCTCATCCAGGCAATTGCCATCGCAACTATAGCCTACTTCTGGGCCGCTACCTCCACACTGGCCGCATTCGTCGTTTACCGTGCACGAGCCGTCGTCCTCACTGACGGTTGGGTTGAAATTGCAAGCGGTGGGATCGGTGCATCCCGGGCAAGTACCAAATTCACACGAACCATCCGAATACACGGCGTCTGAATCGAAATTACAGGCAAAAGCATAGATGCACCCTGCGCACGAATTCCACTCGCAACTGCCGTCGCTGTCCGTTGCCTCCTGATTGAAATTACACGCAGAAGGCTCTTGGCAGCCCGGCACCTCCTCTTCATCGCAAATACCATCCCCATCGGCATCCAATTGGCATGTGCAATCGCAATTGAAATACATCGCGCCGCACAGCAGTTGGATGGTCTCGCATGTTCCGTCATCATCGGTGGCCGCTGGATTGAAGTTACAGGCTGCTTCGTTGGTGCAGCCTTCCACCTCATCATTCCCACAGACACCGTCCCCATCGGCATCGTTCTCGGCATCGAGCGGACAGGCATCGAAGAGATCGCATACCCCATCTCCGTCCGTATCGTTGAGGCAACTGCCGTCGCAATCGTACCCTTCATTAGGGTATTCACAAGGGATCAATTGGTCGGTCGCCTCAGCGAAAAAGTTGCACGCCACAGCGTCCGTGCATCCCGGAATTTCATCCTCATCGCAGACTCCGTCGCCGTCGTTATCATTGAGGCAGACGTTGTCGCAATCCACGTAATCCACCCCGTACCAATCCACCGGGTACTCGCACGACCCGTCCTCTTGGATCGCCCCGGCGTCATAATTACAGGCCGCCTCATCGGTGCAGCCTGGGCAGTAGAAATAGCACGAACCGTCGTCTTCGGTCGCAGTCGGATTGAAATTGCAAGCCACTTCAAAGGTGCATCCAAAGAATTCAAACTCATTGCATACGCCGTCACCGTCGAAGTCGTTGAGGCAATTCCCCTCATCATCGTAGATGTCTCCGCAACCATCTGTACCATCGGAGCAGTCCAAACAAGAAACATATAAGGTAAACTCACTTCCGGCAACGTCTATTGAAGAACGGCTAACATGGACAAAATAATCCTCACCTACACTGGCCTGGAAAGACAAGTTTGACATTAACCCACAGTTATCATCATTATTGACAACCTGAATAAGTTCTCCATCTGAATTCTCAATGAAGACGTGCAAATTCGTATTTAACACTGGGTCGTCTAAAAAAGAGGTATACGTATTGCATGTATTCATCATTACCTGATAATTAGCATCGGCATTAAACACATACCAAACCCCTCCAACTTCAATTGGATTATCACCCAACCCAGATACCAATCCCTCTTCATCTGTAGCATTCAATAAGGAACCTGATAATGCTTGCTCACACGTTATGGGCGCTGCACTAAAAATTGAATTATTAGAGGGAGGCAGTAGACATGATCCATCATCAGTCGTCGCGGAGATATTATAATTCAAAGCAAATGAGTTAGTGCATCCCTCGAAGCCACACACCCCGGTTTGGGCAAAATCGATGTTCCAGTTCACGCCACTGTTCAATCCATCCACATAGGTGGTCCCAAATTGGTCTGTGATCGCTACGCTGTTTTCACCATCAGCGCTTCCGCCACCATGAACAAACGAGTAGCATCCCGGAGAAAGGCATTGAAAATCAATTCCAACACCACCTATGTACGTCGCCGCATCATCATAGTTCCCTGAAATGAAGACAGTCTCATTCGATGAATCAATGGAGTAAACAGAACCATTCCATCCATCTCCGCCTGAATCAGCCATCTCGATCTGCAGTATGAAAGTCCCTGGCGAACAATAGACACATGAGCCGCTATGTTCAACAGTAGCATCTGGGTCATAGTTATTCGCCCAGGCATCCATACAACCAATACAAGAGTAATCACATGATTCGTCAGAAAGCGTTGCAGTCTCATCGTAATTACAAGCTTCGGAATCGGTGCATCCATAACAGCCATCATAGACGCATGAACCGTCTTCCCCCGTCGCAGAAACATCATAGTTACATGCCAATAAATCTGTACATCCAAAAACGACTGGGTCATAGGTTCCAATCCCGCAAAAGGCGTAGGAGAAACGGAGATCGCCTTCCTGACCGTTTCCGTTTTCGAAGATTTGGAATTTCATGGTTCCGCAGATTTCTCCGTCGGTCGTCATTTGCATTACCAAGACGCGCATGTTCTCGTCTGGCAGTCCATTGGGGGTGCCGTTCAGTACGTACCACGCACCTCCAGTTGGAGAATCAATCAAAACATCTTCACCGTCTATGGCCGATCCGGACGCGAAACAGTCCACGAAAGGCTGATCTGGATCTTCTACCACTCCAATGGCGACCTCGTCCCCTATGGGTTGGCTCTCAATGCCAATGGTAATCCAACTGTCGCCTACCAGCGTTGGGAAAAATGCAAAAAACGCTGGATTAATCCCATCTGCCTTGGAACTACCGAACGGGTCGTTGTAAAACGAGCCCGTTGATGTCGAAATGCTCAACGGATAGGCCGGTCCCCCATATACAGAGGTCAGAAAGTCATTTCCATTGACCATGTCCACATACATGCGGTACGTCGTTTGGCCTTCGATGATGTCGGTCGCATGTTCTTCTAACGTCAAGGTGTACCCTTGACTGAAGACGAGCAAGGGAAACAACAGCATGACAACGCTGAGGGAGATGAGTTTTCGCATGGCGCGTGACAATTTGGTATTTCCAATATACGGCAACCAATACAAACGAATGAACACACATTTGCTTCATCCTAGGGGCTCAATAAAAACGGCGCACCCATCGGTACGCCGTTTTTTTTAGTGGAGAATGCCGGAGTCGAACCGGCGACCTCTTGCATGCCATGCAAGCGCTCTAGCCAGCTGAGCTAATCCCCCGTGGCTGTGCTTCTGCTGAAGCGACCGTAAAGATACGCTGATTTGTGCGATGTGCCAAAGCAAAATTTCCGCCTTACGGCATGGCGACGGTCCCGATGTGCCGTACTTCTGGCAGCACCAGAGCGATGCATTTGTCTTGCCATCGTTGAATCAAATAGGATGATTCTTTTGGATCCAACCCCGATGCATCCAACTCCACCTCTTCCGTGACCATCACTCCTTCTCTGACCGGCTGGTAAAAATTGCGTCCACCTGACCACTGCCAAGCGCCAAGTTCATCGGTTCTAAGCCTCATGGGCACGAGCACAGAATCCACAGCAAGGGTCCATTGACCTTCCTCGGCCATACCAGATGAAGCCGAACCGACGACAAAGTAGATGCGTTGCTTTCGCAAGTTGCTTTCCATCCCAGGGAGGATGTCTTGGGTAAAGAAGTCATCTACCGATCCAGCAGAGACTTCACATTTTGATCCACCAACCCAGATCCGTTGCACCCCACATGCTTGCAAAAAGCACAAACCCAAGGCTGCAATTACCAATAACGAAGACGGGTGCGCTTTCATCTCGTTGCGACTTGAAGGGTGAGCACAGCGGGCGATGGCGCAGATTCAAGAACCAACCAATAAGTGCCGCCTGGCAGGCCAGACGCATCGCCCCCCGCACCTTGCCCGGAAACCACAGTGCGTCCCAACGCATCCACCAAGTTCCACTTCGTGGCATTCCCTACCCCTGACAAGGTGAATTCATTGCGCGCGGGATTGGGGAATACTGTAACCGATGATGGATCGATTGGGTCACCAATCGATACAGCGTTCTCGATAATGTTAACCTCTTCGTTGAAATACGTCTCGTTGTTGCCAACCCCTGGGGATGGTGCCACAAGCAGGTAGGCGTCGTCACGTCCGTTTGAATAACCGTCTGTTGCACCCAGCATCCACAACCGACCGTCGGCCGCATGGAGGATGGCTGAGGGAACTTCGTCCCATTGCGAACCAAATGTGGGACCACCTTGCCAAACACCTCCGCTTGTCCACCGCGAATAAAGCCATTCCTGCCCTCCAAGGCCCAACTCTTCCGTCACCGCGATCGTGGCGAAATTTTCTGGGCCGTACCACGCGATGTCGCGGCCTTCAATGTTGACGCCCGACCCCGGAATGGTTTCGAGCAAGGTATCGCCTTCGAGTGTGAGGCACACGAAACCTAGGCGAACACCGTCGTCTGTTGCTGCGTTAATGAGCAAAGCTGCCGTTGAATCTTGGACGGAAAAGGCTTGGGCGGTGGTGGGCACCCCAAACGACGTGGCAAAGGTCCAATCCGCCTCGCCGGTCAGAGGGTCGAGCACTGAAAACGCTGCGTGGTCGTCTCCGTCCATGGCAGCGAATACGGCGAGCCGCGAACCAAACCACTCCGCGTCGACCACGGAAGCTTCGCCGGCTGTTTCGACGCTCCACTGACTGGCCAATGCCCACGCACCCGCGGTCCACGTGTGCAAGGTGCAATGCAGGTCTCCCGTCCCGTTTGCATAGCTCGTGCCCAAGGTCCAAAGGCTGTCATTGCGGTGGAGTACCCGGCTGGGCAAATCCCACGACTCCGTTCCCCAATGCGATTCTCCGGTCTGAACGCCATTGGCGTCTAGCGTATACCATCCCCAATCGTATGCCGCCGAAGCGTTGGCATAGCGTGTTCCCAAGATGGTCAGAAGGCCTGAACCGTGTTCCACAACATCCTGTGCTTGAAGCAATGGGGCATCGGCCACAGTGGCATCCCACACAACATTCACCTCCTCATTAAACCTCCGCACCCAAGCGTGCGGTTCCTCATCGGTGGTGCTGTTTGACGAGGATAGAGCGACAACGTCACCGTTGGCCATCTCGATCAACCGAAGCCCCCGATCGTCGCGCTGTCCGCCGTAAATGCGCACTTCTACGGTATCCGTTTGAGCGAAACCGGCGAAAGCCCACAACAATGCCGCCGAAACGGCCAGGCATTTAATCCGCTTGGACCGCTGCATGCACGCGCTTTAACTGGGTGAGTAATTCGTGAAGTTGGTCCAACGGTAGCATGTTCGCTCCGTCTGAAAGCGCCTCCCCTGGGCGGGGATGGGTCTCGATGAATACGCCGTTGGCGCCAGCAGCAACTGCTGCCTTCCCGATGGTCGCAATCAATTCGGGACGACCGCCTGTAACGCCTGAAGTTTGATTGGGCTGCTGTAAGCTGTGGGTGATGTCCGCGATGACCGGCGCCATGCGGCCCATGACAGGAAAACCGCGCATGTCGACGACCATGTCTTGGTAGCCGAGCATAGTCCCGCGTTCCGTGAGCCACACGCGGTCGTTGCCTGATTCCTGCACCTTGACCACGGCGTGCTGCATGGCCTCTGGCGAGAGGAACTGCCCCTTTTTGATGTTGACCACTTTCCCAGTGTTGGCTGCAGCGACCAATAAGTCGGTTTGCCGGCACAAAAAAGCCGGGATTTGCAGGACGTCCACGTACTCGGCAGCAATGGCAGCTTCCTCTGCAGCGTGGATGTCTGTGGTGGTTGGTACATTGAACCGTTCGCCCACAGCCGCCAGAATCTCCAAGGCTTTTTCATCGCCGATGCCTGTGAAACTGTCCAATCGCGAGCGGTTGGCTTTCCGGTAAGAGCCTTTGAAAATCAAGGGCAAATCGAGGGCCTCACACACTTCGACAACCCCTTCAGCCACTTCCATGGCGATGGACTCTCCCTCAATCGCACAAGGTCCTGCGATGATTTGCAATCGGTTGCCAGCAGTCCAGCCTGCGCGTTGGTGTAGTTCCTTTCGGTTCATGCACTAAAGGTCGTTTGTTCTCGTCAATCGGTGCTGTCCTGGATTATAAGTTTTGATAACGGAGGGTAATTCCCCGTCCGTAAGCGGCCTTTGACCCCCAGCCGAATGGATCTTCGATGTACAGCATCCATGCGTGTTCTCCAGGCTTTCTCCACCGAGCCCACGCAGCAGGCCGGAGCCGCCCCCATCCGCCAGCGACCAACTGGACGCCCGCTTGCCATTGCTTTCCAATCGCACGGCGGTAACCGGTCATCGCCCTTGGCACCGGCATCCAGTCGCCGACCTGGGCTTGAATGTCCCAACCCGAACGCGGCCCAAGCGGGTATTCAAACGACGCATCCAGGCGAGCCGGCATCCAGCGCACTCGGTAAGGCTGGGAGACCACCGTCAACAGGTCTTCAACGCCATCTGATTCGCTGATTGCCTCGACCGACAAACCCGGACCAGCAAGCGTCAGGCCTGTTGTTTCAATCAGGGTGTCGACGGACAATTGCGTCCATTCCGGTCCGATCACGAATCCCAAATTCTGCACCCGTAAGTGAAAAGCAAATGGCGCTTCCTCCCTCAAAAAATGCCATTCCGCATTGACGAGCATTCCCCATTCACCTCGCTCTGCCCAGCCGGCGTATCCGCGCAAAAATCCCGCGAGGGAATCCACCCCTTCGTTCACGAAAAAGTGGCCATTCTGAATGCGTGCATCGATCGAATTCAGCCGGTGAACCAAACCCAACTCGAGCCTGCTTTGGTTTTTCCCGACCAGTCCGATGGCCGCATGGGCCCAAGTGGACGTTCGAAAACGTGAACCGTCCAGTACGTCCCATCGCCCCAAATGCCCCGCATTCCCCGTAAAAACGAGGTCAAACAATTCCGGGGTCCAACGCACATCCCCCAAGCTCCTCAGCCCAAACGACCCACACAGGTGCGCCTCTGTTTCCTTCCAGGTTTCGAGACTCTGCCAATTAACCACTGCGCCGGAGGAGAAACCAAATGCTCCCATTTCATTGCCTTGGGCGGAACGAGCCGCATCGACCAAAGACCGGTCAATGGTTCCTCCTCGCACCAATAGCCGACCCAGTTCGTGGTCCAAGGCATTGGAACGGTGTTGCCCCCAAACAGCAGCATCCCAGACCAATGAGTCGAGTTGGGCGGTTAGCCCGTGCATCCAGCACATCACCGCTATGAACATTCCCCACCTCATTGCACCTCGACGTTGTAGGTTCCTTCCACCGCAACTTGCAACCGCGTTCGCTCTACGCCGGTGAATTGGACTGGTCCATCGGACTTCATGGCCGCTTCAATCGACAGCACAGCCGGAGACGCCAGCCGAGCTTCATTTATGGGAATGCGGATTTCTGCCGTCTCACTCCCGGGGAACGCGTCCAAACCCAAGGTAAATACTTCGGGTTCGAGGGAAGCGTCGGCATAGGCCCAGGTTCCTTGGAGGCTCCATTGCACCGGGAATCCATTGGTCACGCGCATAATCAGCTCGCCTTCGAAGCCTTTCAATTCCTCTCCGCCCCATTCCAATGAACGCACCACACGCAGGTCTTCGATGGCGCCCTCAAGCGGCCACTCTAAGTCAAGGTAGAGCTGAGGGGGTTGGCGCGTATCAAAGAAATCCTGACCGCCTGATACATCGCCGAGCGGGTTCAACCGGGCTTCCCCGTCAACGGAAACAAATTGCGGCAAATACCCAAGCATTTCGAAAATAGACGGTCCGGTCTGGAGCAGGTCCATCTCCCATACCGTCGGCTCCACTTCATCCCCTGACCAGTCGGCGCGGGCAATCAACTGCGGCACACCCAATGCCGGATGCCCCACGGCCATTCCATCCACGCTCAGTGCATCCAATTGCAACCGCAAGTCGGCTGCGATGGTGTTGCGGAATTGCAGCACGGCCCGCGTGGGTTCGATCTGCAGAAACCCACTCGGAAAATCATTGGGATGGAACACCTGTTGCTCGGCATCAAACGCCACGGTCTCCTGACCAAAGTAACCAGCAACCTGTTCCACCAACATGCCTTGAAAGTGCATTTGGACGCGAATGCTGTCCGTACCATAGACTTGCGCCGTGTCGCTGATATCGCTGGGGGTGCCGATGACCAAATGGCTTGCGATGCGGTTGATTTCGTTCCCAGAGACACCAGTCAAATCAATGACAGCTCCGGCCAAATCGATGGTGCCCTGCTCGCTTTGAAAGGCCACACCGTCGCTTGGCGGCAACACCACCTTCAACTCCACGGGTACGCCGTCGATGGTGACGCTTGGAAAGTCATATTGCAGGTCCACATAACCGTTCGTCGAGCTTTCGACGAAATATTCGATGCGGCCGGCCGAGAGGACAATGCCGGAGAATTGCTGATCGATGCCTGCAAACACGATGTCTTCTTCTGTATCGAGGAGCACAGCACCCGGCGGCACGGGAAAGGGACCGCCGTTGAATTCAGGAGTCAACTCTTGCGCCACGATGGTATCAGGAAGCTCAGTCAACGACGCAATTTCCCAATTAGCCACTGCCCCTTGGTAACGCAATATGGCCGGAGTGCCTTGCTCAACTTGGAGGGCAGAATCCTCGGAAAGTCCCTCTATGGCGTCCGTCCAGCTCCAGCCGTCGTCGATCAATGGCAGGGCGACATCCACGGTCCACGTAGTAGGTTCGCGTTGGCAGCCTGTCAACAGGGCCAGGAAACCAACGACAGCCCAGAGGGCGAGCGGGTATGTGAATGAAAGTCGTTTCATCGTGCATTCAATGGGCCCGTACCCGTCTTCCACGGAAAGATCCAGGGATCGAGGCAAAGCCAAACAGCCCACCCCATCAACATGGACGTGAAGGGAATGTGCTGGGTTGCAAAATTACTGAGCAACAAGAAGCCCACAACCACCACCGACAACGCCCATCGCAACCATTCTCTCGCTTGCCCTTTCAACAATGGCAACAAGGCAATCAATGGCGAAGCCCACAGCAGGTTCAAGTTGGCCCATGTATCCCGGTGATCGGTGAGGGTCCACATGGCAAGGAGCAAGGTCCCCAGTAGACCGGCGATAGCCAAACATACCTTGCCCATCCGTTCTTCCCATCGTGGAACCCGAGCGCCCAAACGGTGGTGCATCAAGCGACGAATGGCCGCTAGCGTGGTCAACAGCGTCAACAAGCCCAGCCAGAGGTTCGGGCGGGTCCACAGGGACAACGACACGGTGCGGAACCAACCACGCTGGGGAGGAAGCAACTCCTCCGGCGTCTCGGCAATGTGCACACCGTCCAGCCTTCCCAACTGCAGTTGCTGCATCAACCCGTCGGGTAGAAAGCTCGAGCCGCAGGGTGGCATCAGCCGATCGGCACGTGGGCCGAGAATAAAATCAATCCCCGCTTCAATCCATCGGTCTCCGTGCATGTACGGCCGCAACGCCTCCCGGTAGGTGACTCCCATAGCCGCATCCGCTGCACACCCCGGATCCCATCGCTCTCCGAACACTTGGTCCAGCACTGTCAAGACCCGGGAGGAGCAATTGTCTTCAAAAAACTTGTAGGCATAGACCCGATTTTCAGGCCGGTAATTCCATTCCAAAAACTCCACCACAGCCCGTGCGTCGGAAGGTTCAAGCGCTAAAGGCTGCTCTAAGATGGCCCGTTCGTAGTGCATGTATTCCCGTTGGAAGGAGGAGAAGGGAGCTTTGGCCAAGCGGTAGTTCAGCTCCCCGCGCATAAATCGGAGGTAAAACCCTTCGCCAAATTCAAACGTGCCGTAGTTGTACGTCCAATCCGATGGGGGCGTCTGCCCGGGATCATAAACCCGAATGGCCGTGTGGCCCCAAGCGCTGTAGAGATCCGAACCGGGTGAACCCGTCAGAATGGAAATTTGCACCTCATCCGTCCAATTTGATTGGCCGTCGCCAGTGGCCGTGGCAGTGGTTGCAAAGAAAAGCGCCACTAACAGCGCCGTCCATTTCACCCCATCCCAAGCCGCTTGAAACAGCTGACTTGCCGCTCCGAACAGCCAAACGCCATTGTAGACGCCCTCCTCTTCGCTTGGCGGATTCATCTCGACCCGCAAGACCCCTCCCGGCATGATCACTTCTCTTCGCAGGGCTCCGCCCCGTGCCGCATGGTCTGCAATGGCCGCGGCCACCGCACCCGTACCACAGGCTCGCGTTTCTCCTTCCACGCCGCGTTCATACGTACGCATCTTCAGGCACTCGGCATTGACCACCTCAACAAAATCCACATTCGTGCCTTCGGGAGCGTAGGCCGGGCTATAGCGCACCTCGCTCCCGCGGGATTGAACATCCACGGCATCCACATCCACTGCGAAAATCAAATGATGCGGAGACCCCGTATCCACAAATGTGGCGCCGTCAGCAGTAGGCACCGGAGGCTGCACAGGTCGGAGGGCGACACCCGGAAGGGCTGCCACATCGTCCCAGGCTACGGCGTGGGAACCGTCACATGCGCGCAGCGTACCGCCCGCCGGAGGCATCCAGCCTTTTTCACGCAGGAAGGCAAAAAGGGCTCGACTGCCGTTGCCACAAAAGGACCGCGAACCGTCAGCATTCAGGTAGTCCATTTCCCAAGCATAGCATGGGTATGTAGGCTCCTCTTCATTCAGAGGTCGAAAGAAAATTACGCCGTCCGCACCTGCTCCACTGGCCGGATCGCACATTGATGCAATGATGGCGGCATCGGGCAACTCAGCCCAATTTCGCCGGTCCATCAGGATGAACTCATTCCCCGTCCCTTCCCATTTCCAAGCCGTGTTGTGCATCGCAACGAAGGTAACCCATCCTGCCTGCGCTATCTTTACCGTATCAACGAAAAATGAAGGACACTTCTCCCCTCGAAACCGGCGTAAAGGCTCTGCTTGAAGCATTTAAAACGATGAGCACGGCCCGGGCAATGAGTGATTTGTACGAAGCCAATGCGCGCCTGACGTCCAAATACGTGCACGCCTGTTCTCGCGGTCACGAAGCCATCCAGTGGGCCACGGGTCGCCTGCTTGAACCGCAAGATTTTCTCAGCGCGTATTACCGGGACGATTGCTTGCTCATGAGCATGGGCATGCAACCGGAGGAATTGATGTTGCAGCTTTTGGCCAAAGGCGACGACCCCTTCAGCGGTGGGCGAACGTACTACAGCCACCCTTCGTTGAATCGTGAAGGGCTTCCGCGCATTCCTCACCAGAGCAGTGCCACGGGCATGCAAGCCATTCCCGCCGCCGGAGTCGCACTGGGGCTCCAATACCGCGAACAACAAGGACTGCCCCAAGAGCGCGGAGGAGCACCTGCAGTTGTCGTTTGCTCCATCGGTGATGCGGCGATTACGGAAGGCGAAGTAAGCGAAGCCTTGCACATGACTGATTTGCGCGAATTGCCCATTGTTTGGTTGGTGCAAGACAACGAGTGGGACATTTCAGCTCACGCCTCAGAAATCCGATCCAATGACGCGTCGACATTGGTCAAGGCCTTCCCCCAAATCAAGGCAATCGAGGTCGACGGCTCCGACGCGGAGGCGAGCATGTTGGCCATGATCGAAGCCTTCAACCACGTCCGAACCGAACGAAAACCGGTCTTGGTGCACGCCCATGTTCCCCTCCTCGGACACCACACAAGCGGCGTTCGCAAAGAATGGTACCGAGACGACCTCGAGGAGCATGCCAAACGCGATCCGTTGCTCGCCTTGCGGAAACGCCTCGAAAGTTTGGGCATCGAAGGAGCGGCGCTGGATGAACTGCAAGCGGAAGCGGCCACTGACGTCGCCGCGGCGTTTGAAAGCGCCCAAACGCACGATGAGCCAGACCCTCTGTTGCTTGCGCAGCATGCCATGGCTCCGACGAAGATTACCGCAGAATCCGGCAAACGCGTGGGTACGGACGATGAGCCTACCTTAATGGTGGACTGCGCATTGCACGCCATGCAGGAAATCTTAGCCGACCATCCCGAAGCTTTGCTGTACGGTCAAGACGTCGGAGGACGCTTGGGCGGAGTCTTCCGCGAAGCAGCGACGCTTGCTCAAAAATTTGGCGACCAAAGGGTATTCAACACACCCATTCAGGAGGCCTTCATCATCGGCTCCACGGCCGGCATGTCCGCCGCAGGCCTCCGCCCCATTGTCGAGGTGCAATTCGCCGATTACCTCTGGCCCGGATTGAACCAACTATTCACCGAGTTGAGCCGCAGCTACTTCCTTTCCAATGGACAATGGCCCATCCACAGCCTGATTCGCGTACCCATCGGCGCATACGGATCGGGCGGCCCGTACCACAGCTCCAGCATCGAATCGGTATTGGCCAACATCCGGGGTATCAAGGTGGTTTACCCATCCAACGGCGCGGACTTGAAGGGCTTGCTCAAAAGCGCTTTCTACGACCCCAATCCAGTGGTCGTCCTCGAACACAAAGGGCTGTATTGGTCAAAAATCCCCGGAACCGAAGCCGCCAAGGTCATTGAACCCGACGCGGATTACCGCGTCCCCATCGGCAAAGGGCGCATGGTGCGTCAAGTGCGCGCTCAAGGCGAAAGCACCTGCACCATCATCACCTATGGACGCGGCGTGTACTGGTCGGAGGCCGCGACTGCAGGGCTCGAAGACCGCGTGGAGATTTTGGATCTGCGCACCATCAGTCCGGTTGACTTTGACCTCATTCAGGAGCGGATCGAGGAAACACACCGCGCCCTCATCGTCACGGAGGAGCCCGTATCGAATGGATTCGCCCAAGCATTGGCCGGACGCATTGGCTCAGAACTTTTCGCTCACCTGGACGCCCCTGTGAACGTGGTGGGCTCCATGGAAACTCCCGCCATCCCACTGAACGAAAAACTGGAACGCTTTGTGCTGGTGAATGAGGAAAAGGTGCGCGAAACACTCATGACCACCCTCCTCTTTTAATGAAACACCTGTTCTTCATCCTTGCCGTAGCCGCAGCCAACACCCTGGCGCTTGGACAGAGCGAATGGAGCGGAACGGCCGAATTCACCGTAGAGGCGGAGGATGTCAAAGCAGGCGATTGGGATTACATCCCGCAATCTGTCCAATACGAAACGGATGGCGTGCATTGGCGAATCCTCGAGCAAGGAACCAGCTTTGAACGGATTTGGATGGGCCGGCACGGCGCTGACCGCTACCACATCCTGTTTCACTTCCTTGGGAACGCCGTTGAATTGGAAGAGCGATGCGCGCCTGTGGTTGCAGAGGCGCTTCCTTGGGGAATGCCGCCTTATCCTTGGGCCGAAGGTGCTTCAGCAGGGCAGGTCGCCGTTACAGATGGCCCGGTGCAATACACCTTGGTCCTTGTTGCATCGCGTCCCGCGCACCGCAGTTCATGGAGCCGAAAGCACTTTGACCTTCCGCCTGGCTATGAACCGATTGATAAGATCGGTTTGGCCGCTTTGCTTCAGCGCTTGAACCGGAGCTCCGAATAAGCCCACGCCCAGTCCCAACGCCTTCGTGGACGCCGGCTTGCGATTTTCCACTTCTCTGCGAACTTTTATGGCCTTTCGAAAATTGAAGGGGTATGCAGAGCGCAAAATGGGAAGTCCAAAGCATTCGGAGGGAAGGGCCTGAGGCCGTCCGCGTGCGCATCGAACCCGTGGAGCCAAATGCTGCATTGCAACAGAACCTTGCAGGTGGATATGTGACATTCTCACTGCCCACAGCAGACCGATTGCGCCGCACCTATTCCGTCGCCCACCAAGACCGCGAAGGACTGGAGTTCATCGTTAAGAATGTGCGAGGCGGAGAAGCAAGCCGGTTCTTTCACACCCAACTACAGCCCGGAGACGTCCTGGACATGATGGACTTCGGAAATGTGCTTTGGAAACCCGAATGGGACCGTGAGCCCCAGCATTTCATTGCGTTTGCCGGGGGTGTTGGAATGTCGCCCATCATCAGCTGCATGCACCGGGCGCTTTCAAGCGAAGTTGGGCATCGATTCACCTTGTACCAAAGCTCCCGATCCGAACGCCGGCGATTGTTCAAGAAGGAATTGGATACTCTGCGAAAGCACCCGAATTGTTCGGTGTACCAACTGTACACGGAATCGCAAAACCACGCCAATCCCATTGCCGGCCGTATCACCCGGCAGCGGATTGTCCAATGGCTTAAGCCCCATCCGGATTTGGCGAACAGCACCTTCTTGATTTGCGCCCCGCACGGCATGATGGAAGAGGTACACCGCGGCCTTGATGTATTGAATGTTTCGATGGCGCAGCGGCACACGGAGCATTTCACCAATCGCCCCTTGAGCCACGAATCACGGGTTACCCACGCAGTTGCGGAAAAGGCCGAACGACCGCAATGCACCTTGGAAATCGAACAGGACAGCGGCTCCGAGTCGTTCACCATGCACGGCGAAGGCCAAAGCATCCTCCAGGCGGCCACAACCGCGAATGTCCAAGTGCCGAGCAGTTGCAGCGGTGGCATTTGTCTGTCTTGTCAAGCGCAGGTTTTAGAGGGTGAAGTCCAGCCCTATGGAATCAGCGGATTGACCGAAAAGGAAAAGGCTGCAGGAATGATTCTGTGCTGTCGTTCGCAGCCGAAGTCAGCAACTTTGAAATTGCGGTTGGTCAACTGACCCGCCTCAAGGCAAGCCCAAATACTTGTGGGTCTGCAAACTGATCCGCCACTCTGGATGGGCTTGCACGTACTCTACTGTGTAAGTGAGCACTTGGTCCCTTCGGTCCCATTCTGGTTGGAAATAAAGTCGGACCCCTTTGGACATCTTGCCCGCATGTGCTTGGCCCCACTCCAGGTCTTTCCGGTTCACCACAATGACTTTCAACTCATCGGTTCGGGTGTAAATACCGTCCAAAGGCGCTTTGAATCGCTTGGGCGAAAAGGTGACCCAATCCCATGCGCCTGTCAATGGGTGCGTCCCTGACGTTTCGATGTGCGTGCGAATGCCTGCGTCTTGCAGGCCAGCGGTGAGTGCGACCAAGTCGTGCATAGCGGGCTCGCCCCCTGTGATGACACAGATCGGCGCTCCGGATGCGACCGCTTCATCCACCAAAGCACCGGCCTCCACACGTGGATGGGCATCAACGTCCCAACTCTCCTTCACATCGCACCAAGCGCATCCCACATCACATCCTCCCAATCGGATGAACCAAGCCGCTGCACCGGTGTATGCGCCCTCCCCTTGAACGGTGAGAAACCGCTCCATCACAGGGTACGTGCAGTCACGCCAGTTTTCCATGCAGGTCAAATTCAGAAGCCGACTCGATGCTCACGTCCACGAAATCGCCAATGCGCAAGTGGACGTCGTCCGGCGTTTGAATGCGCACCTCGTTATCCACGTCGGGAGAATCCCATTCGGTGCGTCCCACCCATTCGCCGTCTTCGATGCGGTCGATCAGCACGCGTTGTTGGGTACCCACAAACTTTTGGTTCAACTCGAACGAAATACCGGCCTGCTGGGTCATGATTTCTTCAACGCGTTGCTTTTTCACCTCCTCGGGCACATCGTCCTGCATGGTGTAGGCATGGGTGTTCTCCTCGTGTGAGTAGGTAAAGCAACCGACGCGCTCAAACCGCATTCGCTCTGTCCAGCGCAGCATGTCTTCGTGGTGCGCTTGCGTTTCGCCTGGGAATCCGCAAATCAAGGTCGTTCTCAGCGCAATCTCCGGCACGCGGTCACGGATGTCGCCGATGAGGCGGTCCATTTTTTCTTGGGTGATGCCCCGTCGCATGGCGCGCAGCATGTCATCCGAAGCGTGCTGCAACGGCATGTCCAGGTAGTTGCAGACGTTTGGCTTTTTGGCCATGACATCGAGTACATCCATGGGGAAGCCTGTAGGGAATGCGTAATGCAGTCGAATCCAATCGATGCCTTCCACATCGCTCAACCGGTCAACCAATTCAGCCAACTTGCGCTTCTTGTAAATGTCGAGGCCGTAGTACGTCAAGTCCTGAGCGATCAGGATCAATTCCCGCGAACCGTTGGCCGCTAGCGACTGTGCATGTGCGACCAAGTCCTCCATCGGCGTGGACACGTGCTTACCCCGCATGAGCGGGATGGCACAAAACGCACACGGACGATCGCATCCTTCCGCAATCTTGAGGTATGCATAGTGTGCTGGAGTCGTGAGCAACCGCTCCCCGACCAATTGCTTTTTGTAGTCCGCCCGCAGGGTTTTGAGCAAGCGCGGCAAGTCGCGCGTACCGAACCAGGCATCCACCTCAGGAATGCCTTCTTGCAATTCGTCTTTGTAGCGTTCAGACAAGCAACCAGTAACATAGACACGGTCTACATACCCGGCCTTTTTAGCCTCCGAAAACTGGATGATCGTGTCGATGCTTTCTTGCTTGGCGCTTTCGATGAATCCGCACGTGTTGACGATGACAATGCCTGCATCATCTGCTTTGGATTCGTGCTCAACCTCAAATTCGTTGGCTCGAAGTTGCCCCATCAGGACCTCCGAGTCGTAAATATTTTTTGCGCAACCCAAAGTCACCACATTGACTTTGCGCGGTTTTGTCGATCGGGTTCTCATGGTATTCAGGCGTTTTGTCCGTCCCAGTCAGCGGGAAGCAAGCTATCGATGAATTCCATCACTTGGAAATCCTGCAAGTCCTCCATCTTCTCACCGATGCCTATGAAGCGCACGGGGATGCTCAATTGATCGGAAATCGCAAGGACGACTCCCCCTTTCGCTGTGCCGTCCAGCTTGGTCAAGACCAATCCAGTCACGTCCGTTGCAGAGGTAAAATGCTTCGCCTGTTCCACTGCATTCTGTCCTGTCGAACCGTCCAAAACCAAAAGTACCTCGTGCGGAGCGCCCGGGATAATCCGATCCATGACCCGGCGAATTTTGGTTAATTCCTCCATCAGTCCGCGCTTGTTGTGCAAGCGTCCGGCGGTATCAATGATGACCACCTCTGAATTGCGGGCGACCGCGGCCTCCAATGTATCGAATGCGACCGCTGCGGGATCAGCGCCCATATGCTGGGCAATGATGTCCACTCCAGCGCGCTCTGACCAGATTTTGAGTTGGTCGATGGCCGCAGCACGGAATGTATCCGCGGCACCGAGCAATACACGCTTACCGGCTTGCTTGTACCGCCAAGCCAACTTACCGATGGACGTCGTCTTCCCTACACCGTTGACACCCACCACCATAATGACATGGGGTTGGTCGGAATCCGACAAGGCCACACCTGCAGAAGGCTGTTCACTTTCTGAAAACAGTCCACCGATCTCCTCACGAAGCATAGCGTAGAGCTCATCGACCTCCGCATACGCTTCAAAACGTGCCCGCTTGCGCAGCCGACCAAGGATTTTCATGGTGGTGTCCACCCCGACATCCGCGGTGATCAACGCCTCCTCCAATTCATCCATCAAGTCCTCGTCCACGCGGCGGCGGCCGGTGAACACCTTCGAAAGCTTTTGGAAGACGTTGGTGCGTGATTTCTCGAGCCCGCTGTCCAGGCTTTCCTTCTGTTTTCCGGAAAATATGCGCTTGAAAAAACTCATGCTCTGCGAAAGTTAAGGGATAAAAAAAGGGCCGTCTCCAATGGAGTGCGGCCCAATTCTGTGCGTTGGAGCGCGATCAGTCGCGGTCCAACCAAGCTTTTACGTCGTCGTTGTGTACGACTTCCTCACGGAAAGTGAAGGCACCAGTCTTAGCGCTGCGTACCATCTTGATCACTTTCGTGTGCTGCTTACCTCCACCAGTCTGGAGCGATGCTACTGTCTTCTTTGCCATGGCTCAGTTTATTTAATCTCTTTGTGGAGGGTGTACTTGCGCAACACCGGGTTGAACTTCTTCAATTCGATACGATCCGGAGTGTTCTTCCGGTTCTTGGTTGTGATGTAACGGGAAGTTCCGGGCATGCCAGAGCCTTTGTGCTCTGTGCACTCCAAAATCACTTGTACGCGGTTGCCTTTCTTGGCCATCTTTCGAAAATTGGAGTGCAAATATAACCAATCCTGACGACCTTACAAGGGGTTTTGCCAAACCCAACAATTCAACGTGGAAAAGCTACCCTCCTTCCCACGTCTGCCGGGCCTTTCGGGCCTTAGCTTTATTTGCTTCAAGGTCCGACCCGCCATGCCCACATCCAAAGCGAAAGCTACGCCGAAAAAAAAGCCTACCAAACCAAGCAAAGCACGCCTCTTCATTCAAGCGGTGAAAACATGGGGCGTTGATCCGCGGGTCAAAGCAGCCTCCGGTGTGCTGTTGCTCGCTAGCTCTTTGTTCATGGTGGTGGCCTTGGTCTCCGGCCTCTTTACGGGCGCCAGCGATTATGCGCTTGTAGCAGAAGGTTTATCCGGTTCGTCTGCAGAGGCGAGCCGCGAACCCTACCACAACTGGCTCGGCGGCGGCGGTGCGCATTTCGCGTTTTGGTTGGGACGCCAAGGGCTGGGTCTCGGAGCGTTATCCTTGCCATTGCTTCTGGCGCGCTGGAGTTGGTCGTTGATTACCCAACATGCAATCGGCTCGCATTGGGCTGCCTTGCGCTACGCATTCTTCTGGGGCATCTTCACCCCATGGGTCAGCGGATATGCCGCTACGTTGTCAGACAATTGGGGAAACAGCGCATGGGACCATTGGATCGGGGCGACGGGCCAATTCACCACGGACCTCGGCTTGCTCTACCTCGGTACCCTCGGCAGCGGACTGACCCTCGGCACGGTACTCGCCGCCATTGCGGCGTACCACCTGCAGCCGGCATTCGGCAACATTACCCTCCCCTCGATTTCAGTAGCAAGCCTCAAAAATTGGTTCGTTTCGGAAGACGGAGAAGCGGAGGTCTGGAAAACCACGCAGCCTGAAACGGATTCCGTTGAGATCGTGGATGAGCCAGCTGCCGAAGATGAAGGGATTTTCGATGCAGACGATGCCTCGGATGCAGTTTTGGATGAACTGTTGGAAGACATCCAACAGGAGACCTCACCAGCCCCCCCTGAACCAGAACCAGCACAGGAACCGTTGCCGCCTGCACCACCCTTGGCCCCTGCTCCGCCAACGCCTGCTGCTGAGCCCAAATCGGAAACCGACGGAATCACGTTCGAGGTGAAGCAAGTCGACGAAGAAACCCAGTTATCCGGTGATGAAATTGACAAAAAGGTCCAGGATTTCGGCGAGTACGACCCGACTTTGGACTTGAGTCGATTTGAGCTGCCCAACATCGACTTGCTTGTTCAGCACGGCGACGGCAAGGTCAAGGTCACCGAGGAAGAATTGGATGCCAACAAGACCCGCATCATCGAGACCTTGCGCAACTTCAGCATCGAGGTTTCAAGCATCACCGCAGAAGTCGGACCAACCGTGACGCTGTACGAAATCGTACCGGCACCGGGGATTCGCATTTCGAAAATCAAGAACCTAGAGGATGACATCGCGTTGAGCTTGGCCGCTTTGGGCATTCGCATCATCGCGCCCATCCCAGGCCGTGGCACCATCGGGATTGAAGTACCGAACTCCAATCCCGACATCGTTTCGATGCGCGCGCTCATTGCTTCTGACAAATTCAATAGCTCCGACGCCGCGCTTCCAATTGCCATTGGCAAGACCATTTCCAACGAAACGTTTGTCTTCGATTTGGCCAAAATGCCTCACCTCCTCATGGCCGGTGCCACCGGCCAGGGTAAATCCGTGGGGCTGAATGCCATGTTGGTCAGCCTGCTCTACCGCAAGCACCCTGCCCAACTGAAGTTTGTACTCGTGGACCCGAAAAAAGTGGAATTGACGTTGTTCAACCACATCGAGCGCCACTACCTCGCCAAGCTGCCCGACTCGGAAGAGGCCATCATCACCGATACCTCCAAAGTCGTTGCCACATTGAATTCCTTGTGCATCGAGATGGACCAGCGGTACGACCTGCTCAAGGATGCGCAATGCCGGAATATCGCCGAATACAACAAGAAATTCATTCGGCGACGACTGAATCCAGAGGAAGGCCACCGCTACCTCCCCTACATCGTGCTCGTGGTGGACGAATTTGCCGACCTCATCATGACGGCGGGCAAAGAAGTGGAAACGCCGATCGCCCGATTGGCGCAGTTGGCCCGTGCCATTGGCATTCACCTCATCATTGCGACCCAGCGGCCTTCGGTCAACATCATAACGGGAACCATCAAGGCCAACTTCCCGGCCCGCATTGCGTTCCGTGTCACATCCAAAATCGACTCCCGCACCATTTTGGACGCTGGCGGTGCCGACCAGCTCATCGGCCGCGGTGACATGCTCCTCAGCACGGGTAACGACCTCATTCGCATCCAATGCGGGTTTGTCGACACGCCAGAAGTGGAGGAAATCTGTGAATTCATCGGAAGCCAACAAGGCTACCCCGACGCATTCTTACTGCCAGAATACACACCCGAGGGCGGAAACGGGGAATCAGGCCACATCAGCGACGACGAACGCGACGACATGTTCGAAGAAGCTGCTCGGGTCATCGTCATGCACCAACAGGGCTCCACCTCCTTGCTCCAACGCAAACTCAAAGTCGGCTACAACCGTGCCGGCCGCATCATCGACCAACTCGAAGACGCAGGCATCATTGGTCCTTTTGAAGGATCAAAAGCACGCAAAGTGCTCGTGCCCGATGAAATGAGTTTGGAACAGATGTTGCAGAAGGGAGATGCATGAAGCATCTTCGCACCATGAAAGTTATTGTTGCCGCAACGTTGACCCTGGGTTTTGCGACTTGGGGATGGGCACAGGACGCAAATGCCCTGTTGAGCAAGTTGAGCGAACAGGCCAAATCCTACGGTTCCATCGAAGCCACGTACACATCGACCATGGTGGATAAGGTCTCCGACTTCGAGGCCACTCAATCCGGAACCATATACGTCGATGGCAGCAAATACAGCCTGGACATCGGCGACTACCTCATCATTTCCGACGGCGTCACCATCTGGACCTACGAGCCTGCTGTGAACGATTGTTACGTAGACGACGCCGAGATGATGGCAGAAGATGGAATGGACCCATCCAAGCTCTTCACCATTTGGGAAGACGACTTCAAAAACGAATGGAAGGGAACCGCGACGGTGAATGGCGAGGAATTGACCCAGATCAACCTCTACCCCCTCGCTGGTGACGACAAGCCCTTTCACACCATCCAACTCTACATCAGCGAGAAAGACCTCGAACTTCGAAGGGCTATTGTGAAAGGCCGCGAAGGCACGGATGTCACCTACGATGTCGGTTCATTCAAGCCCCAGGCCGAGGTTCCTACCAACACCTTCACTTTTGACCCGGCAAAGTTCCCGGGTGTGAACATCGTCGACAACCGGATTTAATCCACCGGAACCCAAGCTCCGTCACGCATGGTCTCCAACGACCAGTGGGTGTTGATATGCCGCTTCCTCGTGGCATCCCATTGCCAATCCAATTGATAATGCGCCTGGGCGGGTATGGGCCAAGGCAACCCTTGCCATCTCGCACTTTCTATGACCGCGTCAAACGCGATGAGAGCGTACATGGACGGATCGGTCGCGTACGCCTCGCGGAAGGATTCGATTTGCCCCGCCACTTGCTCGTCATTCCATTTGGTCTGGGTATGGAGCGGAACGGTGTAATGCGCTCGGTTGAGGTAACGGCGTTCCAAGAAATCAAACTCCCGGGACTCGGAATTCGCATACACGTGAACCGGGAATGAATCTGCGAGTTGCAATTCCGTTTGAACGTACGCGTAAAGCGATTGCGCTGATTTGCCAGCAGGCAGGGCGATGGGGTTGACTTTTGATGTGTCCAGTTCCGCAATCAAGCCGTCGGCAAACTGGGAGTTGGCGGGTACAGATTGCAAGTGCGTGCTGTCCGTAGCCGCGGCTAAGAACCCTTCCCGAAACGCTTGCTCTAAAGCAGCATCGACTCCTCGGGTTTCCAACATCATCACGGTATCTCCATCGTGCTGTTGGGCGGCCAGAGCACCCAACGCTTGCATCCCGGGTTCGTGCACTGCTCCCATGCTGAACGCGAGGGGATGTTTTTCCCAAACCGAAGGATCCTGGGGAGTCAACACCCACTGCGGAACCACGGAATGCCGGAGCAACCCATTGACTGAATCCAGCGGTGCTTTGCGCAATGGCCCGAGCACCACATCTGCCCACTCCAAATCGCCTTCAGTCCAAAGGTGCACCCCCAACGAATCGGGCTCGGTATCCACCACGCGCAGCGAAACGGTGTAACCGGAATCACTCAATAACTGAGCCGCCCACTGCGCTCCATGCAAGAATTCCAGCGAAATCTCACGGAGTCGGTTGGTCTTCGCGCTGTACCCTCCTCCTTCAACTGTATCAGCCTCGAGCAGAAACGGCAACATGAGCAGGGTGCGCAAGGTATCCTGCCGGAGCCTCGGCAATTCTCCCAAGATTTCTTCCGGCGCACCTAAGGATGTAGGCGTTGCCTCCGCAAGAACCGCTTCTTCTCCGGGGCCTACGACCAATTGGTCTCCGATGCTTAATCCCGCCGCAGCAGATGGATTCCACGCCTCCAGGTCTTCGACTGAAATTCCGTGAAGTTTGGAAATGGAGTACAAGGTTTGGCCCGCCTCAACGGTGTGCATTAGGGCGCTCCCCGATGCCACTGAGCCCATCACCCGCGTGAGCTGCATGGGCTGAGGAATGCGCACGATGTCTCCCGGCGAGAGCGCCTCACTCCGACCGGGATTCGCCTCCCGCAATTCCGTGAGCGTCACGTCGTGGGCCCGTGCGATGCGGGCAAACGTATCCCCTGGCAGAACCGTATATTCTGCTTGAGCCCAAGCGGAGTGCAACGAGGCAGCCACGACCACGAGGGTCAGGACCTTTCGGACCACCGACTTAAGCGTAATGTCCATCGTAGTGCGCTGTTCGTTCATCTTTGTTCATTCCGGCCGTCTCTTTGAAGAACCGGTCCCTTGCATCCACTGAATTGAAAACCCATATACACACCGAATTATTGCTGTGGTAAATGGCCTTCAACTCATCGTCGATGGCACACAATTCTCGGGGTATTTCAGCAGGAATGCAAATCATCGCTCGCGATTACTCCCACTCAATGGTGGCCGGCGGCTTCGAGCTAATGTCATAAACGACACGGTTGACCCCGCGGACTTTATTGATGATGTCATTGGACACCTTGGCGAGGAAATCGTAAGGCAGGTGGCACCAATCCGCCGTCATACCGTCGGTCGAGGTCACTGCTCGTAAGGCCACTGCCTGTTCATAGGTGCGTTCATCGCCCATCACACCGACACTTTGGACGGGAAGCAAAATGGCACCAGCCTGCCACACTTCATCGTACAGCCCGGCTTCTTTCAAACCGTCAATCCAGATGCGGTCGACGTCCTGAAGAATGCGCACCTTCTCCGCCGTGATGTCGCCCAAAATGCGAATGGCTAGACCTGGCCCCGGGAACGGGTGGCGACCGAGAATCTCTTGTTTGACACCAATCTCCTTACCGACGCGTCGCACTTCGTCTTTGAACAACAGACGCAAAGGCTCCACTACTTTTAGCTTCATGTAGTCCGGGAGACCGCCTACGTTGTGGTGGCTCTTGATCGTCGCAGAAGGACCACCGGTGGCACTGACGCTTTCAATGACATCCGGATAAATCGTTCCTTGGGCCAACCAGTGCGCGTTTTCGACCTGCTTGCTCGCATCATCGAAGACATCCACAAATACCTTTCCGATGGCCTTTCGTTTCGTCTCTGGATCTGATTCTCCGGCCAGCGCGCCGAGAAATCGGTCACCCGCTCTCACGCCTTCTACCTGCAGGCCCATGTCTTCGTAGCTCGCGAGCACTTCTTCAAATTCGTATTTTCGGAGCAGCCCGTTATCCACGAAAATGCAGTGCAATTGATCGCCAATGGCACGGTGCAACAGCGCCGCAGCGACCGTGGAGTCTACGCCTCCACTGAGACCGAGAATGACGCGGTCCTCACCAATTTGCTCGCGCAACTTAGTGACCGTTTCGTCGGCAAAACTCGCCGGCGTCCAATCCCCTGCGCAACCACAAATGTCCTGGACAAAGTTCTTGAGGAGTTGAGGACCTTCCGTGCTGTGCCAAACCTCAGGGTGGAACTGGATGCCCCATACCGCTCGGTTGACATCGCGGAACCCGGCGAATTTGACATCGTGGGTGCTGCAAATGGTTTCAAATTGATCCCCTATGGACAGGATGGTGTCCCCGTGACTCATCCATACCTGCGACTCTTGAGAAATCCCCTTCAGCAGTGGATTGCTGCTATCAACGTGGGCGAGGTTGGCCCGGCCGTACTCCCGCGAGTCCGATGCCTCCACCTTGCCGCCGTGGGTCTGAGCCAGATACTGAGCTCCGTAACAGACGCCGAGCACAGGAACATGCCCGAGCATGTTGGACAGGTCCGGACGAGGTGCATCTTCATCCCTCACGCTGTGCGGGGAACCGCTCAAAATCACCCCCTTGACATCCTCGGGTACAGATTCGTACTTATTCCAAGGAATGATGTCCGAGTAGACATTCAACTCGCGCACCCGGCGGGCGATGAGCTGCGTGTACTGGGAACCGAAATCGAGGATGAGGATGCGTTGGTGCTGCATGGGCGTCGTTGTGAAGCCGCAAAGGTAGTTCGACGCCTTGGGAGGATGGGCGCTCTGCAACCGGTATTTTTGCACCATGCTGTACCCACATTTGAACGGAAAGCGCGTCATCCTTGCGAGCCAATCGCCACGGAGGTTGGAATTGGTCAAAGGCCTCGAACTTGCGCCAGTGACCTGGCTGAAAGACGTCGACGAATCCTTCCCCGATGAAATCACCGGTCCTGCCATTGCAGAATACGTCACGCGGTTGAAGGCCGAGGCGTATTGGGAAGAACTAGAACCGGACGATGTGTTGATCACAGGCGACACGGTCGTTTTGCTTGGCGACGAGGTGCTGCAGAAGCCCCGAGACCGGGACGAGGCAATTGGCATGCTCGAGCGATTGAGCGGTCGGACCCACACTGTGGCTTCAGGCATTGCCGTGACCACGAAACAATCCGGCATTCGCTCTGTTGTTGACACCTGCGATGTGACCTTTCGTACCCTTGATCGGACTTGGATTGAACACTACATCGACCGTTACCATCCTTATGACAAGGCAGGGGGGTACGGAGTACAAGATATGATCGGATTCGCTGGTGTCACCGGGATGCAAGGCTCCTATTTTACCGTCATGGGCCTGCCAACTCACAAACTTTTCGAACTTATAAACAGCTTAAAATCATAACTTTAGCAGGTTTTTTGTTGGGATTGTTTAACATTTTCTAGATTGCCTTGAACAAACTCTGTTAGCAGATGTTAATTCGATGTTTTCAGGACACGATATCTATCAGTAACCAAAACCCAAACACATGACTTCTTTTATTCTCGCTGCAATTAAAGCGATGCCAGCAGACGACTACGTAGGCTTTACGTTCTTCGTAGGATGCATGGCCATGATGGCAGCTTCTGCATTCTTTTTCCTTTCAATCAACATGGTCGAAGGAAAATGGAAAACTTCTTTGTTGGTCAGTGGCTTGATCACCTTCATTGCCGCTGTACACTACTACTACATGCGCGACTACTGGAGCGAAGTAGGTGAGTCACCAACGTTCTTCCGTTATGTTGACTGGACCTTAACAGTTCCGTTGATGTGCGTTGAATTCTACTTGATTTTGAAGGCAGCCGGTGCACAAACAGGCTTGCTTTGGAAATTGATCTGGGCGTCAGTTGTGATGCTTGTTACAGGTTACCTCGGAGAGGCGGTTTACACCACTGGAACCGGCCCAGCAATGTGGGGCTTGTTCTCTGGTCTCGCGTACTTCTACATCGTGTACCTAATCATGTTCGGTGAAGCGAAAGCGTTGGCTGACAAGTCTTCTGCTGGTGTTCAGCGTGCACACAACATCCTCTGCAAGTTCGTCTTGATCGGTTGGGGCATCTACCCACTCGGTTACATGATCGGCACCGACGGTTGGTACGATTTCGTTGATGGAATCGGACTCAACATGGACGTTGTTTACAACATCGGTGACGCAATCAACAAAATCGGCTTCGGATTGGTCATCTACAGCTTGGCTGTTAGCAAAGACTAATTCAGAAATTGAAACGTCCTGAAAGGCGAACCGCCGGCTCCTTCGAGCCGGCGGTTTTTTTTTGTTCGCATCATTTCAAGAAAGAGATTGTCAGAGCATAACCAAGTCCTCTCCTTGCGCGCTAACCAAGCCCCCAATACTCTGGTACGGCAAGTGCGCCTGTCGCAGAATGGCTTCAACCTCCCCTGTGTAATCCGGGCAAACAGAAATCAAGAGTCCGCCGCTGGTCTGCGGATCACACAGCACATCTCGATCAAACCCTTCCACTGCGCTCACATGGTGTCCGTAGCTCGCCCAATTGCGCTTCGAGCCGCCGGGCACACAACCCAGGCTGTGGTAATGACGCAACCGGTCGCCACTGAGCAATGAAACCGCGCTGGCGTCAAGTTGCGCTTGCAAACCCGAGCCTTCGCACATTTCCACCAAATGACCGAGCAGACCAAAACCAGTCACATCCGTCATCGCATGGACACCGTCAATGCGGGACAATTCGGCGCCTATTGCATTCAATTGCTGCATGGACTGCACGGCGAGATCCAAATCCTCCTTCTCGACCACGCCTTTTTTCTGAGCAGTAGTCAACATACCTACGCCCAGCGGCTTCGTCAAATACAACCGATCTCCCTCCACGGCCGAAGCATTGGCTTTGAGGTTTTTCAGCGGAACGCGACCGGTCACCGCAAGCCCGAAGATGGGTTCAGGGCTGTCGATGCTGTGCCCACCTGCTAGCGGAATACCCGCCTCGGAACAGATGGATCGTCCGCCGTCCACTACAGCACTCGCAGCACTTTCTGGAATTTTACCCAGAGGCCAGCCCAAAATGGCAATGGCCATGAGCGGTGTCCCCCCCATGGCGTAAATGTCACTAATGGCATTGGCTGCAGCGATGCGCCCAAACGTGCGTGGATCGTCCACAATGGGCATGAAAAAGTCGGTCGTCGAAATGATGCCGGTGCCGTCGCCTAGGTCCACAACGGCCGCATCGTCCTTGGTGTCATTCCCGATGATCAAATCAGGAAAAACCTCGGACCGGTCCACACCGGAGAGGATTTCATGCAGCACCGCCGGAGATAATTTGCACCCACAACCGGCGCCGTGGGAAAATTGAGTCAATCGAATGGAGTCCATGGGCATTGTTTGATCACGCAAGGTACGCACTACTCCTCCCCAGCTTCCGCAAGTATGGCCTGTGCCGCAGCCTTAAAACTCAACCCTTGGCAGTCCACATGTTCGTAATGCGCCCGAGGGTAGCGCTCGCGCGTATGCTTGTAAAGTTTGTCGTAATAGGCCAATCCAATGGCAGCCGCAGAACGTAGGTCTCCGGCATCCAACGCATCGATGGCCTCCTGCATGCGCAGTCCGCCCAATTTTTCGCGGATGCGAATAAATGCCTGTTTCAGCGCCTCCACATCGGCCTCACCGTAAACACGGCAGAGTTCATCAACGCGCTCTTCTTCCGACCTCATCACCGCCCAAACTGGAGCGATGCGCAAGGCATCAAACAACTCCTGGGGCTGGTGCACCTTACCAATGGCCCGGCTTTCATTCTCCATCCAAATCGGTCGCTCCGAATCCAAAACAACCACGTCCTTGTGGCAATCGTTGCTGAATTGTTCGGACGTCGGCTGAGGCGTGCGTGCGAGGTTCCCAAAGGCCGAGCCCAGATGCCCAGCTCGGCCTTCCAAATCCACCACCTGCGCTCCCATATCGCGCATGGCCTTGATGATTTGTGTCTTGCCCACGCCGGTCATGCCACCGAGAATGCGCAGGTTGGGGATGCTCGCAAAATCATCCCGTGCCCATGCCCTGTAGGCCTTGTATCCGCCTTCGATTTTGATGATGTCCAGCCCCGCCGTTTCAAGCAGCCACGACACCGATCCCGACCGCATCCCTCCGCGCCAACAGTGCACAACCAGGGGCAGCGGTTCAGGCTGTGATGCATGCAGCTCCTTGGCTTGGCGGACAAACTCCGTCATTTTCGGTCCAACGTATTCCAATCCCTGCTCAACAGCCGCGTCTTTGCCTTGCTGCTTGTACAGGGTGCCAATGACGGCTCGTTCGTCGTTATCAAACAGCGGAAAAGAGATGGCACCGGAAATGTGCCCCTTCTCATATTCGCCCGGAGAACGGGTATCCAGAATGATGTGGGGATGGCGAAAAAGCCATTGCCCAGGGGCGCGTTGGACCGATGCTTCCCTCATTTGCTCAGCGAATGGCCCATTTCACCCCCACTAACCCGTCCACGTGCACATGGTACAAGCCCGTACCCAATTGCAAGTCCAATGCCGTTCGGACCTGATTCAATTGACCGGAAGCGACTTGACGCCCTGCCCCGTCGTACACGCGGTAGCCAGCGCCCACAGCTTGTTCCGGAATCACGAGGTCGCACCGTCCATTGTTCGGATTCGGGAACAACTGCACGGCGTTGGCTTGGACTTCAGGCACGCTGTTGATTCCGCCAATGTTCACATTGTCAATCCACGTGTGATTGCCGTAGCCTCCTACGTTGACAAACGCCACCTCCAGGCACGTCTCGGCGCCGCTCGTCCAATCCGCTGGAAGTTCAATGCCATGGTTGGCCCATTGGATGGTGCCGCTTGTATCGTACCAGAACCAGGTATAGCAGTCGTCAACGGAAAGCTCCTCTCCATACGCCGACCATAGAACCGTCCACTCACTGGCACCGCCCGGACGGCCCCAGACCTCCAAGCCATCGACATAGGATGAATACATGCGGTGGGCCACATCAAAGGTAACCTCCGAGAAGCCTGTGGGATCGAACGCCGGTGTGATGAGCAAATCGTAAGCGCCCTCTGTGTTGACCCAATAATTGGGGAATTGGGCCACGCCGTTCTCGGTTTCAATCAAATCCCATGCGTGCTCCCACGCGTGACCATTGACCTCCAAGCGCCAATTGGCTGGCGGAAACTGCGGACCATTGAAATCTTCTGAAAGGCCCGACTCAGGGACCACCGGCTCGTTGACCACTTCAACCATGGCTTCCCATGTCCATGCGTCCGAATTGCCAGAGGCATCCGTCACCAACAACGTGACCGGAAATACACCTTCCGCCTCGTATGCGACCAACGCCTCGGCCCCGTTGTCCTCCAAAAGAACGCCCCCAGGGAATTCCCATGTATACGTTGCGCCATCGCAAAGAGCAACCGGTACTGCCGAAAAATGAACGGGTGAGGCCTGGCAGGGCGAAGCCAAATTGATGTGTGTGCGGTCCGCCATGAATCCAGACAGCACCTCGGACGGCGCGTAAAACTCCGCCTGGTGCACGCCGCGGGTGCCGGCGGTGCGGATGTGCCCGCCGCAGTAATCGGCTTGAAGGAAGGTGCTTACGTTGATCATGGGCAAACCAGTATTGTACAGCAACCAGTCATCCATCTCGGCGTCGCGGTAATAAACCGCCTGCGTGGTGCCAATGTACACGCCACCGTTGGTGCCGCGCTGGTGAGCGAGGCTGACGACCCGCTGGCCGGCAATGGTCGCCGTTGACCAATCCTCCCACGTTTCACCTGCATCCCCGGAACGCAAAATTTTGTGGCCGTTTTGATTGCCGGTGAGTACGCACCAAAGTTTGTCGGGATCGGTCCCGTCGACATCGAGGTAAATGGGTTGGTTGTTGTTGTTCCCGTTTTCGCCTGGCGTCGGGGAGGCCAATTCCCATGTCGCGCCGCCGTCCGTCGAGCGGTGCACGCGCCACAGCGAACCGCTTTGCTTGTGGCTCACATAGATCCGGTTGCGGTCGCGTGGGCTGACCTTGACCGAGATGATTTTCTCTCCGCCAAAATCGTTGATCAGTACCCAGCTAGCGCCGCCGTCCTCCGAATACCAAAGTTCCGATCCGACGGGGCTGTACATGCAGTTATAGCACGTCGGATCCCACTCAAGGTTGCCGTATTCGCCGAACCAGTAAGCCGTGTTGGGCTTTTTCGAACCGTCGAACGGCATCGCGTCGATGCGATCAAACCTGTCGTTGGTGAACCGGAAAGCCCCGCCGTCATGGTAGCCACGCGTCGCGTCGCCGGGATTGATGAAGCCGCGGAAGTTGTCCCCGGCGAGTTCTGCAAGCCAGCCCCCCGAACTGTCTTCATCGGAGCCCCAATGGTACAAGTCGGCGTTGCGGATCAAGGTGCCGTTGTGGTACGTACCACCCACCATGACATCCGGTCCGCGCCAGCCCGACTGCCAACCCCAGAAATCTGTCCCGTGCAATCCATACATGCGCGGCTCCATGTGGTCGCCTTCGTCGGCTGAGTAGTACAAGCCACCGTCCGAAGCCACCCACAGGTCCACGGTGCCATCGGCCCGCGTGAAGAACTGAATATCGTGCACGTCAGCGTGTGTGTAGCGGTCCGCCGTGAATTCGCCGGCCCACGTCACCCAGTGGCCGTTGAGCGACCAATCGGACCCACCGGTCTCCGAACGCCAAACGCAAATGCCTGCTGCAAACTGCCGATCGGCATCGGTGGGGCTCACGTCGAGGGCTAAATCGTAATAGTACTGCCCCCCGTCGCCGGTTCCGTCCTCGCTCCAACCTAAAATGTTGGGATTCGTACCGGCTTCCCATGGACCGCCAGGACCGTTACCACAGCACATGAACTCGAAATTCTCACCGGCATCGTAGCTCTGGTAAATGCCGTACAGCCCACCCCCATTCGCTGTTGAGCCAGCTGCGAGCACGACGACTCGGTCCGGATCGGCGGGTGTTACCGCCAGTTCACATCGGCGTTGTCCGTCATCGCTGCCGACGCTTGGCCAACCCGAAGCCCCCGTGGCAAAGGATGCACCGCCGTCGGTGGAACGTTTGAATACCGTGCTCTCTCCTAAGAGTTGGATGGTGTAGCAAATGCTCGGATCGGTCGGGTGAAAGGCCAATTCCATGTACTCTCCTGAGGCCACTTGCAGCATCGTTTCACCTCCATCCTCGCTGCGGAAGAGGCCGTAATTCGTGGCCGCAAAGAGTTGGGGCTCGGCTCCTTCCACCACGGGCGAAAAAATAACGTCGCGGTACCACCGATCAGCACCTTGGAACGTCGAATTGCCGCATTCTTCCCACGTCAACCCGCCGTCAGTCGTGCGCCAGAGTTGGCCCGAACCAGACCCCACGAATACATTGTCCGGATCCAAGGGGTGAATGGCGACGCTGTATACGCTGGTGAGCGGTAGGTCTCGTGTCATCAATTCCCAATGCGCTCCGTGATCCTCGCTTTTCCACGCTCCGGCTGTCGCGGTCCCACACCAAACCACCTCGTGGTTCGAGGCCGACTGTTCGACTGTGTACACGTGGCATGCTCCCGGGCTTTGGACTTGGAATTGCATGGCGACTTCTGGGTCGTAGCTCCATGGCCCCATTTCCTCCCACTCACCGGTGAGGCGATTGGCTGCTTCAGCGTGGGCCACTGCGTAAGCGTGCGAAACCTGGGATGCTGGCAGCTGCGCATTGCGCATCCATCGTTTGTAGAATTGGGTGTCGCGATTCTTTGCGAATGCATGGTCCGCGTAGTACGCCTCGTACGCCGAACGCACCTCCTCGTACGACGCTCCTTCGCTGTACATCAACTGCACCCAAGCCGGCGCATCGGCCCCAGGACGGTAAGTTGTTTGAGGTACATGTTGGGCGAATGCGGTTGCAGAAAGCAGCAAGATTGCAACGGTCAAAAAGCGAGCGGGAATTTGGCGCATGTCCAAAAGTAAGGGAGCGACAGCTGGGAAAAGAAAGAGCCGCCCGGAATGGGGCGACTCTCTCTATCAAGTGAAATTTGGATGGTTGGTCCAAATGGTATGGTTCGTTACTCTGGGCACGCGGTTCCGTAGTACTGGAAGAACGTGAGGAGGTCGCTTACGTCGATGAACAAGTCACCGTTGATGTCACCCGGACATGCATCTGGGTAATCGCAACCGCCTGGGAAGTTGGCGCCGGCATCAAAATTCAATCCCTCCGGGTCCATGCAGCCTACAATGAGGCAAGAACCGTCGTCGGAAGTGGCCGAAGCGTCGTAGTTACAAGCCAACTCGTTCATGCAGCCTGCGAACTCACACGAACCGTCGTCGCCGAACGCGTTCGGGTTGTAGTTGGTCGCAGCTACGCTGGTGCAGCCAGCGTACAAGCAAGAACCGTTGTCCTCATCGGCGTTCGCGTCGTAGTTCGATGCAGCCGCGTCGGTACACCCTTGGGCAGCACATGTGAATTCACACGTCGCATTGTCATAGGTAGCCGCCGAGTTGTAGTTGGATGCTGCTTGGTACATGCAACCTCCTACGATGCATGACCCATCGTCTACGTTGGCTCCAATGCTGAAGTTATCCGCATCGGGGTTGGTGCAACCGAGGTATTCACACAAAGCATCCTGATCGCCCGTGTTCGCTTGGGCATCGTAGTTCGAAGCCAACTCGTCGGAGCAACCTGAGTACTGACAGAGGCTCGCTTGATCGCCGGTATTGGCCTGCGCATCGTAGTTGTCGGCCTCAGCATCCATACAACCGGTGTACAAGCATGATCCGTCCTCTACGTTCGCGCCTGCGTCGTAGTTGTCCGCATCGGCATCCGTACAACCCTCGTACTCACACAATGCCGCTTGGTCGCCCGTGTTGGCTTGCGCATCGTAGTTGTCTGCTGCCTCGTCCATGCAACCGGAGTACTCGCACAGTGCCACTTGGTCGCCGGTATTGGCTTGAGCGTCGTAGTTGTCTGCCGTTGCATCCATGCAACCGAAGTACTCACACAGTGCCGCTTGGTCGCCGGTATTGGCTTGAGCGTCGTAGTTGTCCGCATCCGCATCCATGCAACCGGTGTACAAGCATTCATCCATTTGATCGCCTGTGTTCGCTTGAGGATTGTAGTTGTCCGCATCGGTGTCCATGCAACCGGTGTACAAGCAACTTTCGTCGTTCAAGTTGGAC
>CALJFZ010000020.1 GCA_938074325.1 uncultured Flavobacteriales bacterium | reverse complement strand
TCGCCGTCGATGTCAGCGCCTATTGCTGAGTAGAGACCCCATGGGGTGGATGCGGGAGTCGACGAGCTTGAGGTGCCTGCGTTGAGCACATCAATGGAGTCCAGCATCGCTCGGTAGTCATACTCCATAAAGATCTCATTGCCAACAACCTGTCCTCCAAGAAAATCATTTAGATCTGCTTGGCTTTGGGCTTGGACACTAATAAACAGCAGCAGCAATCCTATTAGGGGTTTTAGAGGGTTCATTCTCTTTGTTCTTTACAATTTGCACTAAATATACAGCTAAACTGATGTCTAATTACGCTGAAAGCGTATTTTTTGCTTATTAAAGTCCATTTATAGCAGTTCAATGTTTTGTTTCGATCAAGAAAGTTGGGATTGATCGATCCCTATATCATGTAGACATTCAACTTCACTAGGTGGTGTTTTCTTGCTTTTTTAAAGCATCAGAATGGGAAGGCTTTGTTGGTAACATGATCCCATAATTTCCGTCATATTCCATGAAGGCCCTCAGTTCGTAGAGTTGAGCGAATCCCTCGTACACTTGGTTCGAGATAAGTCCAGGAAGGGGAGCTAGGAAAACGAAAACCGCGCGTAACTGCGCGGTTTTTCTATTTTTACCCTTCCCCGATACGTATACTCTTTTTGGGCTTAACCCTGCTGCCAAGTAACGACGTATGAATTCTGTTGAAATCAGATTAGCGAAAAAAGAAGATGCCCAATTTATTGCTCTACTTGGGAGGGTAACGTTTACGGAAACATTCGGGCATTTCTTTAGAGATCCAAAAGATCTGAGGGACTACTACGACAGGACGTTTTCAGTTCAAAAAATTGAAGATGGAATTGAGAAATCAAACAACATTTTCTGGATAGCTTTTGTCAACCGATTACCTGTAGGGTACGCAAAACTGAAACTGCACTCCAATTCAGAATTCATTGAATCAACGGACGTTTGCCAGCTCCAGAAAATCTACGTTTTAAAAGACTTTCTGTCGATGGGGATTGGATTTAAGTTGCAAGATTCTCTCCTGAAGAAAGCAAAGGAATTGAATTTTAATAACGTCTGGCTTTCCGTGCTGAACAGCAACGAGAGAGCAATTAGCTTCTACCAAAAAACAGGGTTTGAAACAATCGGTCGTCACGACTTTCAAATCGGAAAAGAAAATTTCGAGTTCATTGCAATGAAAAAAGAGCTTTGAAAACACATGGTGTTCACACGCCGATCTAACAGATTGACTTAAGATGCGCCTCTGAGTTGAAGAGAGGGGCAAGGAAAATGAGAACCGCGCGTAACTGCGCGGTTTTTTGCGGCCATCTCCGGAGCGGTTTCGGCTAATTGATTCCAGAACAAGCCTTGCAGAACTGCATCTTGAGCGCGAAGTTGCAACCATGTTCCGAACACTGACCCTTTTCCTTGCTGTAGCGCTCGTCGCCTGCGGACCGCAAAACAAAGCCCCCGAAACAACTCCTGCCGACTCACACATCGACCGTGAAAGCGCTCGGGTCATTGAGACCGCAGAAAACACCGGATTGCGGTTGAGCGAAGGCAAGGGGTTGGATTTTGCACCAGCTAAACAACCACTCGAAACGGAAGTCGCCGTCTTTGTCAACCCAAATAATACCTTTCAGTCTTACATGGGAATCGGCGGGGCCATCACAGACGCCTCAGCTGAGGTGTTTTCAACGTTGAGCGCCCCCGTACAATCGCAATTCATGGACGCCTACTTCGGGGAAGGGGGCATCAACTACAACATTGTTCGAACGAGCATCCACAGCTGCGACTTTGGCCTTGGAAGCCACACGTACATCGAAGAAGGGGATTCAGCCTTGACCACGTTCGACATCGAACCCGACCGTGCAAAGCGAATTCCAATGATCAAGCGTGCTGCTGCCATGATCGGGGATGACCTGGTGTTTTACGCGAGCCCATGGAGCCCTCCAGCCTTCATGAAAACAAACAAGAACATGCTGCGCGGTGGCTCCCTTTTGCCTGAGTACTACCAAGCCTGGGCCAACTACTTTGTCAAGTTCATCGAAGCCTACGAAGCGGAAGGACTTCCTGTTTGGGGGGTGACCATCCAAAACGAACCCATGGCGACTCAGCGCTGGGAATCCTGCATTTACACCGCTGAACAAGAACGCGACTTCTTGAAAAACAACCTCGGCCCCACCATGGAGGCGGCCGGTTACGGAGACAAGAAAATCGTCGTTTGGGACCACAACCGCGACCTCATTACGCACCGCGCAAACACGATTTTCGATGACCCAGAAGCTTCGAAGTATGCTTGGGGCACCGGCTTCCATTGGTACGAAACGTGGACCGGCGGCAACCCCAAATACGACAACCTCAAGCTCGTCAAAGAGGCCTACCCAGACAAGCAACTGCTATTCACGGAAGGGTGCCAAGAGGGATTCGATGCCGAGCAATACGAGCGTTGGTCAAATGCCGAGCGATACGGTAACTCAATGATCAATGACTTCAACAGCGGTACGGTGGGCTGGACGGATTGGAACATCCTCCTCGATGAGACCGGCGGACCCAATCACGTGCAGAACCTTTGCTTCGCCCCCGTTCACGCCGACACCCAAAACGACTCCTTGATCTTCACCCCGACGTATTACTACATCGGGCATTTCTCTCGGTTCATTGAGCCTGGAGCGGTGCGGGTGAGCACATCAGCCAGCCGCAGCACCATCGAAAGCACGACGTTCCAGAACCCCGATGGAAGCTTGGTCACGGTGGTCATGAACCGAACGGACGAGCCCATGGAGTACACGTTGATTGTCGAAGACCAAGAGGTACGGACGTCCATCTTGCCGCACGCCATGCAGACTTTGGTGTACTGATCGACCTCACCGAACAACTACGCTCCTCGCTGGAAACCCTTCAGCAGTAACCACGTACATCCCGTGTTGGACGTCCGGCGCCCAGCGCTCCAATGGTTCAAGGGTGCGGCTCATGACGATTGTTCCGTGAATGGACCACAACGTCAAGCAAATGGGGGTTTCTGCTGGGTTCTTCAACACAAGCCCTGCAGGAGGATTTTGGTACGCGACCTCAAAGCCCTTCGGTTCTGCGGACTCCGGATATGTTCCCAACTCACAGGACAGTTCCAAGTCCAAACCGGCGTCATTTGCTGATTGCTCCAATGCATCCAAGGCCGCAGGATCGTCTTTCAAAAACGCATCCAACCAAGGCAGAACAACCCCCACCGTCAGCGCAAGTTGCTCAGCGTGCGACACGCCTTGAAAACCGAGCTCTCCTAAGTCACAGAGTGTACCTGGATCGGCAAAACCGCAGTGCCCACCGTCCGGAATCGATACCAACGCGCGGCACGGAGCGTTTACGGCGGACCCGTATATAGGGGCATGATGGACCGCCGGTGGAGTCACCGCGTCGTCCACCCCAGACACCACCATCGCGGGCACGTTCATGGCCGGACCTGCGGCAATGGCAGATGGGTTTGTTTCGGCAGGGGCCAACACAAACACCGCGTCGATTTGCGGTTGAGCAGCCGCGGAGAGCCAGGTAGCTCCGCCTCCCATGCTGTGCCCACCAATGGCCGTTCGCCCATTGAATTGGCCTTCTAAAACGCCACCCACAGCATTCGCTGCAATCTCGTCGGCTACAAAGGCCAGGTCTTGTCCATATGCTTCGTGGTCTGGCGTAAACCCCTGTTCCGTGGCAATCGAAACAAACGCATACCCTTCCGTGGCCAAAGCCTCTGCCAGCCCTGTGTAATCGTCTGCTCCCATGACGAACCCGTGAGCAAACACAACTGCTGGGAGCATGCTTGCCGGTTCAGACGGGTGCCAAACCTCACAAGGGATCTGGCGGTCGTCCCGCTCCGCATCCACGAGCGTCCATTGCGTCTGCTCCACTTGTCCGAAACCCGGGAGTGCTATGAAAGCAATCCCAAAAAAAAGCGCAATCCTCTTCATGTAAATTAAAGGTACAAGCCACTCGCAATGTTCATACCTTGCTTCCATGGGCAAACCCAATCCGGACGTGAGCGGTTACTTTAAGGAAGGGTGTGGGCGGTGCAACTTGCACGCAACACCCGACTGCCGGGTGCACCTTTGGCCTGGGGCGCTTGCCGCCCTCCGAGAAATCGCGTTGGAGTCCGGGTTGAATGAAATGAGAAAATGGAGGGTGCCCTGCTACGTCAACGAAAAAGGAAAAAACGTGGCGTTGATCGGCGCGTTCAAAGGGCATTGCCTGATCAGCTTTTTCCAAGGCGCCCTACTCCACGATCCTGAGCGTGTTTTAGAATCCCCCGGAAGCAATAGCCAGTCGACCCGGCAGGTGCGGTTTACCACTGCTGAGCAAGTGCACGCAGCAAAAGGCGTGCTGTCTCGGTTTTTAGCAGAAGCCATTGCCAACGAAGCGCAAGGAAAGCGGGTTGAATTGAAAAAGCCCGCTGAATGCGACATCCCTGCAGAATTCGAGCATTCATTGGACAGCGATGAAGCACTTGCCGCAGCCTTCGAAAAACTTACCCCAGGGCGCCGACGCGCCTACCTCATGCATTTCAGTCAGCCGAAAAAAGCAGAAACCCGGAAGCATCGAATCGATAAGGCCACGGAAAACATCCTCAACGGCGTGGGTTTGAATGATAAGTACCAATCAGGCAAGGGGTGAACATCCCTCGGATTCGAGGTGTTTTGACAACAGCCTTTGGGCAATCATTTTGCGTTTTTTCCGACAATATGGTGACCCCGCGCACCAAACTCCGGTAGGAAAATTCCCTAATTTTGCTCCCAATTTTAACGGAAGAATCAATCCAACAACATGAGCATCGTAGGTAAAAAATTCCCAAGCATTGCCGTAAAAGCAATGAACGACATGGGCGACACATTTGAGTTGAACGTTGTCGAAAAGGCAATCAAGGAGGGCAAGAAAGTTTTGCTTTTCTGGTACCCCAAAGACTTCACGTTCGTTTGCCCAACGGAGTTGCACGCATTCCAAGCAGCCCTCCCAGAATTCGAAAAGCGCAACACCATCGTCATCGGTGCCTCTTGTGATACCGCTGAAGTACACTTCGCTTGGTTGAACACAGCGAAAGACAACGGAGGGATTGAAGGTGTCACGTACGACATCCTCGCAGACAGCAACCGAAACTTGTCACGCGTTTTGGACATCTTGGATGTAGCCGACCACACCATCGACGAAGAAACCGGTCTCGACTTGATCGTAGGTGATTTTGTGACCTACCGCGCTACCTACCTCATCGACGAGGACGGGTTGGTATTCCACGAAGGCGTTAACCACATGCCTGTGGGCCGAAACGTAAACGAGTTCCTCCGTTTGATCGACGCGTACACGCACGTCCAAGAGAAAGGGGAAGTTTGCCCTGCAAACTGGGAAGAAGGAAAGGACGCAATGAACGCTAACCGAGACGGCGTTGCGGACTACCTCAGCAGCCACTAAAATGATTGAATTACAAGAAGACAACCTCCAGTCCGTTGTAGCTGAAAACGCTACTGTTCTGGTTCAGTACTCAGCCGGATGGTGTGGCAATTGCCGCATCATGAAGCCGAAGTTCAAAAAGCTCGCCCGCGAAAATGAGGGCGCAGTGTTTGTGATGGTGGATGCCGAAAAGTTCCCTGCCTCCCGGCAGTTGGCAAAAGTCGACAACCTCCCCACATTCGCTGCTTTCTCCAATGGTGAGTTGGTGAACCAGGTGCAGACAAACAAGTTCGAAGTACTCAAAGAGATGGTCGATGCGGTTACCACTGATTAAACACCTCACCGAGTTCATCGAGCAGAACGATCGGGACTTCGTCATTGAAGCCATTGAAACGCTGGAATTCCTGACCGAAAGTGAAAACCTCAAGGACGAGGAGCTCGACGTCATCGGCGAATTGATTTCCAATATGTACGGTGCGGTCGAGGTACAAGAAATGATGGATTCCGGAACGCCAAAAAAAGAGGCGATGAACGCCTTCATGCAGCGCGTCATGGGTTCCATTGATAGGTAAGTCTTTTTGATTCCCATCAAAAAAAGCCACTCCTCAGGGGGTGGCTTTTCTTTTACTGGTACCTTGCGATCATGCGCATTTTACTAGCCCTTTTCCTTGTGCCATTTGCTGCTTTTGCCCAAGTGGACTTCCCTTTTGATTTTGAAACGGAGGCCAGCACGCCCGCCTTCGTAGACTTTGAAGCTGCGGTCACCACAGTAGTTCCCAACCCCAATCCCAACGCCAACAACCCCAGTGATTTCGTGGCTCAAATGGTGAGAAATGAAGGGGGTCAAATCTGGGCGGGATCCATTGTAACCCTTCCGTATTACCTGAATTTATCGGAAATCGGCGCCATTCGCATGAAGGTACACGCACCCATTCAGGGGTCGTTGATGCGCATCAAGCTCGAAGGAAATGGCACCGCTGAAATCGATGCCATGACCACCGTTGCCAACGAATGGGAAGAGTTAGAATGGGATTTTACAGGATTGCCCGACGGTGTGTTCAACCAGGTAGCGTTCATGCTCGACTTCGGTCTGTACGGCGATGGAACAGCGTTGAGCACCATCTACTTCGACGACGTGGAGCTCTTTGATGGTGCGGGTGATTTGATCCAGGTGGACCTGCCCATCACCCATGAAGACCCCGGAACCCATTACCAAACAACCTCGTTTGCCGGGGCCTTGGCCGATATCGCAGCAGACCCTGTGGACGCCAGCAACACCGTCATGAAAGTGACCAAACACTGGACCGGTTTGGACTACGCGGGTACCACCATGAGTACACCGTTGGGATTGGCCAGCCCCATCGCTTTTGAGCCCGGCTACACCACCATCAGTGTGGACGTTTACAGCCCTGTTGCCGGATTGCCAGTGCGCCTCAAGGCCGAACAATACCTTGACATGACCCAGAGCGTGGAAACCCAAATCAACACCACTGTCGCCTACGAATGGGAGACCTTGACGTTTGACCTGAATTTGGAGGTGCCAGGTACCCCGGCCATCAATTACAACACCGACTACACCATCCTGTCCATTTTCTTCGACTTTGGCAACCCCGGTTACTTGAGCGGTACCACGTCCTACTACTACGACAACGTCACCTTCAACGGCAATACCGCAAGCGTATTGACACCGAACGACGACGCTGCCATGCTCTACCCCACCTTGCTTCCTGCGGGCCAAACTGTGACGGTTCAGTGCGCTGAGCCCACTCCATTGGTCATCAACAACTTGTCAGGACAAGTGGTCTTCGACCGCATGGTGCTGCAATCAGGGCCGGTTGCCTTGCCACAACTCGCACCAGGCCTCTACGTGTACCGCCTTGGGGATACCTCTGACAAACTCGTCATCAAACCGTAATCAGGGCACTTTGCGTCCCCAACTGGCTTCCAGCAATTGGAACCAGTGTTCAAGCTCCATGTCCACCTGTCCCGCCTTCACAAGCGCGGAGTAACGGGCGGATTGTGTTGTTCCCACAACAGGGACAATGCGCGCCGGGTGGCGCAACAACCAAGCCAACAGAAGGGCCGAAGGCTCGACATCGTACTCAGCCGATAACCGGCCCAACACCTCTGTCACGCGTGCATTTTCTCCGCCCAACAATTTCCCGAGGGGCCCCCACGCCATTGTCCGGACACCCAAGGTCTGATGAACATCCAAGGTCCCGTCAGTCAAGGGATGCGTGTGGGCCAACGAACACTCGATCTGATTCCACGCAGGAATCGCTTGCGTCGCCATCAACTGAACTTGCGACGGTGTGAAATTGGACACCCCCCACTCCTTGATCTTACCCTCATCCTGCAGTTTTTGAAGCGCGTCTACCGCTTCTTTTGCGTCCATCAGCGGGCTCGGACGGTGCAGGAGGTACAGGTCGATGTAGTCCGTTCGCAAATTCCGCAAGCTGTTCTCAACGGAAGTCCGGATGTGTTCAGAAGAGTAGTTGTAATGCTTCACGGAATGCGCCTGCCTATCGGCGGGATAACAAATGCCACACTTGGAAATGAACTCCACTGATGAACGTTCGATTCCGCTCTCCGCAAATCCGGCCCCAAAGTCAGACTCGGTGGTGTAGCCTCCGTAAATATCCGCGTGATCAAAGGTGTGGATGCCGGCATCCAGCGCTGAATGAACGGTAGCCGCCACTTGTACAGGGTTCATTTTTGCGCCCCAGACCCCCCATTTCATGGTGCCGGCAATGATGGTTGATGGGTTCATTTGAATTGGTTTTTCAGGTCTACAACTACGGCAGCAAACCGTTCGCGTGACCAGTGCTTAATTGGAAATCCCGGTACGCCTGCTCCCGCTTCAACCACTTGCCGTGACCAGAAAAATTGATCCGCAATGTGGGGAATGATGGCCTGAGGGGTTTGGCAACGCAACGCGCTGTGGGTCGTGCCCGATCCCCCGTGGTGAACTGCAGCCTTCACCTGTGGAAACAACCATTCGAACGGAACATCGTCCACCAAGAACGCATGCGAAGGAAGCGGCTCCGGCGGCTTCAAACCACCCCATGATCGGTTCATAATCACACCCAATCCTGCCTCCGCACAAACAGCCATGACGTCCTCAGCTACCCGTTGGGGTTGGGGGTTGACCATGCTTCCAAAACCCACATAAATCACTTCGTTGTGGGCCGATAAAAAGGCTTCTAAACCATCTGGACAACGGCCTTCTAAAGGTTTTTTACGTTCCCGAAAACGGGTGATTTTTGCTTGTGCCGGCCAATCTGCTGGACGTTTGAACAACGACGCGTCGTAGGCGTATTCCACAGGACATGAACGGCGGTAAAAGCTTCTCAGCTCTGACCCCGTCAGTTTCCACCCCTTCTCCTCTAAAAAAGCCTTGCCGTATCCGAGGATGCTCTGGTGCACAAGGGCCCTTTCGGCTATGGCGTACGTCATTCGATTCCACCATCCATTCCTTGGTTTTCCGAATGCAATGTGCGGATGGAGAGCGGTGGGGTGAATCAAGCACGGCATCGGGCTCAGCATGCGCACGCGTCCTCCCAAGCGTAAGGCATACAACACCGGGTAAATGCATTTGATGTGAAACACCACCTCGTCGGGAGCGAATGCCTGGACGGCTGCCTCCTGGTCGCAAATCAACTGCTGTTGTATGGGTTTGGTCTGCCTTGCCAAACGAATCATGGTTGCCAAACGCGAAAAGCCGCTTCCCACTTGGCCCATGACCTTACGGATCTCCGGCCCTTCAATCAGTTCAATGAACGATACATCTTGGGGGAAGAAGTGAGGTGATACCTCCTGCGCCGTGGATTCGAATTGCGCGGGCATGCAAAAGCCAACTTCCATTCCTTGCTCCACCAACTCTTGCCCCAATGCCAAAAACGGCTCCATATCGCCGCGGCTACCAAGGGACATCAACAAGACTTTCATCGCATGTGGGCTAACAGAAACGGCAGCCATGAGGCCGCCGTTCCAATGTTCTTCTGTAGGGTTGGAATTACAGCAAGTTGATGCGCTGTGCCAACGCGTCCTTGTAGCTTCCGCCTACCGGAATCTCTTTTTCCATTCCACGGATAGTGATCATGGAGTACTTGATGCTTTCGATCGCCTCGATGTTGACGATGTAGCTGCGGTGCACCCGCATGAAGTCAGAACCGCTCAACTTGGTTTCCACATCCTTCATGGTGGAGTGGATGGTGTAGCTCTCGTTGGTGGTGTGAACGACCACATAATCCTTCAACGCTTCCACAAACAGCAAGTCCTCGTTCTTGACGCGAATCAAACGACTGCGGTTCTTCACGAAAATGATGTCTGAGTCCTCCTTGTGCTCCGCCAAGCTGCGCAAGAAATCTGTTTCCTGACGGACTTCCTGTTCCTTGCCGTGCTTGTGCAAGGCCATTTCAATCGCTGTCTGGATGTCCACGTCCTTGAAAGGCTTCAAGATGTAGCCATGTGGCTCGGCCATTTTCGCTTCGTTGAGCGTGCTTTCATCCGCGTAAGCTGTCAAGAATACCACGGGAATGTCCATGTTGCGCTTGATCTCTTCTGCGGCCGCAATGCCGTTCATATCCCCCTTGATCATGATGTCCATGAGCGCCAAATCAGGCTTGTGCTTCATGGCCATGTTGATGGCATCTTCGCCGTTATCGGCAGAGGCAACGACGTTGTAGCCGAGGTTGCCAAGGCAACGCTCAATGTCTTTGCGTACGATGCTTTCGTCTTCGGTTACGAGAATATTGATAGGCATGTCAAGTGGTTCTTATTCGGTCAACGGGGTAAAACTAACCAAAAAAGATGCCCCGTTTGTCCATTCTAACGCATTATCCCTGTGTTTGTTATCCACAGTAAGGGTTCCGTCTAACTGGTCCGTCAAAGCAGAGACGAGGTAGACCCCTAGGCTTTCGTTCGTCTCAAAATCAAAATCCTCCGGCAAACCCACTCCGTCGTCGGCAACTTGGATTTCCAGGTTCTCCCCTACTCGCTCTACACGAAGGAAGATGTTCCCTTCTTCTCTGCCCTTGAAAGCGTACTTCAAACAGTTGGAAACCAACTCATTAACAATCAATCCACACGGGATGGCCTGCTTGAGGTTGATGTGCACATCGTCCAACTTGGTGGTCAACTTCACGCGCGCTGTGACGTTGGAGTAGCTGTGGATGAGGTTCTGGGTCAGGCGCTCTAGGTAGTCGGAAAAACCGATGCTGCTGAAATCTGAATTCTTGTAGAGGCTTTCGTGGATGAAACTCATCGTTGAGATCCGGTTCTGGCTCTCGTCCAACACCTCCAACATTTTTGCATCGTCCACGAATCGACGTTGCAGGTTCAGCATGCTCGAAATAACCTGCAGGTTGTTTTTGACGCGGTGGTGTACCTCCTGGAGCAGGATTTCTTTCTCCTTGAGCGCTTCCCTGATTTGGTTGTCAATGGACTTGCGCTCGGTGATGTCGTAGGCAATGCAGCTGAGTTCCTTGGTTCCTTCGTCGTATTGAACGGGGTTGACAAACAACTGGTACCAAACCAAATCCCCTTTTTGGTTGACCAAGGGCAATTCAAATTGCTGTTGAACCCCCTGAGCAGCGCGAACAAACAACTGGAACTGGCCGCGATAAAACTCCTCCGATACCACTTCCTTCAAGAGTTCGAGAATGGGGGTTCCAACGATTGTATTGAACCCAAATTGCTCTGCCAGTACATCCACCAAGTTTTGGTTCACCGATGTGACCTGGAAATTCTGATCAATGGTGAACATCAACAGGTAGCGGGTGGAATTGAATATCGATTCCAACTTAGCTGACTTCACCAAGGCATCCCGCTGGTATGCGCGGACTTCCGAAACGTTCAAATAGATGCACCTCAATCCGACGACCTTTCCTCTTGAATCCGTTTGAACAGATCCGCCACCGAGCATTTTCAACGCTTCTCCTGAACTGCCCCGGAAAGTCAATTCATTTCGATCGCCCACTAACCACTCTTTCCAGTCCTTGACTTCCTGCCCGTCCGGGGCTTCGGCAATCTCTTGAATCCGAATGTACTTCAATGCCTGTGCATCGTATCCCAGCGTCGAGAAAAATGCGGGATTGGCGTAATTCAGGCGGCCTTCGTCGTCCACCAGGAACACCAAATCACTCGCATTGTCCAAGATGTCTCGGTACCGTTCTTCGCTGCGACGCAATTCCTGCTCCGCCAATCGGATATCCGTGATATCCCGTCCCACCAACACAAATCCGGTGCCCTCCCCTTCCTCATTTTGAAGGGCGGCGATCGATATCAGCATTTGGAAGACTTCCTCACTGGCGCGCCGACCCGCCACTTCGCCTGCGTAATACCGTTGCTCTCGCAAATCCTTCATTATCAACTCGAAATCCTGCGGATTTTCCAAGAAATCATGGCCCTTCAACTGCATGGCATCCTCCGCCGTCATGCCGAATTCAACCGATGCAGCATGGTTGAACTGAATGATGTTGCCGGCTGCATCGAACGCCATGATCATGTCAATCGAACTTTCAATGATAGAACGATTGAACCGCTCAGTTCGCATCAATTGCTTTTGCGTCTTTCGGTGCTGCTCAATTTCTTCCTTGAGTAGCGCATTGGCTTCCTCCGCGGAAGAACGGCGCATCTGTTCGCGCACCAATTGCATCCGCGTAGACAGGTCATTGACGGTCACTTGAACGGCCGGCTGGTTATCGAAAAACGAAAGCACCATTTGCACGCCGACTTCCCGCAATTCACCTGAAACTTGGCGGATGCTCACCTCTGTGTAAGCCGCCTTCTCTCCGGCCAAAATCCGCCCCATATCCTCGGCAATGCGTCCTTGATCGCCCGCCTCGAAAAAAGAAGCAAGTTGTCGGTTGAACACATCTTCCTCGTCCTCAATGCCTAGAATTTCCAATCCCGATTGATTGGCGTAGCGTACTTCGCCTTGCACCGTCAATAAGAGGCCAAATGGATTGGTCTCCACCAACAGCCTAAACCGCTCTTTCGTCTGCAGCAAGTCCTTCGAAATCTTGCGCTTTTCCGTGATGTCGAGCAATGCGAGGGCAAAATTTGCTCCGTCTTGTGCGACCTGGGTCATTCGACCCTCGATCACCATAGATTGACCCAATGCATTGACAAACTCGAATTCAATCACCTCGCCTAGGCGCACTGCCATGCGCTTCCAATTGCGATCTCCAAGGAGCGACTCCAACCCTACTTCCGTCAATTCATGCGCGTTGCTCACACCAATGATTTGCCACATTTGGGGGTTTGAATCGATAACTTTTCCCTGGTTCACCAGTGCGAGTCCCTCGATGGTTCCGTTTGCCAATCCACTGTATAACAGTTTGTTGTGATTCAGTGCAGCCACAAGCTCACCCGGCTCTCGCGCATCTTTGAACACTGCGTAAACGCAATCGCCAACGCGACCAGGGTGTACTGTATAAGCCGAATCAGGGCTTAGAGGTGACCATGAAAATGGGTGCATTTCAGGGTGTGCCGTGATGTGCGACCAAACGGCTTTCGCAGATTCTCGCTCAGAATCTGAAAACACACGTCGAGCCGCCGAATTTTCATGAAGCACATTGCCGGATTCATCAAAAACCAAGGTGGGATCCGTCCACGCATCTGTCCACGCCACCATGTGATTTTGGGTCTCCATGCTCCTCTAATTTAACCCTCAATGGGTTTGATGCGTTTTCCGTCAATTCGAACCAACTCTCCGCGTTTGTACTCCAGGGTTTGTTGAAGCATTTGGTTCGGTCCGTAAAACAACCATTTTCCATCGCGTTGCCCCAGTTCGTAACGCTCGACGCGAACGGTTGATCCATTGGTGTCTTTGTAAATGTGCTTGCCTACTGGGATTCCCAATTCGTAGCTGCCTTCGAATTGCGCTGTCCCGTCGGGGTACGTGTGTTTCCAATCTCCGTTCCGTTCGCCGTCAACGTATTCACCTTCTTCCCGATTGTCGTTCACATCAACAATCCATGGACCCTGTTTCAATCCAAAATCATATCGTCCCTTCACCAGCGTTTTTCCTGCCTTATCCAATTCCTGGAATTCGCCATCCGCTTTTCCTCTCCTGTAGGACTCATCGCGGTGCAGCGAACCATCCAGGTAATACCAGCGCCAGTTTCCATTGAATGCACCATCCCGATACGTTCCTTCCTGAACCAACTGACCGGTTTCCGCATAGAAACGCCAGTTTCCTTCACGTTTCCCGTCTATGAACTCACCTTCTGATTTCAATGCCCCGTCAGGATAATATTGCTTCCACTGCCCTATCCGTTTGCCTTCTGCATTCGTGATGCCTTCGCCTATTTTTACGCCCTTTTCATACAACGCCCCCGACACAATACTTCCATCCTCAGCGTACTCCGTATACACCCCAACCCGAACACCATTCTCGTAAGTTGCCCGTGACGCAATCACCCCATTCTCGTGTTCCGTGGTTCTGATGTCGATCTCTTGCGCCTCTTCCGCATCAACGACCACTTCGCCGTCAAGGTATTTGATCACATCTTCAAGTTGTCCCCACTGATCGTAGAACCGGAATAAACCGTTGCGTTTACCAGTTTGCCAGGGACCCTGTTCCATGAGAATTCCGTTGTCATTCCACTCCATCCACATGCCGGTTTTTTCGCCCTGGAGATCGTATCGATTGATCTTCTCCACGTTCCGCAAATACCCCTTGTCGTATTCCAGCAATGCGATGGTTCGGCCGTCTGCAGCATATTCCTTTCCTTTTCCGTCTTCTAAATCGCTTCGAAATGGTATCGCTTTTCGGCGTTGGCCACTGCCATCGTACTCATAGGTCCACCCTTCGCGCTTATTTGACTGAAAGTGTTGTTCCGCTTTCAGTGTTCTGTCGAGTCGGTACATTCGCTCCCAACCCGACTTCGCACCTGCTGCATACTCGACCGATCTCAGCTTCACCCCAGTCGAGTCGAAAAATTCCCAAGTGCCCTCCAATTGAAAGTCTTGTCGATTGCCCTTGCTTTTGACCTGGCCATTGGCGTGGTACGCCGTCCAAATTCCCTCGGGTTGACCATTGATTAAACATCCTTCGCTTGCTTTGTTTCCGTTTGGAAAGGTATACACCGTCCATTCGCATTCAGCCGACAGATCCTGCGAAAAACAGCAAGATGTCATCCACAGGCATAACAATAATATATTCTCTTTCTTAGAAAATAAATACATCGTTATAGGTCTGTTGAAACTGTTGGTAAGGGAGTGCAAAACACCTTGGAAAAATGAGTTCTCAACGAAATTGGAATCAGTTCTGAACACCCTCGCTCAAAAAGAATCCTTGATTTTCAAAGGTTAAAGATGGTTTTAAACACCGTGTGAATGAATGGCTAATTGGATAATTTATCCCAACGTTCATCGTCAATAACCTGAGCTTTTTTCGGGAAAACAGGAAGGGAAAATTCCCGGTTCAAAATTTTGAATTTTGATGGTCACGTTGGCTTAGGCGGTTTGGCTGAAAATAAAAATGGAGTTGTTGTGGAGTTCTTCACATCGAATGAGCGCTTTCAACGGCTGGGTTGTGAATTAACTTGCCGCTCAAATTCTTGAAAATGCGCGTTTCAATCGGAGGTGATCACGCAGGACCCGCCTTGAAGAAGGTCCTGACAACATACTTGGAATCCAAGGGAGTGGAAATTATCAATCGAGGCACTGATGCAGAAGACAGTGTGGATTATCCAGATCATGCGCATGCGGTTGCGGAAGATGTGGCGAATGGAGCTGTTGATTTCGGTATTTTGATTTGCGGATCTGCAAATGGGGTGGCAATGACAGCCAACAAGCATCAGCAAGTTCGTGCGGGCCTGGCCTGGAATGAGGAGGTAGGACGGTTGGTAAAGTTGCACAACAATGCCAACGTACTTTGCATTCCCGCACGGTTTGTCTCCGAAGAAGAAGGTTTGGCCATCTTGAAAGCTTACCTCGAAGAAGACTTTGAAGGAGGACGCCATGAACGTCGCGTGAGCAAAATTGCTTGTGCTGTTTTCCTTGGATTGCTGGCGTGGTTGCCTCAGTTAGCAATTGGGCAAATTGCAGATCCTACATCTTACGCGGAGACCATCACGGCCGGAGACTTGGAAAACCACTTGATGGTTTTGGCAAGTGATGCGTTTGAAGGCCGCGAGACAGGGGAACGCGGAGCCGAAAAAGCTGCTGCATACATAGCGAGTCATTTCAACTCCATTGGCATCGCTCCGTACGATGGATCGACCTACTACCAACCTGTGAAATTGATTCGATCGCAGGTTCAAGGAGGAAGTGCACGTGCAGGCGATGAGGCCTTGGAATTTTTGGAAGAATTCCTGTTTTATCCAGGCCTACGTGTGACCGAGATGCAGGATGTACCGATGATTGCCATCGATTCAGCTGCAGACGTGGCCAACGCAAATGTTGATGGAAAAGCGGTGGTTATTCCGATGGGATCCGGACTGAACGAGGCACGTGAAGCGGCAAACGAAGGTGGCGCGGTGGCTGTCATTGCGGTGAGCGACGACATCAGCACCTTGCGCAGCCGAATGAAGCCCTGGTTGTTGCGCAAGTCCTTGCGATTGGACCGGGAACAGCCTGAAAACGGCGAGGGAACGCGCATTCCGACCTTCATGGTGGATGCAGGAGCGACGGGCCACTGGTGGAAAGGTTCGGCGGTTAAATCTTGGAAGAAATGGACCAAGAAGAGGACCAAGAACAAGGCTATGCAACCGGCTGAGCTTGCGGTGTCTTGGACGTTCTCGTTGGATCGAACAGAAGAGTCAGTAACGGCACAAAATGTCCTCGGCTACATCCCGGGTTCGGATTCACTCCTACGAGACGAGTTAATCGTCATTACCGCACACTATGACCACGTGGGTATTATCGACGGCGAGATTCACAACGGTGCAGACGACGACGGTTCAGGAACGGTAACGGTCCTCGAATTAGCGGATGCCTTCATGGAATCTGTCAATGCGGGCATGGGTCCCAAGCGAAGCGTTTTGTTAATGACCGTGGTAGGAGAAGAAAAAGGATTGTTGGGCAGTGAATGGTATGCGGATCATCCGATTTGGCCGTTGGAGAATACCGTGACGAACCTCAACATTGATATGATCGGTCGCGTCGATGAAGCCCACCCGGATGACGATCGGTATGTCTACTTGATTGGGTCAGATAAGTTGTCCTCGGAACTGCACGAGATCAGCGAAACAGCCAACTCTACTTACACGAATTTGGCGCTGGACTACACATTCAATGCCCCGGATGATCCCAATCGATTCTACTACCGATCGGATCACTACAACTTTGCGAAGAACAACATCCCGGTGATTTTTTACTTCAGCGGCGTACACGAGGATTACCACCGGCCAGGCGACGATCCAGAAAAAATTCACTACGATAAGACCGCTGAAATTGGTCAACTTGTGTTTTACACAGCTTGGCAATTAGCGAACCAAGCGAAACGCATTGAAGTGGACCGGGTCAACGATTTTCCAGAGAAGTAACAGGTGAGGAATACCGATTGAACGTGGCGATCTCGGTTTGGTGGTGATCGCCTGTTGCGGGTCCGTTAAATCCGGAGTGGATATGGACGGTGCCGTCGTGCTGGATGAACAGCGTTGTCGGAAAGCTGATGACTTCCTCCAGGAAAGGGAATGCGGTAGCAGCGACTTGTTTATTTGCCGCTCCACCTAGGATGACATCCCAGTTGACATCCATTTCGCGGGTGAAGTCATCGATTCGTTGATAGGCTGCCTCGGCCTCATTTGGACGCTCAAAGGCTACAGAAAGCCGTTCGAGGTGCTCACCGTCCAGGGACGATAATAGCCGAACTTCATCCATGCAATTCGGGCACCAAGTGCCCAGGATGTCGACAATTTTGACGTGTCCAGCTTCTGGCAGCAGCGACAGGGTTATCGGATTACCAGCGCGGTCGATGCAGCGAACGATTAAAGAGTCCAGTGGCGTTTCGATGCGTTCAACCGATGCAGAATTGGCCCAAGGTTGAGCAGGCAGACCGGACCAGTTTACATGGTAGTGGTTGCCGCTGTAGAAATTCCCCTGGGTCCACCCCCCATTTTCTAGGATAGCGTCGAACCGAAAGAGGTGCGCTCCGTCAAAGGTTTGGAGCACGAGTTGAGCTCCATCGAATGAACCATTGAGGTACCGATAGTCGCCGGTTGGGGTTCGCATGGTCCCGTGAATTTCGTTCCCCACGGTTTGGAGATCCAATTGGGAACGCGCCTCCCCTTCGTGCAAAAGGCTGTTTTCACCGAACCAAACATCCCAGGTGCCTGCGATGGTTTTACCGGTTCCAATGGACTCATATAAGCGTTCTACATCGACCTGATAAGGTCCATTAGCGCCTTGCGGGCGCAATGAATCGGTCCACGTACCTTGGGTGTCATTGATCATTTTGATGCTCCCATTGAACACAGGAACATGGTAAAGACCATCGCTTATCCGCTCAAGCCGGATGGCCTCTCCCCCATTCCGTACTATCCATTCACCGTCGTGCGCGCCCAGTTGAACGCGGGCCCGGGTAGAATCATTCAGCACAAAGGAAAGTACTTCGCGTTCCACAGGTTTACTGGAAGGATTGCTGCAAGCGGACAATAGGACAATGCCCAGGATAGTGACCGCAGCCCGCATCAACCGAGGTCGAATTTGATTCCTTGAGCCAGTGGCAAGGTGCGGCCGTAGTTTACGGTGTTGGTTTGGCGGCGCATGTATGCTTTCCAAGCATCGGAACCAGATTCTCGGCCTCCACCTGTTTCTTTTTCACCGCCGAAGGCTCCGCCAATCTCTGCGCCGGAGGTGCCGATGTTGACGTTGGCAATGCCGCAATCAGAACCGCTTGCACACAAGAATGCTTCAGCTTCCCGGACGTTGTTGGTCATGATCGCAGATGACAAACCTTGGGCGACACCGTTTTGCATGGCAATTGCTTCATCCAATTCATCGTAAGGCATGATGAACAGAAGGGGCGCGAAGGTCTCGTGCTGCACAATAGCGAGGTCGTTGCTGGCTTCTGCGATGGATGGGCTTACGTAGCAACCACTCTCATAGCCTGGTCCTTCGAGCTTACCTCCCTTTACCACAAAGTTGCCGCCTTGGTCCTCTACGGCTTTGAGGGCATCGAGGTACATCTGGACGGCGGCTTGGTCGGTCAATGGACCCACGTGGTTGTTTTGATCCAAGGGGTTGCCAATACTCAATTGCGTGTAAGCACTGGCCAAGACGTTTTTGACCTGATCGTAAATGGAACGGTGAATGATGAGGCGACGAGTGGACGTGCAACGTTGACCGCACGTACCGACAGCGCCAAAGACAGCCGCTGGAACCACCATATCCAGGTCTGCGTCTGGCGTGATGATGATGGCGTTGTTGCCACCCAACTCAAGCAACGCACGTCCGAGACGAGCTCCTACGGTGGCGCCTACCGCCTTTCCCATGCGGGTGCTACCAGTAGCGCTGACCAATGGGATGCGCGAGTCTGCGCTGATTTTCTCACCGATGTTGGCGTAGCCGTTCACGACGCACGAGAGTGCTGCAGGAACCTCATTGGCTTCGGCAACCTCATTCCAAATATGTTGACACGCGAGCGAGCACAAAGCGCTTTTCTCAGAGGGCTTCCAGACACAGGAATCGCCACAAATCCAAGCCAATGCTGTATTCCAAGCCCACACGGCTACAGGAAAGTTGAAGGCGGAGATGATGCCAACAACGCCGAGCGGGTGGTACTGTTCGAACATGCGGTGTTCGGGTCGCTCTGAATGTGTGGTCATGCCATACAGTTGACGGCTCATGCCCACTGCGAAGTCGCAGATGTCAATCATCTCCTGCACTTCACCTAAACCTTCTTGAAGGGACTTGCCCATTTCGTAACTCACCAAAGCGCCAAGCGCATCCTTCTTTTCGCGCAGGGCATCGCCGAACTGACGCACCACTTCGCCTCGCTTTGGTGCGGGTACGTTGCGCCATTCGATGAAAGCGGCGTGAGCGGCTTCCACAACACGTTCGTATTCTTCTTCCGTAGCGCTTGTGAGCGACGCAATGATTTTGCCGTCTACTGGGGAAATGGATTCGATGAGAGGACCTGACCCGAATGCTTCGGTTCCGATCATGACGCCGGAGTTGGTCTTTTCAATCTTGAGTTCAGAGAGGATGTTTTGGATGTCCATGGCGGGAAATATTCAGGTGCAAAGGTAGTGGGGTGGGTTTTGGGTGGGTTTTCAGCATAAGAAACTGAAAATCAAGACTTTATAAAATCATTAGTTCTCAAAGAATTGAACCAGTGGTTCATCAAGGGTGTTTTAGGCGCTAAATGGGCGGGAAACAACGGTTTTCGACATGTTTCACGTGAAACACTTACCGGCCGAGCTTAACCAGCAGAACGGCGAGGTCAGAAGCGCTGACTCCAGAAATTCTTGAAGCAGTTGCCAAAGTGTCCGGTCTCTCTTCAGTGAGCTTTTCTCGGGCCTCGCTGCTCAATGATTCCAAGGCGTGATAGTTGAAGTCCTTTGGGATGTTGACGTACTCCAAGCGTTGGAGTTTGTCTGCCACGGCTTGTTCTTTTTCGATGTAGCCCTGGTACTTTACCTCTACCTCCATGCTTTCAAGGTCCTCCGGGGTGAGTTGGTGATCGGTGAGCAAGGCCTGAATGCTGTCAACATGTGTGGCCATATCGGCTATGCCGATGTTGGGGCGTGTAAGAAGGGAAATGGCTTTTTGTTTCTGCTTGAGCGACGCAGAGCCTTTCTCGCTGAGAAGCGTTTCTGCCTCATTGGGTGCGACACTCAATTTTTCCAGCCCTTTTTTAGCCGCGTGAATACGGGACTGTTTTGCCTCCAGTTGTTGCATGCGCTCATCGCTTGCTAAACCAATGGCATGGGACAACGGGGTTAAACGCGCATCGGCATTATCCTGACGGAGCAGAATCCGGTATTCTGCTCGGGATGTGAACATGCGGTACGGTTCTTTGGTGCCTTTGGTAACCAGGTCGTCAATCAAGACACCGATGTAGGCTTGATTGCGTTTTAACACAACCGGATCTTGGTTCCACGTGGAACGTGCTGCATTGATGCCGGCCATGATGCCTTGGGCAGCGGCTTCTTCATAACCGGTGGTACCGTTGATTTGGCCCGCAAAGAATAGATTGCTGATGGCCTTGGTTTCGAGGCTGTGTCGAAGTTGGGTGGGGTGGAAGAAGTCGTATTCCACCGCGTAGCCAGGCCGGAAGAACTTCACGTTCTCGAATCCAGGTACGGCCCGCAATGCTTTTACCTGGACATCTTCAGGCAGGCTGGTGCTGAAGCCGTTGACGTACACTTCAATGGTGTCCCATCCTTCGGGTTCGACAAAAAGTTGGTGAGCGTCCTTGTCGCTGAATCGTTCGATTTTGTCTTCGATGCTCGGGCAGTAACGAGGGCCAAGTCCCTGGATTCGGCCATTGAACATGGGCGATCGATCAAAACCTTCCCGGAGCAAATCGTGCACATCCAGGTTGGTATAGGCAATGTGGCAGCTTCGTTGTTCTTTGAGTTGCGGGGTGTCCGCGTAAGAGAATCGTTGCGGATTTTCATCCCCCAATTGCTCTTCGAGGACAGCGTAGTTGATACTTCTTCCGTCTACGCGGGGCGGAGTACCGGTTTTCATGCGGTCTGCGCTGAAACCGTGATCGACCAGTTGCTCTGTGATGCCGCGAATGGCTTTCTCGCCAGCGCGGCCACCGCCGAATTGTTTTTCTCCGATGTGCATCAACCCATTGAGAAAGGTTCCTGCTGTGACCACTACGGATTTCGATCGAATGGTGGCGCCAAGTTGTGTTTTAACCCCAACACAAGTGCCATTTTCTATGAGCAATTCTGTGACGGCGTCTTGCCAAAAATCAAGCCGGTTCGTTTGTTCCAACATCAGGCGCCACTTTTCGGCAAATCGCATGCGGTCGTTCTGTGTCCGGGGAGACCACATAGCGGGTCCCTTTGAGCGGTTGAGCATCCGAAATTGAATGGCGCTGTGATCGCTCACGATTCCTGAGTAACCTCCAAGCGCATCGATTTCACGGACGATTTGACCCTTTGCGATTCCACCCATAGCGGGGTTACAAGACATCTGACCAATGACCCCCATGTTCATGGTGATGAGCAGGGTAGAGGCCCCTAGGTTGGCGGCAGCAGCAGCGGCTTCATTGCCAGCGTGCCCAGCTCCGACTACTATAACGTCGTAAGTATCGTGGATCATGAGGCGGATTGGTGGAATGTGGTGATCCACGCGTCTTCTTGATTGCGCATGGCTACCTGTTCTTTTTCGCTTTTGTCTTTGTAGCCAACGAGGTGGAGATGTCCGTGGATGATGACACGGATTAACTCATTGAAAAACAATTGATTATGTGTTTTTGCGTTCTCTTTGATGCGGTCAATGGAGAGCATAAGATCTGCGTTTAACTCTCCGGCTTCGCAGTAGTCAAAGGTTATGATGTCCGTGTAGTAATCGTGATTGAGGTGGGTTTTGTTCACCTCGAGCAGGTAGGCATCGCTGCAGAAGACAATGGAGATTTCACCAATACGCTTTCCGTGGGTGCGAGCAAACTCTTCGATCCACGCGCGGATTTTTCGGCGCTGCGGGCAGCGAAATGCGTGGTCGGCATTGTGAAAGTGTAATGCCAAGATGCGGGGCGGTTTAGGACGCTGAGAAGACGTCGTTGAATGTCAACTCCACGATGCGACCGTCGTCTTCAAACGCACACTCGTCAGCCAAGCTGCGCATGAGGAATACGCCTCGGCCATTGGGTTTCTCCAGGTTTTCAGGAGACGTGGGATCTGGAACATTATCGAAATCGAATCCAGCGCCTTGGTCGGTGATTTTGAAATACAGGTTGCGCTCCTGAAGTTCGTATTCGACCACGACCACCTTGTCTTCATGCAACTTGTTCCCGTGGACGATGGCGTTGTTCACAGCCTCGGTCATGGCGATCAATACGTCGCCATAACACTCTTCGTCGAACGCATTGTTTTCACGGATTTCATCGATGAGACGCTCGATGATTGCGATGTTTTCAGGCCGTGAAGCGAATTCCAATTTTTGCATGGTATCAATCATAATCGCTAGCGTTCAGGTTGAAGCTCGGGAGCGGTCTTTGTGTCGTCCAAATTATTGAAATAATCGTTGACTCGGTCGCGGTAATAATCTTGCAATTCAAGTGGAATTGTTCGTAACCACTCCGCTTCTCGGGATTTCTGATCGAGGTATTCTAACAAAGGGGTTGGCGCTGTGGCCAGGTTTTGGTTGCCGGATTTGGACTTCCGTTTGTCGTCCTCACCCCGGGTCATCTCGGCTTTTTCAGCTTCCAGTAAGCGGACAAGCAGCTCTTGTTGCCTCTGCAATGTTTCGATGGTGACGTCCTTGGTGACCAAGTCGCGTTCGATTTCTTCCATCTCCCGTGCGATGTCGCTCATCTGGGTGCCGTCGCCTGAACCGTCGGCGTTGAGCTCCTGTGCCTTTTTTTCAGCCATTTGCCTCAGGGCCGCTTGTTGGGCGGCCATTTGTGCCAAGTCTTTGCTGAGTTGACGCTGCTGCTTGCCGCTCTTTCCAGCGCTGGCCCCTTCTCCCATCATTTCTTTCATCTTCTCCAAGCGATCACCAAGGGATTGCTGCATCTTTTTGATGTCGCCTGCGCTAGGGGCGGGCTTGGGCTTGCCGTTTCCACCGGGGTTTTCACAGTTTCCGCTTCCAGGCTGCTTCTTTGCCATGTCCTGTTGCATCTGTTGCAGCGCGTCGTCCAACATCAGGGCCAAGTTGTTGAAGCTGGTCATCACGTATTGCTGGTTGTTGGTGATGAGGTCGGTTTCTCGGTCTCCAAAACCTCCCAGCGCTTGCCCCATGTGGTGATTGATGAGGCCGATTTCCCGATTCACCGCTGGAGCGAGCTGAGGAATGCGCATACTCAATTGGAACAGGGAATCCTCCACCATGCGAGCATCGTCTTTCAGGCGACGCTGGGTCTGTCCATGGACCACGTAGGCGGGATCGTTGTCACTCGTAGTGCGCAGCGCTTCCATAAGGCCCTCCTCATCGAAGGACAGGTCGATGATGTTTTCCAGCAGCGCACGAAGTGCGTCCATGTCTATTTCGAGGGACTCTTCGCTTTGTTGCTGCATCATGCTCTCCATCTGTTCCGCCATCTGCTGCATTTCGTCAGCGGCGTTTTGTTGGTTTTGAGCGGCCTTTTTGTTTTTCTCCTGATCCAGTTGCTCTGAGCTTTCATTCATCTGTTGCTCAATACTCTCGCGCTCTTCTTCGCGGTCCATGGTGGCATTGGGGTTTTCGAGTTCCTCGTTGTCCTTTTCCAATTGGTCCAAACGCTCCTGAATTTCTTTGAACTCCTCGTTTAGTTTGTCTTGTTCGGCCTTGAGGCTGTCGCTGGGCTCTTCTTCGTTTTTCGTTTGTTCAGCGAGTTCCGCTTGTTTTTCAGCCAATTCTTTGAGGTCATCAATGGCCTCCTCCATTTTCACCTCGTATTCAAGCTGCTTAAACTGCTCCAATGCCCGGTCAAGCTCCTTTTCTAACGACTCTTGGTCCACCTGCATGTTCTCCAACTGCTCTTGAATTTGCTCAAGCGCATCGGGGTCCATCTCATCCATCAGGCGCTGCATTTCCTCGTACATCTCCTTGAGCTCATCGCTCATGACCTGTTCCATTAGTTCCTGAAGCTGCTCCTGCTTTTCCAAAATGCGCTCTTCTTCTGGGCTGAATTCGTTGGCGCGTTGGTCTTTTTCGAGGTTGCGCTCTTGCAGCTCTTCCAGGTTTTCTCGGAGCTCCTCTTGCTTCTTCATGAGCTCCTCCATGGCGCGCTCGTCCTTCCAGTCTATTTCCGTGTCTTCCGCCAGTTGACGGCGAAGCGCCTCCATTTCTTCGCGCAGTTCGGCCGCACTTTCTCGGGCCTGCTGCATGCGGTCCTCGATGTCCTCGTTGGCCTCATCCCGTTCCTCACGAATTTCCAATTCGGAAGGAGGAGAGAAGGTGCGGGGGGTGGACCGGGCCATTTTCGCTCCGTGGATGCGGTCATTGTCCCAGACCTCGAACCAATATTCCAGCACGTCGCCTTGTACAATTCCCAGGTCAAGCAACGACCATTCAAAGAAGAACCTGTCCGAAGCCCCATTTGGAGTCGGCAATGGGATGCGCGCCACCGCGTTGATTTCGGGGCGAGTTGACACCAGTAATTCTTCCGGGCGGTTCCCAAGCTCGAGCCACTGATAGGCGAATTCCAAGCGGGTGAATCCGAAATCATCGGCCGCCTCCCCGTTGAAATAGCGCAAAGCCTGCATGGAAGAATCCACTTGCTCCGACGCGCTGATGCGCGGATACTGGTCGGACATGACTTGCAAGTAATACCGCAGTGAATCCAAAGTGCCCACCGCTTTGTTCTGTGGAATCAACCAATAAGGGCCGCTTTCGGATGCGCGAATCGAACCGGTGAAAATTCCTGCAGCACCTTGTTGAATCGACGGATCAGCCCCCGGAACCACAATGCGCAGGGAGTCCGTGTCCTTGCTTTTTACAACCCAATTGACAGTAGTGCCTTCGGGTACTCGGAGGTTGCCGATGTCCGTTTGGGTCTCTGAAGGCAGGCCGGTGTATGCAGGTGGCGTGGTCGTGACCTCGAGGCCGATTAGGGTGGGCACGGGGAGGGCTTGCAACGTGAACAGGTTTGAGGCTACGCCGCCACCAATTAAGCGGAATTCAATGTCATCCCGGACGAGTGGAAACGTGTGTTCAAATCGGTTGCCGCTTCGTTCCATGCGGTAGCGGCTTTCACCCACTTCCACCATCACAACATCGGGCACGGTTTCTCCTTGGGTGGTGGCTGACAGTGTAAACGACTGCATGGCGGGCACACGCAGGTCCGCTTCAATCGCAAAGGAGAAGGGCGGCGGAGGCACGAAGTCTTGTCGGTAGGCAATGATTCGGGTTGCGGGCTCTTTGACCAACCCTGGGTTCCACACCCATAGCCCTCCGGCCACCGCGAGAACAGGAAGGGCGTATTTCATCAACGAAACACTTCTTCCCCAATCGATGGCGCGCTTGAAAGCAATGGGCTGAAGGGCTTGCGTTCGCTCATCGATGGAGGCTTCAAGAAGCGAGGTGTCTGTGCCCAGATCGCCTGAACCAAGCTGGTTTTGAAGTTGCAAGACATTGAGCAGGCGGTCGCTGATTTCCGGAAAATGGGAACCGATCAACTCACTGGCTTCTTCATAGCTCAACCCTTTGTTAATTCGGGCCCATTTGAGCAGCGGGTGAAGAAGCCAAGCAACGATTACTGCCGCGCTGCCGACGGCAAGCGTCCAGAAAATGACCGTTCGCCCGGCGATGCCGAAATGCCCAACGTATTCAAGCAGGGCAAACCCGAAGACTGCGCACACTAAAACCGCCAAAGACCGAAGCGCCCCATTGACCAGTTGGTTGAGGTAATAGGCTCGGATGAATTCATCCAGTTTTTGAAGGAGGCTTCCGCGCGGAGTCATAGCCTTACGAAGTTACAATCCAACCCCGGTTTAACGGTCGCTTCATGCACATGGAAAAGGGTTCAGCGGGAATGTGCGTACTTTTGGTTCCCCCAAATTGCTAGCGACCATTCACATGCGTGCAAACATCCTTCTTTTCGCTGCCCAATTGCAGCAAGGCCTTTTCACAATCGGCCTCATCTCCCTTTTTTCACTGGCTTCGACAGCACAAGTGGTCATCAATGAATTCGATCCTTCAGGACCGGGCATTGACACCGAAGAGTTTGTGGAACTCTATGGTGCGCCGGGTGAGGACCTGTCGGGATATGCCCTGGTCATCTACAACGGTTCGAACGCCCAGTCAAATTTGACCGTGGATTTGACCGGTTTGTCGTTGAACGCCAACGGCTTTCTCTTAATTGGCGGGCCGGGATTGCCAGAAGCGGATGTGGTGATTGAAGGCACGAACTGGCTTCAAGTTGGCCAAGAAGGGATTGCGCTTTACGACGCAGATGCGGCGAATTTCCCCAATGGAACACCGGTCACAGATGAGGATATTTTGGATGGAATCGTTTACGGAAACAACCAACCCCCGATGTTGAGCTTGGTAGACGTTTTGACTCCGGGAGGGACGCAACTCAATGAAAGCGCGGAGGGTTTGGCGGACTACCAAAGCCTGTCGCGGGTGCCAGATGGAGGGACTCCGCAGACTCCGGGCGACTTCATATTGCAGGCTCCAACACCGGGATACAGCAATGTATTGGTCTGCGATGGCGGACAAATTGAGCTGCAGAATTCAGCAAACAGCACCGTATGCACGGACTCGGGCGAGTTGGTTTTGGTGCAATTGAACCACACCAATGACGTGCCGGACGCCGCCTTCACTTCCGTTGTGGCCAACGCGGAGACGGGCGCCATCATCGCGGCGTTTGACGGTGTGGCAGTCAACTTGGCCGGTATGGGCGATGCGCTGCTGGAAGTGTTCGGTATTTCGCATGACTTACCGCTCGTCGCCGCTACATTGGCTCCTGGCCAACCCGTCGACGGCATCGAAGGCGAAGGGTGCTACGCATTTGCGTTCAACTCCATTGAGATCGCGGGCGAAACCTGTGATCCCCCTGCGTGTGACGGAGGGAATGTGACCGATGCCTCGGGCACGCCGTCCGCCCTCGGATGCGTGGGATTGGAAAACGCAGTGGTCACGTTCGGCTACACGTCAGAAGCCGTAGATGCGGAGTACATTTTTGTCATCACCGACCAGGCCCAGTCCATTTTGGACACGACGGGATTCCCACAATACGACTTCACGGCATTGGGTGTAGGCACCTACCAAGTGTGGGGCAGCAGCGGTTTAGGGGGATTTGACGCCGCAACTTTGGAGCCGGGCAGTGCGCTGGAGGGGATTCAAGGCGTTGAGTGCGACAGCCTGAGCAACTCGTTTTTGGAAGTGGAAATTTTGGATTGCACCAACGCCAGTTTCTGCGAAGAACTTTTCATTTCGGAGTACATCGAGGGCAACAGCAACAACAAAGCCATTGAGTTGTACAACCCCTCCCCAGTGGCCATTAACCTCGAGGGGTATTCCATGGAAACGTGGAACAACGGCGCCACAGAACCGACTAATACCCAATTGCTGGAAGGGGTGATCGAGCCCAACGGCGTTTTTGTGATCATGAATGCACTCGCGGCACCAGAACTCTACAGCGCAGCTGACATCGAAAGCCAGGTGACGTGGTTCAACGGGAACGATGTCATTGTGCTGTACCACGATGGGGTCATCATTGATCAAATGGGGGAATTTGGTCCCGACCCGGGTTCGCCGTTTACAGTGGATGGAGGCGCTGGCGAAATGGCGGAGTACACGCTGGTGCGGAAGGCCAATGTCTCCCAGGGAAGCACGGATTGGGAAGTGGGCCAATACCAATGGGACGTGTACCCGCAAGACACCTTTGATTTCATCGGTTATCACTCGGCCACATGCACTGGTACGCCCGACATGGAGTTGGGCTTCGCAGCCACAGATCTGTACGTGTTTGAAGGCGGCGGTGCGGAAGTGGTGATGCAAGTGGCATACCCCCTCCAGGACGCGACGGTGGTGGTGGACGTGGTGGGCGGAACGGCGACAGCTGGCGAGGACTTCCCGGGCGTTTTCCCGCTTCCTGAATTCTCGTTCCCCATTGGTCTGCTCAACGACCAAACGTTCACTTTCGCCGCCATCGACGACGAAGAGCCGGAAGGAGAGGAGACAGTGGAATTGGCCATTCAAGTCACTTCAGGGGAAGTGGTATTGCTCATCGACACGGTTACCATTCACATTCAGCCATCGGATCTCACCTACCCGGTATACGATATCGCGACGGTGAGATCGGTGGATTTCGTGACGGGTGTCACGGACAGTTTGGGGGTGTCGTGCGAGTTGCGCGGAATTGCCCACGGGTGGAACGACTACCCTTCAGGTTTGCAGTTTACCCTCATCGATTCCACCCACGGCATCAATGTGTTCAGCCCGCTTTCTGATTTTGGATATGAAGAGGTTGTGCCCGGAGACAGCTTGCGCGTTCGCGGAACCATCGCTCAGTTTGCCGGGTTGACGCAGATCATTGCTGACACCGTGATTTACGAAGGGTCGGGCTTCTTGACCGAACAACCGGAATTGGTGCAGGAACTCAACGAGGATACGGAATCACACGTGATTAAGTTGAAGTGCGTGGAGTTGGTGGACCCGGCGCAGTGGACGAACAGCGCCCCAAGTTTTGAGGTTGACATTACCACCGGTGCAGCGGTGTATACCATGCGCATCGATGCGAATACCGACCTGTTTTTGACGGAGCCGCCCATTGGCGTTTTCGGCGTTTCGGGCATTGGAGACCAACGGGATTTTGACGAACCATATTTCCAAGGGTACCGTATTTCCCCGCGCTATCAATCGGATTTGACGGAGCCAGTGCAGGCGAGTTTTTCGGTGGAGTCGCCGTGGAATTTGTTGGACGGTGACCTGCTGATTGAGAACAACAGCTCGGGCGCCAGTGGATACTATTGGTCGTTTGGCGACGGAGGAACGAGCGATGAGGAGGTGCCGGCCTATGCCTACACGGAGGAAGGCGTCTACGAGGTGAACCTGACGGTGTACAGCAGCGACGGTAACTGTTCTGACCAAATGGTCGTGGAGGTGGATGTCATCGTAGTTTCGGTGGACGAATTGGACGTGCAGGCACGTTTGTGGCCCAACCCCGCAACGGGATCGGTTGTTTTCGAGTCGTCGCTGTCCATGGAGCGCATCGAAGTCTTCGGCATGGACGGTCGGTTTGTGGAATCGCACACTCCGAACCAAGTGCGTCACGCATTGGATGTCTCCGGATGGCCAGCAGGCGTGTACGTGGCCCAAATCACCACGGCTTCTGGCACCAAATCTGTGAAGTTGATTCGCGCTGCGCGCTGATCAGCATGTTGCACCAAACAGACCGAGCAGCAGCAGCAGGTCAGCGACCGATACCACCGCGTCGTTGGACAGGTCGCCGGGGCATTGGTCAATGGCGCTGCAAACGCACAATTCTAGCCCATCCGATACCCCGTCCGTATCGGTGTCTGCAAGCAGGGGGTCCGTTCCATACACATTGATCTCGAGCGCGTCACTGAGTCCGTCGCCGTCCGCATCGCTGCACGCATCGCCTACGCCGTCGCCGTTGAAGTCGCTTTGGTCGCCGTTGTTGGCATAAACGCAGTTGTCCTCGTAATCGTTGATGCCGTCTTCATCTGTGTCAGGCGCTGAACCCAACAGGTCGCCCAACCCCAGGTCGCCCACCACCAGAAAGTGGTCGGAGGCATCCAGCGCATCGCCTGCGAGCAATCCGAATTCCGCAAGCCGCTCTTCGCTCATGTCTTCCGTGCGCACCACAAACCCCGCGCGCAGGTCGATGGAGGCGTCGGAAGTGATGAGGTAATCCAACTTCCCAGGCATCCATTCTGAATTGATGTTGCTGCTCATCCAGGTGAAGTCGAACCCGTGATCGGTCTGCAGCAAAGGCTGTTCCGTGAGGGCCGTTCCGTCCCAGTCCGGCGCGAAGTCCGGTCCGTAGGCTGTTTCGTCGCTGATGTCGCCGCTGACCAAGGTGTAGATAGGGTCATCCAATCCCACCATGTTCAAGTCCCCGCCGTAAACGACTGGGGTGTTGGGCGCAAGTGTCAAGTCCCCTTCGCCGGACATCGCATCCCGAAGGAAGGCCATGTATTCGTCTGCTTCGGCTTGGCGCTGAGCCTCGTTGGAGGAGCCTCCGCAGCATTTGAGGTGGCTGCTGGTGATGAGCAACGGTACACCCCAACCCGGATGCCCTTCCACGAGTGCGGGAAATTGCCGCATGACGCTTGGATACGACGAGAGGATGGCGCCTTTGGACGCGACCATCAAGTCCCAGTCGTCCTTCACCACGTTCCATGATGCGCCGCCTTCTAAGGGCAGCCAATCATCGAGCAACGCTTCGACATAGGATGCGCTCACATTGGAAACTTCCGATAAAGCCAAAATGTCTGGGTCCACGGCTTGCAGGATTCGTTTCATGGCCTGCTGGGCGAAGAGTTCGTCCATGCGGTTGTTGACGTTCCAAAAGGCTACGCGGTTGAGCGTGCCGGGTGCTCGTGCGATGCTGACAGGTGCGAAGGTGTCGGGGGCGTCCAAAAGCGTGTGTTCGATTCCGCTTTCAGGGAATCCAATTTGCGTGCCGTTGGCGTACCACTTGATGCGCACTTCAGGCCCCACAACTTGTGTCAAATCGCGGTCGAAGGCCAATTCAAATTCCGTCGCGCTGTAGGTCGGTGCGGCTCGCATGCCCACCTCGTTGAACGACTCGATGCCGGATCCATTGGTGTAGCGAATTGCTTGGCGAGAAGCGAGGTTGATGAGCAAGTCCACGCCCAGCCCCTGGCCCGCGTAATCCACCCCGGTGTTGACGTCGTTGTCCAAATCGAGCAAGATGCGGTAGTCGTTGGGCAAGGCGTTTTCATCCAACGCCACCTCCTCTGCTAGCGCGATGTGCAAGTAGAGCCAGTCTGCGTTGCTGGTCACCGCAGCAGAGGCGAACGGACCGCTCTCGCTGCTGATGTGCGGCAGGTCCGCCCAGTCTTCAAATTGGTTGTCCAATTGGATTTGCCCCCAGGCGGGAAGGGCGACCAAAACAAGAAGAAAAAGGATGAAATTTTTCATGCGAAAGAGGTTCGAAGCGCATGCAAGTTACGGGTAGATTTGCCGGTATGAACCGCCGTCAGAGCACGTGGATGCTCCACTTCATCGTTTTGATTTTCGGCTTTACCGGAATATTGGGAAAGCTCATTTCACTCGAAGCGGAACGGCTGGTGTTTTGGAGGGTATTGCTCGGGGGTGGGTTGGTATGGCTGTGGTTGACCCTTCGGGGCAACACCCAACGTTTTTCGCGAAAGGACATCTGGAAAATTGCGTTGGTCGGGTGTACGGCTGCTGCTCACTGGATTGCCTTTTTCGCCAGCATCAAGATCAGCAACGTTTCGGTGGCTTTGGCGACCCTGGCGACAACCCCGGTCTTCGTGAGCGTAATTGAACCGCTGGTGCACAAACGCCGAGTCGATATGCGGGAGGTGGTGCTGGGGGTTGTGATCATTGCTGGGCTGGTGGTGTTGCTCTGGGGGCCGGCGCCTACAGGTGCCATGATCGATTTAAGTGCGTATTACAACGGGGTGGGCCTGGCCTTGATTTCAGCTGCCCTCGCGGCCGTGTTTGCCACTTTTAATTCGGTCCTGGTTCGTTCGCATGATTCGGCGAATTTGACCCGCGTAGAATTGTTGAGTGCGGCGTTTGTTCTGGCCGTTTTGTTTCTGGCGCAGGGCAAGGGGCTGGACGTGGAGTTTTGGAGTGTCCCAACGGAGGACTGGGTGTGGTTGGGCTTGCTCGCGACCTTGGCCACGGCCTTTGCGTTCTTGATGAGCATAGAGGTGATGAAGGAGCTGTCCCCGTTTACCACGGCCGTGGCCATCAATTTGGAACCTGTCTATGCCATTGCCTTGGCAGCCTTGATTTTCGGAGATGAAGAGCGCATGCACGGGGGCTTTTACCTGGGCGCAGCCATCATCGTAGGGGCGGTGTTTGTCAATGCATGGCTCAAGCGGAGAGCACGGCTGCGTGCAGAGGATCAGGCGTAGAACAACTCCGATGCGATGGCGTCGGCTAGCACCCAGTGCTGTTCGGGGATTCGGAACGCGCCGGAGTCTAACTGGGTCAATTGGCCTGTGTTGACGAGCTTTTCCCACACCTGTGATTCAGCGGTATCCGGCCGCAATCCGTAAGACCGCTCGAGTTCTTCGAGTTGGATTCCACGCGCAGTGCGAAGGCCGGTCATGAGGGATTCGTTGTACCGGTCGGTAGGGCTCAGGCATTCAGTGGTCACAGGCAGGTCGCTGGCGGCCTGGGCGTGTTCGAGGGCTTGAATGTAGCGGGGGTTGTTGGACACATTGGCGTATCGTTTGGCCCCATCAAAACCGTGCGCTCCCGGGCCAATGCCCCAGTACGGTAGCCCCGACCAATAGTGCTGATTGTGCACGGCATGGCCGCCTGATTTGGCCCAATTTGATACTTCATAATGCTCGAACCCCGCTTCTGCC
>CALJFZ010000019.1 GCA_938074325.1 uncultured Flavobacteriales bacterium | reverse complement strand
ATGGCAGCGATCACTGCTGACGGTGCTGCTGACTTGCAGGCTGGTTTGAACGTTGATGGTGCTACTACCATGGACGCTGTTACAGCTGACGGTTTGGCTACAATCAATGGTGATGCTGACATCAACGGCAACGCTGACGTAAGCGGAACCCTCGGTGTAACTGGCGCTACGACTTTGTCTAGCACGTTGGATGTAACAGGTGCTGCGACATTGTCTAGCACGTTGGGTGTGACCGGAGCGACTACTTTGTCTAGCACATTGGAAGTAACCGGAAACGCTGACTTGAATGCTGACCTCGACGTGGACGGAACGTCTAACCTGGACGTGACGGACATCGACGGAACATTGAACGTTCAAGAGGACGCGACATTCCAGAACAACGTTACTGTTGAGGACAACACGTTCTTGAACTCTGCGAACAACGCAGGTACTGTATTCACTGTGAACAACTCACAGGGCGGTGCTGCGGTGACCATCACGACGCAAGACGACAACCAAGCACAGGGCGGTTCAGCGACTACGTTGACTACTCCACGCTTGATCGTTCAAGAGGACGCTACGTACAATGGAGACATGAACGTTAGTGGTTCACTCGGCGTGACCGGAAACGTTACTTCTGCAGCGGTTCCTTCTTCAGGAAGCCACTTGACCAACAAGACTTACGTGGACGACGCGATTGCTGACGCTATCACGCCTCCGGTGATGTTCGACTACGACGCTACGAACTCTACTTCGAACGACGTGATCTACTACATCAACGGTGACTTGTTGCTCTACTCTTCTGAAGAGAACGCTTTGATCAACTACACCATCTCTGTATACGGTGAGAACATGGACAACGTTACCGGTGCAACTTTGCGCGCACGTGGTAACTCTAACGACTTGACTGACGGTGCGACTGCATGGTCAAATACAGACGCTAGTTCATCCACGTTCAACATTGGATACACGGACATCGTAGCATTGGCTGGTGGACAGACCGACGGATACGTGTCATGCTCTTTGAGCTTCACGACGGCAGCTGGTACTTACAACAGCGGCTTGACCCTCCGTTTCTACCTGGACTCTAGCAACAACGCGGCTACTGTCTCAGATTTCCAAGACTAATCAACTTTAACCCCTTAACGAGCACATTATGAAAAAGCTCTTTTACATCTTGTTCCTGCTCGGGGGTCTCTCGATGATCTCCCAGGACGCATCGGCCCAGGTAACAATGGACCGTCAAGCGATCACCTCGGGTTACCACACGGGAGAAGTTGACGCAATTGGAGACGTTCTTGGCGAAATCGATGGAAGCATCGGCCAAGTGTTCACCACAACCGTTGGGGATGGAAACATCTTCTTGACCCAAGGTTTTCAGCAGATGGCATTCCGCGAGTGCCCTGGTGATGTAACCGGTGACAACGCTGTCGGTACTAATGACCTCCTCGCGATCCTGAGCCTCTACGGGGCTCAGGATCCCGAGACCATCGCAAACTCCGAACACGGAGGTGCGGAGGACCTCAACGAGGATGGTATCGTAGGTACTGCGGATCTTTTGATTCTCCTCGCTTACTACGGTGAGTTGTGTAACTAACACCCAGAGCGATTTAATTTGAGAAGGGCTCCCCACACGGGGAGCCCTTTTTCATTGTGCCAAGAATGGAGAGGGGGGATGAATAAACCGCGGATCGAGCGATGCCCGTCACTCTTCTAACTCGTCGCCGCGAATGGCCCGGTAGCGGCGCCGTGCTTCCACCGCGTAGAGGCTGCCGGGGTAGTCGAACAGCAATTGCTCGTAAAGCACAGCAGCGCCCTCTGAATCGCCTTCAGCGTCATCCAAGATGAGTGCTAGCTGGAAAATGGCGTCGTCTGCGAGGATGTCGTCAAAGTGCAGATCAATCACTTCCTGCAGCCAGTGTTTGGCAGAGTCCAATTGGCCTTGCTCGATGCACATGTCCGCCAGTTCCATCAAGATTTCGTCGGTCAACGCATGGCCGGGCCACACGGTAACGATGGAATCCAATTTGTCGCGCGCCTCTTCATAGCGGTACTGCGTCGCCAGTAAATCCGCCTGCGCGAACAACCACATCGGCTCGACGATGGTGTCTAGGGCGTAGTTGTCCGTGATGAGCAAGGAGAGGTCGATGGCATCGTTGGAAATCAATTTCGACGTCGAGGCCTTCAGGGCATCCAGTTGGGACTGGGCCCAGTCGAAGTCGCCCGTGTAGTAGCTGATCCGTGCGTTGCGGAATTTGGCTTCCGCGCCGAGGACGTCGTCCTTGTAATCGAGTTCGACTTGGGAAAACAGCAAGGAGGCGTCCCACACTTCGTCCTGGAAAACCAAGATGTCGCCGAGCTCGAGTTTGCATAACGCCGCCGCACGCTCATAGAGCCCCTGTACGGCCAAAACGTCCTCAAGGAGGGCGATGGCTTCTTCGGGCTGTTGAAGGTAAAATGCACGGATGTGAGCGAGGTCCTGAGCGATGGTGGCGGTCTCTTTGGCAAGGCCAAGGTCGTTCAGGGTGAATTCGTAGTCTTGGGCCAATGCATCGATGGCTGCTCTATCGACAGGCGTGGACTTGAGCAGCGGTTGCAGACGCATCTTCAGCGCCTGAGCACGAGCCGTGAAAAAGTAGGGATTGTCCGGGCCCTTGGTGGCGACATAGGCGTAGCACTTGGCGGCCGTGTCGTAGTCTTCGTTGCGGGTGGCGGTTTGGGCCAATTCGACCAGTCGCTCTCCGGATTCCCGGAACCGCAGGTCGAGGGATTTTGCGTGGATAAAGGCGTTGGCGAAGTCGTTGACTTGGTTGAAGTACCACACGAGCATCTCGGGGATGCTGTTGTCCTCAGGGAATTCCCGCGCCGCGCGCAGCAGCTTGGTCCTGAGCAATTCCCCCAGGTCGGGGTTGTCTTGGATGCGCAGGTTCCGGTTGAAGGAATTCTGAACGTTTCGGAAGTAGGTGGGTTTCGCGCGCATCAGCCGGAGGGATGCGTCGATCATGCCTTCGTAATTCCCTCGGCGGCCTTCGAGGTCGGCCAGTTGGTAATCCAAATCGTTCACGCCGAGGGCCACCGCTTTGGTGTATACCTCCAACGCCCGGTCGAGTTCGTTGAGCTTGATGAAGGCATTGGCCAACGCAATCACGCTGCCGCGCTTGGGTTCCAGTCGGTTCAAGGCTTCATCAAACGCCTGCTTCGCCTCCAACTCTTTCCCAAAATGCACATACAACTGCCCGAGCTCGACATAGGCTGTGGCCCGGGTGTTTTTGTTTCGCATGCGGCTCTTGACGAGCTTTTCCGCCGCCTCAAAATCGTCCATCGCCAACAGCGTGGCGTAGTACATATCGAAGACCTTCTTCGTCTTCGTGCGCTTCCAGATTTGGTCCAAGTAAAGCTTGGCCTGTGCGTACGAGCCCTCGTTGTAGTAGAATTCCGCCAGTTCCAAGTCCGATTGCGTCAGGCCCCACTGAGAGCACATCAATCCGGCGACTAGGATCCACGCTTTCTTCATTCTCCGTCGATGAGGGCTTCGGCCAGGCGTGCCCGGCATACGGTTTGCAGGCTATCGCTGCGTGCAGAGGTCTGCTCCCAAAGGGCGATGCCTCGCACGGCGAGGTTCTGGGTTTCGGACAAGGCTTGGATCACGTCCCGGCCTATACCCAATTCGGTTTGCACTTCGCGAACGATGTAGGCGGAGTCAATGGCAGCGCCTGTGGCATCTTGTGCTACTCCGCTGGAAATGGCTTGGGCCAATTCCCGCAATTGCTTGACAGCGCGCGCGGCACTCTTGGGCAGGGAATTGCGGCGCTTGGCCTGGTCTTTTAGGAGGCGACGTGCGCGGCTCACATCGGAGATGATTTCACCTTCAGCCTTGCTCACTTTTACGAGGCCGCCTTCCAACAGCAATTCAAACTCGCGCAAGTTGTTTTCAGCCCAGGTGGCGGCTTCAGCCACGCGTTCGGCAGCAGGTTCATTGAGAAGGGCTTGTTGGTCGGTGATGGAATCGGCCAGAGCTTCCAGTTCGGACACCCGGGGGTCGCGGTTCGAAACGCAACCGGCGAGCAACGCGCTGAAGATGAGCCCCCAGCACCAAAAGTTAGCTGGGACCTCCTTCAAAAGTCAATGCGTTCGAATCCGCAGTAAGGAACGAGTGCCTCGGGAATGCGAATTCCGGTTTCGTCTTGGTGATTTTCGAGCAACGCAGCCACGATTCGCGGGAGGGCTAGTGCCGAGCCGTTGAGGGTGTGGACCAGATGCGTCTTGCCGTCGTTGCCTTTGTATCGGCACTTCAGTCGGTTGGCTTGGTATGTTTCAAAATTGGAAACCGAACTCACCTCCAACCAACGCTCTTGCGCGGCACTCCAAACCTCAAAATCATAGGTCATGGCCGAGGTAAAGCCCATGTCGCCTCCGCACAAGCGCAGAATGCGGTAGGGCAATTCCAACGCCTCGAGCAATCCCTTCACGTGCTCCACCATGCCGTCCAACGTCGCATAGGACGCCTCCGGATGAGCGAATTGGACGATCTCGACTTTGTCAAATTGGTGCAGCCGGTTCAACCCGCGCACATCCTTGCCGTACGACCCTGCCTCTCGGCGGAAGCACGGCGTGTACCCGCAGAGTTTGATGGGCAGATCGCCCTCCTTTACCATCACATCGCGGTAGATGTTGGTCAATGGCACCTCAGCGGTGGGGATCATGTACAGTTCGTCGTCTTGCATGTGGTACATCTGGCCTTCCTTGTCGGGAAGTTGGCCGGTACCAAACCCGCTGTCCGGGTTGATCATGTGGGGCGGGATGAATTCTTCATACCCTGCAGCATCCGCCTGTTCGAGGAAGAAACGGATGAGCCCGCGCTGGAGCTTGGCGCCTTTGCCGCGGTAAAACGGGAAACCTGCTCCCGTCACCTTTGCGCCGAGCTCAAAGTCGATGAGCTTGCATTGCTCCGCGATGTCCCAGTGGGGCTTCTTGTGGTGTTCCAAAGTAGAGGCATCCCCCGATCGGAAGGTCTCGACGTTGTCGTCGGCATTCCGGCCGGCCGCCACGTCTGCGTGGGGAGTGTTGGGAATGTGGCACAAGGCGTCGTGGATCTGCTGTTCCAATCCCTGCATCTGCTCCTTCAATTCTCCCGACTTTGCTTTGAGGGAGGACGTCTGGGCTTTGACGGCTTCGGCTTCTTCTTTTTTCCCCTCTCGCATCAAGCCACCGATTTCGCGGCTGAGGGCATTGCTTTGGGCGAGTGTTTCGTCCAGCTGCGCCTGCGTTTTCCGGCGCTCGGCGTCCCACGCGAGGATTTGTTCAACGGCCTCATGGGCATCGAAGTGACGTTTGTTGAGCGCCTCCAAGATGCGGTCTTTCTCTTCCCGCAAAGATTGAATGGTGAGCATGGCGATGCTGCAGTTTGGATGAGTGGTAAAAATAAAGAACTCCCGAACCCTCAAGAGGGCCGGGAGTCACAAATTTTGAGTGGCATGGAGTGGATTACCCCGTGCCGGTTATTCCTGCTTAGGCGTCGCCGAGCGGAACAACAGATACGAATGATCGGTTGTTGGCTTTCTTGCGGAATTCAACGATTCCATCGGTCAAAGCGAACAACGTGTGGTCTTTACCCATTCCGACGTTTTCACCGGGATGGTGTTGTGTTCCACGCTGGCGGACGATGATGTTACCAGCGATGCAACCCTGGCCGCCAAAGATTTTGACGCCGAGCCGTTTACTTTCTGATTCCCGTCCGTTTTTGGAGCTACCTACACCTTTTTTATGTGCCATTACTTCTCGGTATTATCGGTTTTCTTGGCAGCGGGCTTCTTCGCTGCTGGTTTCTTGGCAGCAGGCTTCTTAGCTGCGGCCTTCTTTTCAGTTGCCGGCTTGTCTTCAGCAGCTGCCTTTGGGGCGGCTTTTTTCGCACCGCCTGCCTTGATCGCTGTGATTTTGATTTCCGTCAATGAAGCACGGAACCCGTTCAACTTCTGGTATCCTTTGCGGCGCTTCTTCTTGAAGATCAACACCTTGTCGCCTTTGAGGTGGCGTTCTACCTGAGCGGTCACTTCCGCGCCGCTTACCGCTGGGGCGCCAACTTGAACGTCTTTCCCATTGTCGAGGAGCAAGACACGGTCGAACTTGACCTTTTTGCCTTCCTCAGCGTCCAATCGGTTGACGAACACCTGTTGGTCTTTCTCTACCTTGTACTGGTGCCCTGCGATCTCTACGATTGCATACATGATTCTTGTATTTATTCCCAAAAGAGGGGGTGCAAAGGTACAGGAAACTTCTCAACTTTTCAACACCTTCTCGTGCGGCGCTCATTTTTGTGCGGACCCGCGCTGCTTGGTGATCCAGACCCCCATCAAAATGCATGCTCCGGCCAACAGTTGTTGAAAGGTCAGCTGCTCTCCATCCCACCACCCCCAGAGGGCTGCAAAGATGGGTATGATGTAAGTAACGGATGCTGCCACCACGGCATTGGTCCAGGCGATCAATTGGTTGAAAAGCACCAATGCTCCAGCTGTGCCAATGGCAGCCAACGCAGCCACTGCGATCAGGGCGCGCAGGCCGTCGGGATGGGCCATCAACAGCGAAGGTGTGGATTGGTATAAGACGATGCCCAATGCAGGGAAGGCGACTAGCCCCAGGGAACATGCGGCAATGACACGTGCGGGGATGCCTGCAAGCTTTTCCCGTGTGATGTTCACGCTGATGCCATAGCACACCGTTGCGATGACCAACAACAGAGCCGGTTTCAAGGTCTGTGCCGAGATTTCTGAGCCCGTGCTTCCGGCTTGTGCGTATATGAGCCATGCCGTCCCCAACAGGCCCACGAGGATGCCGAGCAGTTGGCGGCCTCGAACGACCGCTCCAAATACAACGGCTCCAATGATGAGCGTCCACAGCGGGCTCAGCGCGTTTAACATGCCTGCCATGGCACTGGGCAATTGAACCTGCGCAGTCGCAAACAACATCGCTGGGATGAAACTGCCGACCACTCCAACTCCGGCGATCCAGCGCCAACGTTTCGGTTCGATGCTGCGGGCGTGACGCCAAGCGATGGGAAACAAGGTCGCTCCGGCGATGGCCATACGCAGGGCGGCGAGTTGCACGGGGGGCAATAAGGCTGAACCGTCTCGCGCAAACAACCCGATTTTCATGAGGATGAAACTGCTTCCCCACACGAAACCGAGCAAAAGCAGCACCAAGGCAGGTGCCCAGCGATGAGGAGGGGAGGAGGCGTTGGTGGCCATGCGTGTGTTGATTGCGGCCGAAATTAGGCTCGAATTACCATAAGTTGGAAAGCGCCCCCCTTGTTCATCGGTATATTTGCCGCATGACGCGATGGAACCAAATTACAGGGCTTTTGAGTGGTGTGATGCTTGCTTCTGGCAGCCTGATGCTCGGGGGGTGTGCGGATTCTGAAGAGTACGCAGTATCGGAAGGATATGAAGCCGGCACAGCGGAAACATCCACCGCCAAACTGGAAATCAGTGGTATGATGTGCGCCCATGCATGCGGAGGGAAAATCAAGAAGGAGTTGCTCGAGATCCCTGGGGTGGCGAATGCGTCGATTGAATTCGAATCCGGGAGGGAATTGAATTCGGCTGAAGTGGAGTTTGATCCCGATGCTGTTTCGCCGGAGGAGCTCGCGGAAAAAGTGACGGGCATTGCGGACGGGAAATTGTATGCTGTGGCTTCGATTCAAGTGACCCATTTTGCAAAAGAGGCTACCCTTCCACAGTAACCTGCACTCCATGCGCCGGTTGACGCGCGTAGCCATGGTGATGACGTTTCTGGTCGTGTTGGCGGGAAGCGTGGTCCGAATGACGGGCTCGGGCATGGGATGCCCTGATTGGCCCAAGTGTTTTGGCCTTATGATCCCGCCCACGGAGGCATCGGAAGTGACATGGCAGAGCGGCGCCTCGTATGATTCTGGGCGCATGCTGCTCCAGAACGACACGTTGTGGGTTGCTCAAGATGACCTGGTCTCACAGGATTTCGAGGCAGAACGATCACAAGGCAAATGGTTGGCTTACGACAAGCACGACTACGCCATTTTCAATCCGCTCCACACGTGGGTGGAGTTCATCAACCGACTGCTGGGGGCGTTGACGGGTATTCCGGCATTGTTGCTTCTAGCCTGGACCTTTTGGCGCGGAATCCGCACCCGACACTGGCGGCCCTTTGCCTGGGCGGTGGTGCATTTGTTCTGGCTGGGGCTCGTGGCGTGGTTGGGCAAGAAGGTGGTCGATGGCAATTTGATTCCGTTCTCCATCACCATCCACATGTTGGGCGCCATGGCAATTTTGGTCAGCCTAGCCGGGTTGTTGAATACGATTTGGGAAGGCCAAACGGGGCATCTTCGGGCGGTCCTGCCACGTGGAAAGTGGATCATCGCGGTTGCACTCGTGCTGACGCTCGGTCAGTTGGTATTGGGCACGCAGGTCAGGGAACAGGTGGACATATTGAACCATGCGGAGGTGCTGCGCAGCGATTGGATTGGTGCGTTGCCGGATTGGTGGAAAGTGCACCGGTCGGGTTCGTGGTTGGTGCTGGCCGTTCAGCTCCTGTGGCTGATGCCACTGCGCAGCGCAGAGGGCGGTATCCGCTCTGTGGTAAGGCTTGCGTCGTCCCTGTTGGCGGCGCAAATCCTGACGGGCGTGTTGTTCGTCAACATGGGCATGCCCGCGTGGGCGCAACCCATCCACTTGTTGCTCGCGGTAGGACTTGTTTTGACCAATGTGTGGGTGTTGATGCATTACCGCGTACGGCGCGCTTGATTCGCTCAGGATGAAGCACAAAAAAGGCGGACCCGTTATGGCCCGCCTTTTTTATTTCAATGAACCCGAAGGATCATCCGCTGCACATTTCGCAATCCGAACCGTTCTCGATGGAACAGGCCATGGCGGCTTGTTCCGCATCGGTCATTTCCTGGATGGATTTGCGCGGTGCTTCTGCTTGCGGTGCCGTCTTGTACTTCTTGTCTACGGTGAACTTGATTGCGTCGGTAGCCGCTTTCGTGCGCAGGTAGTACATACCGGTCTTCAGTCCTTTCTTCCATGAGTAGAAGTGCATGGAAGTGAGCTTGGCGGTGTTCACGTTTTCCATGAAGACGTTGAGCGACTGAGATTGGCAGATGTAGGCTCCACGGTCTGCGGACATGTCGATGAGGGCACGTTGTGGAATTTCCCACGCAGTGCGGTACAGCGCTTTTAGGTTGTCCGGAATCTCATTGATGTTCTGGATGGAACCGTTGGCACTGATGATGCGGTTCTTCATGTCGTCATCCCACAGGCCGAGCTTGGTCAAATCACGCAACAAGTGCTTGTTGACGATGATGAATTCACCTGAGAGCGTACGGCGTGTGTAGATGTTCGAAGTGTAAGGCTCGAAGCATTCGTTATTGCCGAGGATTTGCGCCGTTGATGCGGTTGGCATCGGAGCCAACAACAAGGAGTTGCGCATGCCGTGCTCCTTGATTTCATCCTTGAGCACATCCCATTCCCAACGGTCGGTAGGCGTAACGTCCCACAAATCGAATTGCAAGCGACCTTCGGAAGCAGGTGATCCTTTGAATGTCTCGTAAGCGCCTTCTTCTTTGGCCAAATCCTTCGAAGCGGTGCACGCTGCGTAGTAGATGGTTTCAAAGATCTCGCGATTCAATGCGCGTGCCTCGTCTGAATCGAAGGGATGACGCATCAGAATGAATACGTCAGCCAGTCCCTGCACTCCCAAACCGATGGGGCGGTGGCGCATGTTCGAGTTGCGTGCCTCTTGAATCGGGTAGTAGTTGCGGTCGATGATGCGGTTCAAATTCTTCGTTACCTGGTAGGTGACTTTGAATAAGGCGTCGTGATCGAATGCACCATCCTTGACATATTTCGGCAAGGCCAAGGAAGCCAAGTTGCATACGGCAACTTCGTCCGGTGCAGTGTACTCGATGATTTCCGTGCAGAGGTTAGAAGAGCGGATGGTGCCGAGGTTCTGCTGGTTGGACTTACCGTTTGCGGCGTCCTTGTACAGCATGTAAGGTGTACCGGTCTCGATTTGAGATTCGAGGATCTTGAACCAGAGGTCTTGTGCCTTGATGGTCTTGCGTCCTTTGCCTTCGGCTTCGTATTGGGTGTAGAGCTTTTCGAATGCTGCGCCGTGGTTGTCTGCCAGCCCGGGGCATTCGTTGGGGCACATCAATGTCCAGTCGCCGTTTTCTTCGACGCGCTTCATGAACAAATCTGGGATCCACAACGCGTAGAACAAGTCACGCGCACGTTGCTCTTCTTTACCGTGATTCTTCTTCAGGTCGAGGAAGTCGTGGATGTCTGCGTGCCAAGGCTCAATGTAAATGGCGAACGAACCCTTCCGCTTCCCTCCGCCCTGATCTACATAGCGAGCGGTGTCATTGAATACGCGGAGCATCGGTACGATGCCGTTGGATGTACCGTTTGTTCCTTTGATGTACGACCCTGTCGCGCGGATGTCGTGAACGGCCAGTCCGATTCCGCCCGCATTCTGGCTGATTTTAGCACACTGCTTCAGCGTGTCGTAAATACCACTGATGCTGTCTTCTTTTGTCGTGAGCAAGAAGCAGCTGGACATTTGCGGCTTGGGGGTTCCTGAATTGAATAGGGTAGGAGTCGCATGGGTGAACCAACCTTCGCTGAGGCCATTGTAGGTTTCCACCACAGCGTCGAGATCGTCTTTGTGGATGCCCACGGAGACGCGCATAAGCATGTGCTGAGGCCGCTCAACAATTTCTCCATCAAGCTTTAAGAGGTAGCTGCGCTCCAGGGTTTTGAACCCGAAGTAGTCGTAGTTGAAGTCACGGTCGTAAATGATTTGCGAATCGAGGAACTCGGCATTCTCACGAATGATTTCAATCACATCGTTGGCCACCAAGGATGCATTCTCACCTGTCACAGGGTCTACATACGTGTGGAGGTCTTCCATCGTTTCCGCAAAGGACTTCTTGGTCGCCTTGTGGAGGTTGGAAACGGCGATGCGGCTGGCCAAGCTGGCGTAGTCGGGGTGCGTAACAGCATTGGTCGCGGCCACCTCAGCAGCCAAGTTGTCCAGTTCGGTGGTAGTCACACCGTCGTAGACGCCCTCGATGACGCGCATGGCGACTTTCGTTGGATCAACAGACTCATGCAATTCGTAGCAGAGTTTCTTGATGCGGGCTGTGATTTTATCGAATTGAACCGGTTCTGTTCGGCCGTCGCGCTTGACTACATGCATGGTGCGAGCTGGTGTTTGGAAGTGAAGATGAAGTGGTGGTCGAGGTGGGTGTGTTGCGTTGGTGCAGGTTGACGATTAAAAGTCGGCATCCAAGCTGAAGGATTTGGTCCCTTCGTCAGATTTTGTCAACACTCCTGCCTTTTGATATTCACCTACGCGCTTCTCGAAGAAGTTGGTCTTACCCTGAAGGGAAATCATGTCCATGAAGTCAAACGGATTGGAAACGTTGAATTCTTTTTCGGTACCCAACTCCACCAACAAACGGTCAGCAACAAATTCGATGTACTGCGACATCAGGTCTGAGTTCATACCTATCAAGCGAACTGGCAATGATTCACAAATGAATTCTTTTTCAATCTCCACCGCGTCTATAATGATCTTACGGAGGGTCTTCACGGGAAGTTTATTGACGATGTGGTCATTGTAGAGCAAGCAAGCGAAGTCGCAGTGCATGCCTTCATCGCGCGAAATCAACTCGTTCGAAAAGCTCAAGCCTGGCATCAGTCCGCGCTTCTTCAACCAGAAGATGGAGCAGAAGCTACCGCTGAAGAAAATCCCTTCCACTGCAGCGAAGGCGACAATGCGCTCGGCAAACGATCCGTTTTCGATCCAGTTCAATGCCCACTCAGCCTTCTTCTTCACACAATCCATGGTTTCGATGGCGTTGAAGAGCTTATCCTTCTCCGCGTCATCCTTGATGTACGTATCGATGAGCAACGAGTATGTTTCAGAGTGGATGTTCTCCATCATGATTTGGAAGCCGTAGAAAAACTTCGCTTCGGTGTATTGCACCTCGGCAACAAAGTTTTCGGCGAGGTTCTCATTGACGATGCCGTCAGAGGCCGCGAAGAATGCGAGAATATGTTTAATGAAGTAGCGTTCGTCGTCGTTCAATTTCTCATTCCAATCAACGATGTCAGCGGCAAGATCAATTTCTTCAGCAGTCCAGAAGCTTGCCTCGGACTTTTTGTAGAAGTTCCAGATGTCATTGTGTTGGATGGGGAAGAGAACAAATCGGTTCGGATTATCCTCCAAGATGGGTTCACTCACCACCGTGTTTTCTGGCAACACCTCTTCAATGGAAGTTTGGACACTTGCTTCAGTGGTTGTGTTCAAGTCAGTCGTGGTCAAATCCTCTTGTGTGTGTTCGCTCATGGCGGTGAATGGTTGATGCCGAAAACGGCGTGGTGAATAGTTAGGTCGGTCTTGGCGTCGCCTCTTTTTAAGACTGCTAATCCGGCGTCAAATTTGGAGGGTCGAAGTCCAGTCCTCGATGCTTTCCGTGTCCTCCAATCGCTTGGATTTGCTGGGTTTTCGAGGCTAATTGACTTATTCTCCACCTTTGGAGCCGGGCGCAATAGCTTTTAGAAAGAGGGCCAGGGGCTGTGGTGTGAAACACGATACCTCGACCGTTGATGCATCAAAGAAAGCAGAAGAGAGGGCACAAGACCAAAACAAAAGAATTCACAAATCGAGGTAGTTTTTAACACTCGGAATCTTCAAAATGCGGCTAACCGTTGATGGGGTTGGAAAGCAGGAGATTTTTAGTTCGTTGGGGATAAAAAACACGGAAAAACGCTTGGTTTTTTTTCTGGCTTGCATACGGCGCCATTGCATTTTTCGCCAAGCCTTTGAACGGCTGATAGTTCTGTCACGGCGTTGTAAAAATTTAGCCGGCTTGGACCCCGTTCCCTTCGTATTTTCGCGTCATGCTAAAAGCGCTTCTGAAAAAATTGGTCGGCGACAAGGCCGAGGGGGATATGAAGGAGATTCAGCCAGTGGTGGACGCAGTCCATGGTTTTGAATCGGAGTTGAAGGCGCTGAGCGATGATGGCTTGCGAGAACGCAGCGACGATTTACGCAGCCGCATCAAAGCGCATGTCTCGGGATTGGAAGAAGAGGAGCGTACGTTGCGGGAGGAGGCTGCAGGGATGGGAGAGGATCAGTTGGAGCGCAAGGAGGCCCTCTACGAGCAAATTGACGGATTGGTGAAGCGCATCGATGAAGCGCTGGAAGAGGTGTTGGAAGGCGTCATGGCAGAAGCCTTTGCATTGGTGAAGGAAACGTCCCGCCGCTTGGCCCAAAACGGTCAGTTGACCGTCACTGCGAACGATTGGGACCGGGACATTGCTGCCAAACGCGGCGGGGTGGACATCCAAGGCGACCAAGCGGTTTGGGGCAACACCTGGATGGCTGCAGGATCCGAAGTCGAATGGAACATGGTCCATTACGATGTGCAGCTGGTCGGTGGTGCGGCGTTGCACCGAGGCAAGGTGGCGGAAATGCAGACCGGGGAAGGAAAGACGTTGGTAGCTACACTGCCGGTCTTCCTCAATGCCTTGACCGGAAAAGGCGTTCACCTCGTCACAGTAAATGATTACCTCGCCCGCCGTGACTCCGAGTGGATGGCGCCGTTGTTTGAGTTCCACGGCATGCGCGTGGATTGCATTGACAAGCACCAACCCAACAGCGAGTCGCGCCGAGAAGCCTACCGTGCGGATATCACTTACGGCACAAACAACGAATTTGGCTTTGACTACCTCCGGGACAACATGGCCCAGCGACCGGAGCAATTGGTACAGCGCAAGCACCACTTTGCCATCGTCGACGAGGTGGATTCGGTCTTGATCGACGAGGCACGAACGCCTCTGATCATCAGCGGCCCTACCCCGAAAGGCGACCAACAAGAATTCGTCGAGCTCAAGCCCAAGGTGGTTCAGCTCGTTACGGTCCAACAAAAAGCTGCTCAGCAGTTCATGGCCGATGCGAAGCGGCTCTTGCAGAAAGAAGGAGCGACCAAAGACGAAATTGCTGAAGGGGGCTTGGCCTTATTCCGCGCCTACCGCGCATTGCCCAAGTCGAAGCCGCTCATCAAATTCCTCAGTCTGGAAGGGATGAAGCAGCAATTGCTCAAGACGGAGGCCATCTACCTGGCGGACAACAAGCGCGAAATGCCCAAAGCTGACGCGGAATTGTACTTTGTCATTGACGAGAAGCAGAACCAAGTTGAGCTCACGGAAAAGGGCATTGAGTTTTTGACGGCCAACATGGAGGACGACCACTTCTTCACCATGCCAGATTTGGCCACCGAGTTGGTCGCCATCGACAACGGTGAAGGGGACGAAGAAGCGAAACTGGAGCTGAAGAGCAAGCTCATGGCGGACTATTCCATCAAAAGCGCTCGGGTTCACACCATGAACCAACTGCTCAAGTCATACGCCTTGTTTGAAAAGGACGTCGACTATGTGGTCATGGACAACAAGGTCAAAATTGTTGACGAACAGACGGGCCGCATCATGGACGGTCGTCGCTATTCTGACGGTCTGCACCAAGCCATTGAAGCAAAGGAGAACGTCAAAGTGGAAGCCGCCACCCAGACTTACGCCACTGTGACGTTGCAGAACTACTTCCGCATGTACCACAAACTGGCGGGGATGACGGGTACCGCCGAGACGGAAGCGGGCGAGTTGTGGGACATCTACAAGCTCGACGTGATGGTCATCCCAACCAACCGCCCCATTGCGCGGGATGACCGGGAGGACCTCGTTTACAAAACCAAACGCGAGAAGTACAACGCCATCATCGACGATGTCGTCGCTCTGAGTGAGGCTGGACGACCTGTATTGGTCGGGACCACCACCGTCGAGGTGAGTGAATTGCTCTCACGTATGTTGGACATTCGGCACATCAAGCACCAGGTGCTGAACGCCAAACTGCACCAGCGGGAAGCGGAAATCGTGACCGAGGCCGGTAAGCCCGGCACCGTGACCATCGCAACGAACATGGCAGGTCGTGGTACGGACATCAAGCTCACCGACGAGGTAAAGGCTGCCGGCGGTTTGGCCATCATCGGTACCGAACGCCACGATAGCCGTCGCGTTGACCGCCAGCTGCGCGGACGTGCCGGCCGCCAAGGAGACCCGGGTTCATCGCAATTCTACGTGTCCTTGGAGGACGATTTGATGCGCCTCTTTTCATCGGATCGGGTGTCGAAAATGATGGACCGATTGGGCCATGTGGAAGGCGACGTGATCCAACACAGCATGATCACCAAGTCGATCGAGCGCGCGCAGAAAAAGGTCGAAGAAAACAATTTTGGCATCCGCAAGCGACTCCTCGAATACGACGACGTGATGAACGCCCAGCGCGAGGTCATCTACAAGCGCCGCCGACACGCCCTGCACGGAGACCGCATCCGCACGGACATTGCGAACATGTTCTTCGAGCTCGTTGAAGGCGCAGTCCTGTCCTACCATCCGGAGAAGCAATTTGAATCGTACCGATTAACCTTACTTCGTGACTTCGGCATCGAACCGCCGGTGAACGAGGAGGGCTTTGCCTCGACCCCAGCGGAAACCGTCGCCTTTGATACCTACCAGGCGGCTGAGCGGGTGTACCGTTCAAAGCTGAAGGAACTGGCGCAGCGTGCGCATCCTGTAATCCAACGCGTACACGACGACCCTGCGAACGACTTCAAGCAGATCCTCGTGCCGTTCAGCGATGGGCGCAAGACCATGCAGGTGGCCACAGACATCGAACGCAGCGTTGCATCCGAAGGCGTGAGTGTCATGGAGAGCCTGGAAAAGGCTGTTGTTTTGGCCATCATCGACCAATACTGGAAGGAACATCTGCGCAACATGGACGACTTGCGTTCCAATGTGCAATTGGCCCGCTTTGAGCAGAAAGATCCACTGTTGATCTACAAATTCGAATCCTACGAGCTGTTCAAGGCCATGGTCCAGCGCATGAATGCAGAGGTGGCGGCCTTCCTGATGCGATGCACCATCCCCACGGGGCCATCTGATCAGCCCGTTCGACAAGCGCCTCAAGCCCGTCCGGCCATGCCGAACAAGATCAGTTTGTCGAAGGAGAACATTCAAAACATCCAAGAGCAGGCTGCCTCGCAGGCACGCCGCCAAGCGCCAGCGGGCGTCCGACCGGGTGCACCTGCGGCCGGTGGCCCTCCACCGCCTCCCCGCAAGGTTGAGCCCGTACGTACAGAAAAGAAGGTGCTTCCAAACGAGCCCTGTCCGTGCGGCTCGGGCAAGAAGTACAAGAAGTGCCACGGCTGAGAATGAAGCGGCTTGATTTTCAGGTCGACATTCCCTCCGGAAAGGCCTTAGCGAAAGCGTTAGAACACGCCCTTCCCGAAGCAGAGTCTCAATGGGGCAGGATGTCCGCACCTCAGATGCTGCACCACGTTGCGGACTTTGGTGATTTGTACTTTGGTGAAATAAAGGTCAATGCGTTGACTCGTCTTGCTGCTCGTCTTCTCGGCCCTTTTTTCCTGCGCTCGTTGACGACTAAAAATCCGCTTGGAGAAACGCCTCGCGATTTACCTACTATGCCAGCGATTGACGCTTCAAACAAGCAAATGGCGGAGTGGGAGTCAGGAATGGAACGCGTACGATTCATGCTAAAACGAGTGGAGGAACTGAACACCGAAAAGCAGCATCACCCGTTGTACGGTGTGATGTATACATCTGACTTTAAATCACTGGTTTTGCATCATGCGGCGCATCATTTCCACCAGTTCGGCTGGATTTAGAACAGGCTGATCTGGGAATTAGCCCCTCGGTTTGGTTGGTCAGGTGTGACGCAAGACTGGCGTTTTTCGGCTACCAAGCCTTTGGCAAAGGCTTCACACGTAGCCGGTGTGTGGATGCTGTCCGGTTCGTGCACGAGTAAGTGAAAGGACGAACCCCCATTCGCAGCGTGCTGTTCGATCCAGTCCCCCCATTGCTTCAGGCGTAACGCATCAATCGCATGTCCTTCGTATCCGCCAAAGCGGATCAATACGTGAGGAGCCGTAACCTGCATGTGCAAGGCATCGCGCCGCCCGGCTGTGTCGCTGATTACGGCGCCTACACCAAGCGCCGCCAACTGTGCCCAGTGGTCTTGCTCCCCCACGAACCAATCGGGATGGCGAAACTCCACGGAAAGGGCCAATTCCCGAGGCCACTTTTCCAAATAGGTCCACAATGCGGCAGCGTGTTTGGGCGCAAAATGGGGTGGAAGCTGAATAAAGGCAGGCCCCAAGCGGTTTCCCAATGCCAATAGGCCTTCAATGAAATCATCCGTGGGACCTTCGCAATTGCTGAAGCGCCGGAAATGCGAGATGATTTGAGGGAACTTCGGACAGAATAGGAACCCTTCCGGTGTAGCGTCGGCCCATTCCTTCATTTTGGCCGGAGGGTAAATGCGGTAATGGGTTGCGTTGAATTCAATCGTACCGAAGGACCGTCCGTAGGCCTCTGGGAACAACCGGCGCGGCGTTTTTTCGGGGTAGGTTGTGCCCACCCAAGTGGGGATGTTCCATGTCGTTCCCCCTGCATATACGTGATATGAGGTGGCTGCAGACTGGTGGTGCCAGCGGGTTTCGGGGAGGGCGAAATCCGCGGCATTCAATCCATCGATGGAGGGAAGTTTTCCAAACTGCATGCGCACACAAAGTTAGCCGCAGTGGCGGTGAATTGGCGAGCAATCATACCTAAGCATTGATAGAAGTTTGGACCGTGAATTGGCAGGGGTTGAGCATGTTGTGGCCGAGGCATTGTGTGGGCTGTGGGGATTGGCTTGCAGGACCGACAGATTGGGGAATAGGGTGCCCGCGTTGTACGTTGGATTGGCCGGATTTGCTGGGTGTCGCAGGCCCTATTTTAATGAAGGAGCGTTGCCGGTTGGAATTTGGCGCAGTGGGATTTCGGTTGCGAGGCCACGCCCTATTGAAGGCGCAATTGAGTGAGATCAAGTACGGCGGAAACCGACGATTGGCGTGGCGTTGGGGGCATTGGCTGGGCAACCACGTGCCGCTTCCTGCACCGGAAAATGGCCGGGTAATTCTGGTGCCGGTGCCGTTGCATTGGCGCAAGCGTGCACAGAGGGGCTACAACCAAGCAGAGTGGATTGCCCGAGGACTGGGCAGCGCATGGGGATTGCCGGTTGCGGCCCGTGCCCTTAAGCGGACACGGCACGATGTGAGCTTGACGCACCTATCTCGTGCTTCACGGGCGGAAACGGTGCGAGAGCTGTATGCAGCGCATCGAGTGGCCTTACAGCATGACGACCACGTTATTGTCGTTGACGACGTAATGACAACCGGTGCCACACTTTCCGCGTGTGGAGCCGCAATACGCGCTGCTGGTGGAAGGTGGTTGGGTGCCGCGGTCTTGGCCTTGGCATGACCCTTCCCCCCGGGTTTCTAAGGTATCTTTGTGCCATGGCAGAATCTCTGGGCTTGTCCCCCGAATCCAGCAGACGGGAGCGTTATGCGGAATTGTCCAGCCGCTGGGAGGCCTTGCTGGGTGCTGAACCAAACCGTGTGGCGAATTTGGCCAACATCGCAGCAGTACTAAAGGAAGCTTTCGGGTGGCACTGGGTAGGTTTCTACCTCGTCGATTTCGAACGGGACGAGCTGGTGTTGGGGCCTTTCCAAGGGCCCCTCGCTTGCACCCGTCTTTTTCATGGAAAGGGAGTTTGTGCGGCTGCTTGGGATACGAAAGAAGTTCAGTTGGTTCCCGACGTGCATGCATTTGAAGGGCATGTGGCATGCAGTTCACTGACAGCCTCTGAGCTTGTTTTGCCTGTGGTGGTGAACGGTCAAGTAGTGGCGGTGTTGGACATCGACTCCGTGACACCCGGTGATTTCATCTCAGCCGATGTGGAGGGGATGAACGCCTTAATGGACTTACTCTCGAATCAATGGCTAGTATGGGAGTAAAAGCAAACGTTCTGATCAGTGCAGTCGCGGCGCTTCTCATCATGGGTTGTGCTCAAGTTTCCGCTCCAACAGGTGGGCCGAAAGACGAGACACCACCGGTTCCATTGCGTGTGGATCCACCTTCAGAATCTGTCAATTTGCGCCCGGATCGGCTGGTTTTGCAATTCGATGAATTTGTCGCTTTGCGTAGCCCGCAGCAACAGCTCGTTGTTTCACCTCCACTGAGCAGTCCGCCTGAATGGCGCATCCGTGGCAAAGCGGTGGAATTGACGCTGGACTCGTTGGCTTTCGAGGCTGATCGCACCTATGTTTTTGCATTTGGGGGCGCCATCGTTGACCTGCACGAGTCCAACCCTGCTGAAGATTTGAAGTGGGCGTTTTCAACGGGTGCAGAGCTTGACACGTTGAAGGTGCGAGGCCGGGTGACTGATCGAATGAGTCGATCGGGGGTCAGCGATTTGCGCGTGTTGTTGTACCAGTCGGAAATTCCCTGGGATTCGATTTGGGCGGGCCGACGCCCTGATGCTTTGGGCCAAACCAATCAGGCAGGGGAATTTTCCCTCGATTACCTGAGCCCGGGAGCCTACAAAGGCGTTGCTTTTGATGATGCCAATGGGAACTACCGCTGGGACGATGGAGAGTATGTGGCGCTGGACACTGCGGCATTCGAGTCCGGAACTGCGGGCCTTAATTGGTTGGGCAATGAGACGCCTGAGCCCGAGCCGCCCGCACGAATTTCCAGTTGTCAACTGGATACAATGGGAATGATGAGGGTGGCCGTGCCCGAAGATGACAACGTGCCAGAAAGTTGGTATGTCCTGATGGCAAATTCGCCGCAGCCCACACAGGCTGAACGTGATGGCGACAGCGTCATGGTTTGGTCGCCTGCAACGGAGGGTGCAGACTTAGAGGAATTGCGCTTGGTCTGGATCCATGGTAAAGATTCCGATACAGCCCGGGTTCGGTTGAATCTGAGGAGCGGCATGGGATCTTTCTCGCCTCGTTCAGAGCCCACCATTCGGTCGATGCCTCAATCAGAACGAAGCTGGAAATTTGACCGAGCGGTGTTCATTGAAGACGCCGATAAATTGGTGGTGAAGCGGGATTCCATTGCCCTTGATGCGATGGCCTTTGGCGCTTCTTCAGCGGATGAATGGACGCGCACTTTTTCATTGGATATGGAGGAGGAATTTGGCTCGAACTATTCCATCCAATTCTTGCCAGGCGCGCTGCGATTGCAGGGCAGGGGGCTCAATGAAGACACATTGACAAGTGTGTGGGCCACCCATCCTGAAGCATATTTTGGTGAGTTATCCGTGGCCATTACAGATGTTCCGGGCGCGGGTTGGTTTCGATTGGATGAGGACCGGTTTTATATTGAATCGGATACCTCCATGGTATTTCCGCTTCGTTCGCCCGGAAAGGCGGAGATGGGATTTGAGTGGGATGCCAACTGCGACTCAATTTGGCAATCCGCTGAACCGCATGCTCTTAAAGTTGCTGAGCCGTATTTTTGCCCCGCTCAACAACCTGAAATTCGCTCGAATTGGTTGGTTGAGTGGGAATGGTCCCTGGCCGAAAAAGAACCGGAAGAATGATTAGGAACTGCGTGAATTTGGAGTCTGGAGCGTGCGGCGCTGGCCTGAAAGCATTCGCGATCATGCTGTTTTGTTGCGTCGCCTTGGTGGCGGATGCCCAATTGCCCTACATCGCGACCTCCCAGAACTATTACTGTGCGGGATCGGGCGATGCTGTATCCCTGTACTGCAACGTGTTGGCATTTGACCCCAACACTGATGTGGCAGATTGGACCTTTTCTTGGAGTCCGGCAGGAGAAGTGGATGATCCAGCTGCTCAATCTGTATCCGTCACTCCCGATAACACTACGCTTTACAGTGCCGTGATGGTTGCCCCAGATGGCACGGTTTACGAAGACGAAATTACGTTGACGGTGTACCCCGAGTTTTCAGTGATCACGGAAGCGGAAGTGGCATTGTGTTCGACCATCGGCGGACAATTGGAGGCCGAAGTGGATGTGGCCAATGCCATGGACTGGGAGTGGTCACCAGCGACGGGCTTGAGCAACCCCAATATCCCTAATCCACAGGTTCAAGAAGAGCTATCCGAATCATACACAGTCACTGCAACCATTGCCGGTCTGGGGGGAGCCTCATGTTCAGCCAGTGCGCAGGTCAACCTCATTTCCATTTTCCCAAGCATGGAATTGGGCTCGGACATTGTGGTGTGCGCGGAGGAAACCGTCACACTGGATCCCGGGCTTCCTGTAAATTATGCCTACGACTGGACAGTCGCCGGTGAGACCTTGCCTGTGTTGGACGTCACATCGTCTGGGACCTATGGTTTGACGGCAACATCACCGGAAGGATGTGTGAATTCCGATGCCATCACCGTGACTTTCACCGATGGCCCTGAAGTTTTGCTGCCCGATTCAGCGACGGGGTGCGCGGATGCCGGGCTTGTCTTGGATGCTACCCCTGCGGATGCCACGACCGGTCCTTTCAGCTACCAGTGGTCCAACGGTTCCATTGCAGCAGACGCAATTTTTTTCGAGTCGGGCGTGGCTGAAGTCCAGGTCACGGACGCTGGAGGGTGCACCACCACCGCCTCTGTAAACATGGAGGTATTGCCGAGTCCGGATTTCTCGTTTCCTCAGGATTCAGCGTTGTGTTTTGAGGACTTTCCAGGGGTGAAATACCAACTGAGCGTGCCGGCGGGTTACGCAGCGTACCAATGGATGAACGGGTCGACCTTGCCCTCGCTTGAAATTGATGGCCCCGGGGTGTACAGTGTGGTGGTGACCAATGAGATTGGGTGCACGACCGAGCGTTTTGCCACGGTGGTTGACTTTTGCTCGGAGCCGTTATTGTTCGTGCCGACAGCCTTCACTCCTGACGGCGATGGCTTGAACGAAGTGTTGCGGATTGAAGGCCGCAACTTGGTGGAATTGGATTTCAAGTTGTACAACCGTTGGGGCAACTTGGTATGGGAAGCCGATTCCCTAGGAGATTATTGGCACGGACAGGCACCTGCGAAGACGCATTACGTGCAAGACGAGTTGTATTTGTGGAAGGCGAAATACCGCCACTACACCGACCCGTCGGGCCAGTTGAGCCCTTGGTTTCAGGCGACCGGTTCTGTTCGGATTATCCGCTGACCTGCGCGGCCGTCAGGAGTTGATCTCGAGGAATCGCTTCACCCCATTCAGGGTGCCAAACACCACCAAAGTGTCTGTTTCTTGAATGACCATCTCTGCTTTTGGAACCCCGATGATGTGTTCTTGCTCTTCACCGCCCTCCGTCTCAGCGGCAAATTTGCGCCGGATGGTGATGAGGCGCAATTCATAACGATTGGTCAAATCGATGCTGCCCAACGTTCGCCCGATGCAGTGTTGTGGAGCGTGGATTTCGGCGATTTCATAATCGTCTGGTAGCTCAAGGAAGCCACCGATGTTGGGGTGGATCAATCGCTCCGAGACGATGCTGGCGACCTCGCTTTCTGGGCTGAGGATTTCGGTGATCCCGAGGCTGCTCAGGATGCGCTTCTGGTGTTCGCCGCTTGCACGCACGATGACGCGCTTCACTCCCAAGTCGATGAGGTTCATCGAAGTCAACATGGTTGCCTCGAAGTTCTCGCCGATCGCGACGACTGCGGCATCCATGTCCTGTACGTTCTGCGCCTGAAGGGAACGGATGTCCGTGGCATCAAGTGTCACAGCTAGGGCCACCTCATCCTTGATGTCTTCTGAGCGAAGTGGATCGGTGTCGTAGGTGAATACCTCGGCGCCTTTGGCTGCAATGGAAAGTGCAATCTGTTTGCCGTAGCGGCCAATTCCAAAAACGGCGAATCGGGATGATTTAGGCATGGTACAAGGTAGCTATTGGGAGGGCGTTCAGTCCTATCAGTTGTTCTCGGTTGCTGACTTCAATACGCGTACGAATCGCGCGATGTCTTCAAAGGTATTGTACAAGGGCACAGGTGCCATTCGGATGACATTGGGTTCACGCCAATCCGCCACCACTCCGGCATCGGTGAGGGTTTGGAACAGTTCACGTCCAAATCCGTGGGCCACCAAGGAGAGTTGGCAACCGCGCCGGTCCGGGTCTGCGGGCGTGATGACTTCAAGCTGCGCGTTGTTTTGACGAGCAACAGCCTGAATGCCCGCTTCCAAATAGGCGGTCAGTCGCAAACTTTTGGCCCGAAGTGCTTCCATCCCAACGGACGAAAATTGCTCCAAGGAAGCCGCGTGGATGGCCATGTTGAAGACCGGGGCGTTGGACATTTGCCACGCTTCGGCTGTGCCCATGCTATCGAACTCAGGTTCCATCAAGAAGCGCCGTTCCGCATTGTGTCCCCACCATCCTTCAAACCGGGGGAAGGATGTGCTTTGGACATGCCGGCGGTGCACGAAAGCCCCCGCCACGGCGCCCGGACCTGAGTTCAGGTATTTGTAGGTGCACCAGCAGGCGAAGTCGATGTCCCAGTCGTGCAATTGCAGCGGGACATTGCCCACGGCGTGTGCCAAATCAAAACCGCAAATTGCGCCGGCTGCATGGGCGGCACGGGTGATGCGGGCCATATCGAGCCATTGGCCCGTGAAGTACTGCACGCCCCCCATCATGACCAGGGCAATTTCGTCGCCGGAGGTGCGGAGCACAGCTTCGATGTCTGCTTCCTCGATGATGCTCGTGCCTTCACGCGGGGCGATTTCGATGATGTCGGTTTCCGGATCCCCACCGTGGAAGCGCACTTGACTGGCTAATGCATACTGATCACTGGGGAAGGCCTTGGCTTCACACAGAATTTTCGTGCGCTTTCCTTCAGGGCGATAAAAGCTGACCAGCAGCAAATGCAAGTTCACGGTCAACGCGTTCATCGCTACCACTTCTTCGGGTTTTGCACCGACCAACTGGGCCAGGCCCGCTGCAAAGCGTTCGTGGTAACTCACCCAAGGGTTGCGGGCGCGGAAGTGCCCCTCCACACCGTGCTCTGCCCAATCGTCCAACTCCGTTTGCAATGCATCCGCCGCAGCCTTCGGTTGCAAGCCGAGGGAATTGCCAGTGAAGTAAATGGTGTCCTCTCCATTGTGTTGAGGAACGTGAAACTCCGCTCTACGGGTGGGCAGTGCGTCTTGCGCATCGAGCGCTCGAGCGTGGTCTAATTCATACGGGCTGAAGTCTTCCATTTTCCTGGCTTGGAAGTGCAAAGTTCGCAGAATCCGTCTCCTTTTGGGGCTTATCGAAGCATAAATGCCAACACACCTTGGAGGATGAGGCATCCATCCAACCACAAACTGAAGACCCATTCACGTCGATGGCGAAAAGCGAATCCAATTCCGGCCATTGCTGCGAAGCCCGCTGCCGCCCGCGCAGTGGTGGCATCGATTGCCCAGAACGCGCCACAGCTCAAAAAGACCAAGGCACATGCTGCATTCAACGTTGCGCGGTCCCCAACTAGCTGCGGTACGGTGCGCAACCGAGGCGAGTCGATGCCGAGGTCCCGCACATCGAAAGGCAAGGTGATACCAGCGACGAAGGCGGTTTGGGCCAGGATAGAGGGAACAAGGGACCACCCCTGCGGCCCTTCTGCCAGCAGTTGAAACGGGAGCCAGCCGGTGACCAACCCCCAGGCCAAGGCAATCGCAGGCCACTTCATGTGGGGGATGTTGCGCCATCCTGTCCCGCCAGAGAACGGATTTGAGGCATAGCCCAGTGCAAGCGTGGCCAGGACGGCGAGCATCCAAAAATGGGTGGTGATCAATTCGGCATAATCGTTCCACAGGGACTTGGAGCCCACGGCCCATCCCGCCGCGACCGTGAACCACACGGTGGCCAACGCACGCACGCTGCGATTCAGAAATGCCCTTCGTTCGGGGGGCATGCTTTGGGGATGCTTGGAAAGCTTGATCCACCGTTGCAGGGTGTAAATGCACCCTGTCGCTACGCCTATGCCTACGATACCGCTCTTCGTCAGCGGCGTCCACGCCTCCACGGCATACCCCTGCGCGATCAGAGTTGCCGAAGCCGCTCCTGCCGCTCCGAGGGCAATCCAAACGTGGGTAAATGCCAAGGCGTTGACCATGTTTCAAAGGTCGCACATCCGCGGGGATTGAAGAGGTGAGAATTGACGCCTGCGCCCTTTACATTCGTCTTTGGGTGCTTGGTGAAAAACTTTGAGGCGAATGGGCGTTTCTACGTGTAAATTTGCCGCTTTAATCGTCGCCTTAAACGCCGCTAAATCCGTCGCTTATGCACGCCGCCAAATTCACTTCTCGCCACATCGGTCCCCGTGAGGAGGATCAGCAGACCATGCTCCGTGCCGTTGGAGCCGCTTCCATAGAAGACTTGGTCGCCCAAACCGTTCCTGGTAAAATTCGCCAGCGCGAACGCCTGGACTTGACCCCGGCTTTGTCGGAGAGTCAATATTTGGAACACATCGATGGGATCGCATCGAAGAACACGGTGTTCAAGAATTACATTGGCATGGGATATTACCCCACGGAGGTGCCGAGTGTCATCCGCCGCAATGTGCTCGAAAACCCAGGCTGGTATACGGCGTACACGCCATACCAAGCCGAGATTGCACAAGGCCGATTGGAAGCGTTGTTGAATTTCCAAACCATGGTCTGTGACTTGACGGGGATGGAATTGGCCAACGCGTCATTGCTCGATGAATCCACTGCCGCTGCGGAAGCGATGGCGATGGTTTTTGCTGCACGTCCACGGGCTCAAGCGAAGGCCGGAGCCAATAAATTCCTGGTTGACGAGGCAGTTTACCCTCAGACCTTGGCCTTGTTGAAGACGCGCGCCAAGTACTTGGGAGTGGAGCTGGAGGTGGTCCCGCGCAACGGAATGATTTTGGAAGCGATGCCAGGGGTGTTTGGAGTCATGTTCCAATACCCTGACGGAGAAGGCGTAGTGGAGGATTTAACGCAGGTCATCGCACAGGCCAAAGCGCACGATGCGCAAGTGGTCGTTGCCACGGATTTGATGGCGTTGGCATTGTTGAAAAACCCAGGGGCAATGGGCGCCGATGTTGTGGTCGGCACGTCGCAGCGTTTCGGTGTTCCCATGGGATACGGTGGGCCCCACGCTGCATTTTTTGCAGCAGCGGAGTCGTACAAGCGGCATTTCCCCGGACGCATCATCGGCGTATCGAAAGACCGATTGGGCGCGCCAGCGTTGCGCATGGCGCTGCAGACCCGTGAACAACACATCCGCCGCGACAAGGCGACGTCCAACATCTGCACCGCACAGTCTTTGCTCGCTGTAATGGCGTCCATGTACGCCGTGTACCACGGCCCCAAGGGGCTGCGCGAGATTTCCGAAGGAATTCACGGCGCCGCGCGCGCACTGGATGCGGCATTGCGTGCGTCGGACAACTTTGACCAAGTCAATGCCTGCTACTTCGACACATTGAAAATCCGGGTCAACGGAGGCACCAATGAAATGCAGGCCCTTCGCGCCCGAGCCGAGGCAATGCGCATCAACTTGCGTTACTACCCGGACGGCATGCATGTAGGGGTGGCATTGAACGAGCGGGTTTCGGACAACGAACTCACAGATTTGTGCACCGTCTTCGGCGTGAGCCCCGTTTCGGGTGTCTCCGCCGACCGCGCATTCCTCGGAGACTTGTGGCGCGATGTGGATTACCTCCACCATCCTGTATTCAACCGTTACCGTTCGGAAACGGAGATGATGCGCTACATCAAGCACCTGGAGAACCGAGACTTGTCATTGGTCCATGCCATGATTCCATTGGGTTCGTGCACCATGAAGCTCAACGCGGCGACGGAATTGATTCCGATTACGTGGGCAGCGTTCGCAGAACTGCATCCGTTTTGCCCGCCAGAACAAGCCGCCGGTACGCGAGCGATGTTGGATGAATTGGAAAAAGACTTGGCGACCATCACCGGCTTTGCAGGCGTTTCTCTGCAGCCCAACTCCGGTGCACAGGGCGAATTTGCAGGCTTGATGGTCATTCGCGCCTACCACGAATCCCGAGGGGAGAGCCACCGGGACGTGTGCCTTATTCCATCCTCAGCACACGGCACCAATCCTGCCTCTGCCGTCATGGCCGGCATGAGGGTCGTCGTTGTGGGGTGCGACGACCAAGGCAACATTGACATGGAGGATCTCCGCGAAAAAGCGGAAGCGCATTCGTCGAATCTGGGTGCTTTGATGATCACGTATCCCTCGACCCACGGTGTGTTTGAGGAGGCCGTGCTCGACATCACGAACCTCATTCATGCCCACGGCGGACAGGTCTACATGGACGGCGCAAACATGAACGCGCAGGTCGGATTGACCAGCCCGGGACTCATCGGTGCGGACGTGTGCCACCTCAACTTGCACAAGACGTTTGCCATTCCGCACGGCGGCGGTGGCCCTGGCGTTGGTCCCATCGGTGTAGCGGCGCACCTCGTACCGTTCTTGCCCGGGCATCCGATCATCGCCACGGGTGGAGAACACGCCATCGATGCCATCAGCGGTGCGCCATTTGGCAGCGCTTTGATTTGCCAAATCCCTTATGCTTACATTAAGATGTTGGGCGAGGAGGGATTGCGCCGTTCGACTGAAGTGGCCATCTTGAATGCCAATTACCTCAAGGTCAAACTGGAGAAAGACTACAGCATCCTGTACACCGGTGAACAAGGCACCGTGGCGCACGAGATGATTTTGGACTGCCGGGCATTCAAGGCCTCTGCAGGGATCGAAGTTATGGACATTGCCAAGCGCTTAATCGACTATGGATTCCACGCGCCGACGGTTTCTTGGCCTGTGGCGGGCACCTTGATGGTGGAGCCGACGGAATCGGAATCCATCGAGGAATTGGATCGCTTTGTGCAAGCCATGGTGAGCATTCGAGAAGAAATTCGCGCCATCGAAAACGGCGAGGTCGACCGGGAGGACAACGTTGTCAAAATGTCACCGCATACGGCTCGTGAAGTGGCTTCGTCGCAATGGGACCATCCCTACACACGCGAGGCCGCAGCCTACCCATCGCCTGAAATGGAGGCGCGAAAATTCTGGAGCAGTGTCGCCCGAGTTGACAACGCCTACGGCGACCGCAACCTCGTGTGCAGTTGCCCACCGCTCTCTGCTTTTGAAGAACTGCTGAACTGACGTTGCGCGCGTCGCAGCCGGTCACCTATATTTGCGAAAATCCTAAACACCAAACTGCTTGAGAATGAAGCATTTTTACACTGCAGCGTTTGCTGTACTTCTTTCAACAGCTGTTACAGCGCAGGGCTTGATGCCTTACGCAGCTAGCAAAACAGCTCAAACCCGCCGCGTGAAGGCGGAAAACACGGCCAACCAACAGGTCGATCGTAACGTGATTTGGTCTCACGATTGCAACGTAGAAACGTGCGATTGGACCTTCGGAAACGGTTCTGACATCGCGGGCGCTCCATGGGAAGGCATCGATTTGAACTTCGAGTGCACTACAGACGGTCCTGCAGGTCCTTACAACCAGTGGGCGGGCGGTACCGGTGACTTCACTGCGGCCAGCGCGATGAACTCCACCACCAGCGACAACGGATTGTTGATTGTGGATTCTGACTTGTTCGGAGCAGACGCGAACTACAGCGCAGCATGGATTGAGAACAGCTGGGTTCAAACAGGCGAGCCAATTGATTGCAGCTCCCTCGAATTCGTTAGCATCTCGTTCGAAACCCGCTACCGCTGCTGGGACAACGGTTCTTCTGACGACAGCGAGAAGTGCTTGATCGAAATCTCTCGTGACGGCGTGAACTGGCCAGACGTTGCTACTGTTGCAGAAATCGACGGTACAGTCGACTACGGCGACGGTGAATTGATCCCAAGCCGATGGGAAGTATTCCCAGGCTTTGAGACTGGTTCTGAGTCTGACAACCCTGCACTGGTTGAATTCGACATCACATCTGCTGCAGGCAGCCAAGAGCAAATCTGGGTGCGTTTCCGTTGGACAGGCACTTGGGGATACAGCTGGGAGATCGATGACATCCAGATCTACGAAACGCCGGCCAATGACATCCGCATCGACAACTACGTGAGCTACACGGACTACTTGACTACTGGTATCTGGGAAGCAGGCGTATTCGCTGAAGGCCAATTGACTTCTTTGGAAGCGGCCGCGAAAGTGTACAACGTAGGTTACTTGGACCAAGAAGAGACAGCCATGACCCTCACCGTGAACGGTAACGAGGCTGGAACTTCTACCCCAATCACATTGGGCTACCAAGCGCAAGACACGTTGCGCGTTGCCTACGACATGAGCGCTCTGGGCTCATACGAATTGAACTATGCAGTTGCTTCTGTGAACGAGGACGAGAACCCTGCGAACAACACAGCAACCCAATCGTTTGAAGTGAGCTCTTTGCACTACGGCCGTGACAACGGTACGATGACCGGCTTGTTCCCAGGCGATGGCACGGATGACTTCATCGCGTTGAACCCTTACGACATCTTCGAAGACGTAACTGTTTACGCCATCGACGTTGCCATTGCAGAAGGTTCTGAAAACGGAACGCCAGTCGTAGCGCACTTGTTCGACGGTGCAGACGACACTTACTTGACTGAGCAATACGGTGGTTTGTTGGTGAGCACAGCTGAATTGGATTTGGCTGCTGACTTCTCAAACGACGGCACGGAAGAGCCTGGTGACATTGTATGGTACACCTTGGTTTTGGAGGATCCATACACCGCACCAGGTGGTTCGGTTCTCGCTGCAGGTTTTGAGCACTACGGTGGTTCAAACGTACAGATCTTCGAATCTCAGTTTGCTTACGACAACACGTGCTTCGTGTACGGTCCATTCGGTAGCGGCAGCGCTTACGATTGGTACTACACCAACGAGACTCCTATGGTCCGTTTGAACCTCGACCCGAACGCAACCAACACCGTTGCAGTAGAGGAGGTAACCACTGAAGCGTTCCAACTCTACCCATTGGCTCCAAACCCAGCTGCTGAGAGCACTCGCCTGCAGTACCGTTTGGATCAAGCTGCTGACGTAACGTTGGAGGTGTACGACATGACTGGAAAGATGGTTCAGCAATTGAACCGCGGCACACAAGGTGTAGGCTACCACAGCATCACTTTGGACGTAAGCGCATTCAACGCAGGGGTTTACACCACCACGTTGACCGTGAACGGTGCCCGTGCGACGGAGCGTTTGCTCGTCGACTGATAACGACTGTTTCAGGTTTTGACCTGAATGAACGAAGAGGGGAGTCCTGCGGGGTTCCCCTCTTTTCGTTTTTCTGCGCGGGATTTCGATAGCTATGCAGTAATTTCCCCTCGAAAATTTGATTCACAGAACATGAAGAACTTTACTTTTCTCTTGGTTGCGTTCTTGGGCCTGTCTTCGGCTTCGCAAGCGCAGCGCATCACGGATGTACACACATTCGCCCAAACTCCACAAGACCTTTCTGCAGCGGAAGCTGAAGCCATGCGTGGCACAGGTGAGTCTGCATTGGAAGTTGCTCAGCGCGGCGGCGGAACCATCCTCTTCTACGAAGACTTTGCCAACGGTTTTGAAGGAAATAACGGCATCGGAGCTTGGACGGCTGAGGATACCGGTGAAGGCATGATTTGGCAAGCAGTTGACGCTGCAGGCAACGGTTACTACGCCGACGGCAGCGCTTCAGGTGTGCAACCACCAGCGGGGGAATTCTCAACGAACATCGGTGCCATCAACTCCACGACTGCGGACAACGGCTGGATGGTCTTCGATTGCGACTACTTCAACACCCCCATCTCTGAGGGCTACGAAAACACAGAAGGGTGGATCACTTCGCCTTCTTTGGACTTCACTGAGGTAGGTTCAGTGGTCATCACCTGGGAACAGTACTTCCGCTACTGCTGCTACCCTTACGCGCCCATCTACCTCGAGGTGTCCAACGACGGCGGTGCCACCTGGACCACGTTTGACGCCCATGGGTCATTCATTGAGTCGGCAAACACCGCTTCAGCTAACGTTTTGACCACTTCTGTGGACATCTCTTGTGTTGCTGCGAACAGTGCTGACGTCCAAGTTCGCTTCTCGTACTTGCAGGCTCCGGAGACGGGTGACGCCTACAGCCACTACTACTGGGGCATCGATGACGTGACCATTTCTGAGAACCCTGTATCCAATGACTTGGCTGCTGTTCAGGTGACCAACGGCGATGTCTACAACGTCTTCGAATACCGTGTGACTCCACTCGAGCAGGCAATTCCTGAAGCGGACGGAGGTTTGTTGGCCGGGTTGCTCTACCGCAACGTGGGCAACGCCAACCAAGATGAGACCACGGTGACCATCGAAGTATTGGACGAAGGCGGCAACGTACTGAGCACAACCGTCGAAGAATTGGGTACCGTGAACAGCTTCGCGAATGCCGTGACCTGCCCCGCCAATCCGCAAGACACCGTATACGTGGCTACCGGTTGGACCCCCACTGAAACAGGCAACTACATCCTGCAAGCGACCATCGCTTCCGCAAACGAAGACGAGAACCCAGACGACAACGTGATCAGCAAGGTGATCGTTTACACGGACGATGAGTACGGCCACGACGATGAAGGCGATTTGAACGTTGAGTTCACTCCACGTGATTCGGACATCGAAGGATTGTTCAACCCAGCGGGCTACGGAAATTACTTCCACATGCACAATGCGGGATCAATGGCGTACGGTGTGACCGTACGGTTTGGACCAAACTGCGGCGGTGGCGACCTCGAATTTGAAACGCGACTCTACACGTTTGATGGTGCGGTCGGCCTGACGGATTCTCCATTTGAGACCACTTATTGGGCCTACGACGATGCATGGACGCCAGGAAGCGCTGAGACCAGCGAATTTGTCTACCTCCCATTTGAAGATCCGATTGAATTGACCAACGAAGATTTCTACTTCGCAGGGGTCATCAACGAATTCGAGAGCGAAGCGCAATTGACCGTATTGGGCAATGCAGACTCGGACACAGACAACTCCACTGGAGACTACGGTCAGACCGGTGCAGGCGACTTTGTTTGGTTCACATCTCAGACGGCGACTCCTGCCATCCGCTTGATTTTGTCTGAGCGCGTGGGCATTGACGAGATTGCCAACTACAACGGCATCGAATTGCACCAAAACGTACCGAACCCAGCCAACGGCACCACAACGGTTCGTTTTGAAATGTTGCAGGCACGCAATGTAACGGTAGAGATGCGCGACCTCCAAGGCCGCCTCATCCAATCTGTTCAGCGCGGACAACTCTCAGCTGGTACACACCAGGTGGAATTGAACGTAGCGGACTTGCAGAGTGGTATCTACACGTACACACTCGTTGCTGACGGCATGCGCTTGACCAAGAAGATGATGGTCAAGTAATCGAATCAAAGCATTCAACCTGAGAAAGGGCGGTTTTCGAACCGCCCTTTTTCTTTTTCCGCCTGCTTCAGAAGTACCTTCGTGCCATGTCGTTGAAGTCGAGGATAGGCCATTGGATCGCGGTGCGAACCGCCAAGCGCGAGGCGCAGAAAGCCGCTTCCGGCCCAGCGCATCAACGGCGTGTTTTTGATCAACTGGTTCAACGTGGTGCCGGGACGCAATTCGGGCGGGATCATGGCCTTCGGAAGGGGATGAGCTATGCGGAATTCTGCGAGGCGGTGCCCTTCCGCGACTACGAGAAGCTGAAGCCGTGGGTGGACCGCGCGGTGGCGGGTGAATCGAACATCTTGTGGCCGGGGACCCCTTTGTATTTCTGCAAAACAAGCGGAACCACAAGCGGCGCAAAATTCATCCCGATTACGAAGGAATCGATGCCCAACCACATCAATTCCGCGCGCAACGCATTGCTTCATTTCATCGCGAATTCGGGTCGGCCGGACTTCCTGGATGGGAAGATGATCTTTTTGCAGGGTTCTCCCCAACTCCAAAAGACGGCAGGAGGGACACCCATGGGCCGGTTGAGCGGCATCGTGGCACACCACGTACCCAATTACTTGCAAGCGAACCGACTGCCGTCCCATGAGACGAACTGCATTGAACCTTGGGAGGCCAAGATTGATGCCATAGTTGAAGAGACCAAGGGCGAAGACATGCGCTTGATCAGCGGCATCCCGTCGTGGGTGCAGAATTACTTTGAGCGACTACTTGAAGTGACGGGAGCGGCCAATGTCATGGAGGTGTTCCCGAACCTCGAATTGTTTGTCTATGGTGGGGTCGCATTCGAACCGTACCGTAAGCGCTTCAAGGCGCTGATCGGGAAGGAGGTCCCTACGGTAGAACTGTTTCCCGCCTCGGAGGGCTTCTTCGCGTACCAGGACACATTGGACGCACGAGGCCTGCGCCTCAATGTGGACGAAGGCATTTTCTTCGAATTCATCCCGGCCGAGACCTACTTTGATGAGCGACCGAAGCGCCTGCAATTGGAGGACGTCGAGGTGGGTGTACAGTACGCACTCATCGTTACGACCAACGCAGGGTTGTGGGCGTACGACGTTGGGGATACCGTCAAGTTTACTTCGGTTGATCCTTACCGGTTGGTCGTGACGGGCCGCATCAAGCACTTCACGAGTGCCTTCGGAGAGCATGTCATCGCCGAGGAGGTGGAAGGAGCTTTGCGGGATGCACTCGCGGCCCATGGAGGCGCGGTTGCAGAGTTCCACGTCGCCCCGCAAGTCAATCCTGAAGAAGGCCTGCCCTATCACGAGTGGCTCATTGAATTTTCGGAAGCTCCTGCAGATCTCGCAGCGTTTGCCACGGCAGTGGATGCAGGCGTGGTGCAACGAAATCCGTATTACAAGGACTTGATTACAGGCGGAATTCTTCGATCAGCGGAGTTAACGCCGGTTGAACGAGGCACCTTCAACGGGGCTATGGCGTCCTTGGGTAAATTGGGCGGACAAAACAAGCCCCCGCGGTTGGCCAATTGCCGCGATTTTGCTGGGGCGCTCGAAAAAGCGACACGGACGTGAAGATTTTAGCACTCATCGGTGGAAGTGGTTCCGGCAAGTCGACCATCTTGAATGGACTGCGGGAACATTTCGGCGCACGGGCGGCAGTCCTGTCATTGGACAATTATTACCGCCCTAAGTCCGAATTGCCTGTGGATGAAAACGGGGAGACTAACTTTGATTTGCCCGAGGTCATCAACGATGCTGATTTGGTCTGGGACATCGACCAGCTGCGCGCCGGCAAACCCATCCAGCTTGAGACCTACACCTACAATCGGGATGTGATGCAATCGGAACAGATTACCATCGCGCCGGCCGAATGGCTTGTGGTTGAGGGCTTGTTTGCCATGGCTTACCCGGCGATGGAAGAGAGGATTGATTTGCTGGGATACATCGATGCCCCGGCTGAAATTCGACTCCAGCGTCGAATAGCGCGCGACGGGGCTGAGCGCGGATACACCGAAGACGAAGTGCGCTACCAATGGCAGAACCACGTTCGTCCAGCGGACTTCGCTCACATTGAACCGTGGAAGGACCGCGCGAACGTGGTAGTCGACAACACGCACCATTGGCAAGAAGGATTGCAAGCACTCATTGCCCAAATGGAAGAAGCATAAATGAATTGACATGAAAAAGGCATTCACCCTCCCCACTTGCAAGACATGTGTCCGCATTTTTGATGACCTTCAGCCAGAGCAGCATGGCTGTGAGGTTGTGGATATCAAAGCCGAAGGCATTGCGGCGGCGGACCTCGATAAAATGAAAGAACTGGCGGGTTCGTACGAGGCGCTGTTCTCACGTCGCGCGATGAAATTCCGCTCCATGGGTCTTGCGGATAAGGCGTTGACGGAGCAAGACTACCGCCAACTCATCCTCGACGAATACACCTTCCTCAAGCGGCCGGTATTCCTGTTCGACGAGCAGGTATGCGCTGGATCGGCCAAGGCTTCCGTAGAGGCCGCGCGGTCGGCGTTGAACGGATAATCCGTCACGAATGAAGCGGTTGTTGGCGCATTTGGCCTTGCTGGTAGTGGCCCTGATCTACGGGTGCAATTACCTCGTGGCCAAGGGCTTGATGCCCGACTTGGTGGGGCCGAGCGGCTTCATTGTCCTGCGCGTGTTGGGTGGAGGCGGTTTGTTTTGGTTGGTGCGGGCGGCGCTCAGTGCGCGCGGAGCATGGGAGGCCGTTGACCGCAGCGACATGTTGAGGTTACTGGCTTGCGGTGCGACCGGCGTAGCGGCCAACCAACTGTTGTTCTTCAACGGACTCAATGCCACCAGTCCGGTCAACGCCTCCATCATCATGACCATCAACCCGGTTCTGGTTTTGGTGATATCGGCTGTTTTGCTCGGGACGACCATCACGGCCCGCAAGCTTTTGGGCATCCTAATCGGTGGAGGTGGCGCAGTAGCCTTGTTGGTCTTGAGCGCGCAACAACAGAGCCTGCACGCCTCGTGGCAAGGGGACCTCATGATTTTGCTCAACGCCGCGAGTTACGGGTTCTACCTCGTGCTCGTGAAGCCCTTGATGGCCAAGTACAAACCGTTGACCGTGATTGCGTGGGTTTTCCTGTTTGGCGCGCTCTTCGTTTTACCCATTGGTTGGCAACAGGCCGCAGCCATTGATTGGTCTTCATTCCGACCATCGCATTGGCAAGGGGTCGCTTACGTGGTGATTGCGACCACGTTTTTGGCATACCTGCTGAACATTTTCGCACTGCGTCACGTGCAGCCAACTGTCGTAAGCATCTACATCTATTTGCAGCCTCTGCTCGCCACTGGCTTCTCCTGGTGGTTGAGCCAAAAAGGAGGCGCAAACTACACAGCAGATCTGAATTGGATGACAGCCGCGTGTGCAGCCGCCATTTTCACCGGTGTGGCATTGGTGAGTTTGCCTGCACGGGCAAAGGGCGCCACGAATTGAATTCGAAGGAAGAGTTTGTACTTTCACTCCATGCCAATTGCCAAACCCTTCAACCTCACGGCGTGGATCGAAGAAAACCGCGACCTGCTCAAGCCCCCAGTGGGCAACAAGAATCTGTATGTGGAGAGCGGTGACTACATCGTCATGATCGTAGCAGGCCCCAACGCCCGAAAGGATTACCACTACAACGAGACCGAGGAGTTGTTTTACCAATTGGAGGGGCACATCACCGTGCGCATTCAGGAAGACGGCCAACCCGTGGACATGAAACTGGGCCCCGGCGATATGTACTTGCATCCGGCCAAAGTGCCGCACAGCCCCATGCGCGAGGAAGGGTCATTGGGATTGGTCATTGAATGCAAGCGCGCAGGGACAGACGCCCAAGACGGACTGCTGTGGTTTTGCGACGAGTGCAATCACCCGCTGCATGAGACTTACTTCAAGCTTGAAAACATCGAAAAAGATTTCCTTCCGCGCTTTCGAGAATTCTACGGGAGCGAGGACTTGCGCACGTGCAAGGGCTGCGGCCACGTGATGGAAACCGATCCGCGGTTCGTGGATTGAATGGCGAATTTGCAGGCATGAGCAACCCTTATGCCGGCGTGGGTGTTTTTCTCGTACCAAATCCAAGAAAAATGAAACGGCTTTTTCAATTCGTTTTCGCAGCAATCATGCTGTTTGCAACGCTGGGCCTCACTGCCCAGGAATGCAGCAACGTTCAGTTTTGGGTGTACAACCAAAGCGATGAGCTCGACGCAATCGCGATGAGTTATGCCATTTCAAATGCGGAAGGCGCGGTCGTGTGGGAAGGCATTTGGTGGGAAGTGACTTCTGAAGGATGGAGCGAGGAGCTTTGCCTTGCGCCAGGCTGTTACAGCATGGCCATTGAAGGGGATCAGGTAAGTCCGGAAACCGTTGGGCTGGAGCTGTTTCAATCGGATTTCGTTCAGATTTTGGAACTCTCGCCGGCCGATGAGGAAGGCGTTTGGGACGTATGGTTTTGCGTAGAACAAGCACAGGAATTCAATTGCCCCGAGGCCATTGGCTACGCGGAAGGGGAGGGGTGCACCTGGGCGTTTGAAATCGGCAGTTTCCAAGAAGGGGAAGAGGTCATGTGGGACTTTGGCGACGGTTCGGAACCCATTTGGGGCGGTCATTTCATCGAATACGAATTTGAATTCTCCGGCACCTACGAGATCAATGCGTTTTTCACATCGTTCGACTGCCCCATGGGCGTTGAGTTGCAGACCGTCGTGGAGGTGAACGGTTGCGGGGAAGCTGATTGCGAACTGGAAATGGAGGTGAGCACGGTGGATGGCATGTGGTACACGTTTAGCATACCGGATTACCTGGAAGATGCGGACGTGCAATGGTACATCAACGACCAAGCGGTCGAGGGCGCCAATGGCGTCGTCTTTGAAATGGGCTTCGATTTCAATCCGAATTGGTGGGTATGCGTGGACGTATTCACCGAGGATTGCCCCAACGGGATGGAGGCGTGTTACAACAACCTCGAAGGGGATTGCCCGGACGGGAGCATCACGTGGGACGCGGAAGGGTGCGAATACGTTTTCAATGTGGGCAATGGATCACCTGCGGAGGTTCAGTGGTCGGTTGATGGAGAATTTGTTGAGTGGTCAGGAGGAGCCTTCGATTGGACCTTTGAAACCGGGGGGTGGCACTGGGTTACCGCGGTTTACTACTCATCCACGTGCCCGGGTGAAACGTATGTCATCGAGGTCAACACCGACGGCTGTGGCGAAGGCGAAACGTGCGAGCTGGAATTGGATTGGATGGAGGTCGAGTGCGACCAGTTCGTGCTCGAAGCAGTAGGTCAGCCCGAGGAGGCCGTCCTGTTTTGGACCTTGGATGGGGAGCCCTATGATTACGGTTCATCCGAGTTGTATTTCACGTTTGAAGGCGACGGATGCCATGTATTCGGGGTCGGTTATGAAACGCCCGCTTGCCCGGAGGGGGCCTTTGCCGAAGTCGAGCTGTGCTCGGATTGCACGGGCATGGAGGATTGCGAAGTTTCGCTGGATTACGTGGAGTTGTCCGAGGGCATCTACCTCTTCTCAGCGTACACCTCGAGCGGTGAATTGTACGGAGGAGAAGTGGGCTGGTGGACCAACGGTATGAATGTGGGATCGGGCAACCCGTTTGCTTGGACCTGGGACGTTGAAGAACCCATGGATGTCAACATGTGCATCGCCTTTGATGCATGGGAAGGATGCCAAGCGGGTGAAGCGTGCATTGAATTGGAGACGCCGGGTATAGCGTGCGAAGAAATCCAGCTGGTGGTGGGCGGTGCTTGGACCGCAACGGCGGATTGGGCGTTCGAATTGGGATTGGAGGCGGCCATCGACGGATGGGAAATTGCCGGCTGGTCATTTGAGGAGGACTGGTCAGCGAACGGGGCGATTTCAGACACTTTGACGCTGTGTGTTCCGCCGGCGTGTTTCGATGTGTTCTGGGGCTGGGATGCAGCTGCTGTCGATGTCGAGGCCCTGTTGGTCTCCGTACTCATCGCAGGGTTGGAACCGATTGAATTGTTTGATTGGTTTGAGCCGTTCAATGCCGACGGGTTTGGCTTGTTGCCCGATTGCAATGAAGGCGTAAGTGTGGAGGAAGCAGTGGATTGGGAAGGCGCCATGTGGCCAAACCCAGCGAATTCCACCGTACAATTTCAATGGCCCGCGAGTCATGCGCTCGGCGATGTGCAGGTGTTCCACGCTGACGGCCGGTTGGTGACGACACTGCCCGCGACCCAACGAGAATTGCACGTTTCGGATTGGCCCATCGGCTTGTACCATGTCGTCTGTACGGCCAGCAATCAGCTGTCGATTCGGCACAAGCTGCTCATCGTCCAGTAGGGAGAAGGATGCACTGAAAACGTTTGATAAATAGGGGTATACGCCCCTAAAATTCCACGCAGTCCAAGCCCTGTCCTGCCTTAACTTCGTGGTGGCAGTTCCACAACGACTGCCGGTGTACACATGACGTATCAAAAACTGAACAACTGGACAGGTTGGGGCGTGTGGCTTTTGGCCACGGTCGTTTACCTGTCGACCATCGAGCCTACCGCAAGTTTCTGGGATTGCGGGGAGTTCATCGCCTCCGCATTCAAGCTCGAAGTAGGTCACCCACCCGGGGCACCTTTCTTCATGCTGCTTGCGCGGTTCCTCATGATTTTTGCAACGCCGGAGACCGCTGCCGTGTTTGCAAATGCGCTTTCGGCCTTGAGCAGTTCGTTCACCATCCTCTTCTTGTTCTGGAGCATTACTCACTTGGCGAAAAAGATGATTACCGATCCCGTTGGAGAGGGGAGTCCTGCCGAGCGCTGGGCTGTCATGGGTGCAGGGGTCGTTGGTGCGTTGGCGTACACCTTCAGCGATAGCTTTTGGTTTTCGGCAGTTGAGGGTGAGGTTTATGCACTTTCGTCGCTGTTCACCGCGCTGGTGTTTTGGGCCATTCTCAAATGGGAAACCGTTGCAGACCAGCCGGGCCATCTGCGTTGGATTTTGGTCATCGCCTACCTGATGGGTCTGTCCATCGGGGTGCACTTGCTGAACCTGTTGGCCATCCCGGCCATTGCCTTGGTGTACTACTTCAAGAAGTATGAGTTTTCTTGGAAAGGGCTGGGAATCACCACGCTCGTAGCGGTGGCCTTGCTCGGGATTGTTCAGGAAGGGATGATCAAGGGCGTGGTCAACCTGGCTGGAAAATTTGAGCTTTTCTTCGTCAACGAACTGGGCATGGCCTTCAACTCTGGGGTGTTGGTTTACGCACTTTGCTTGATTGGTCTCTTGACCGCAGCGGTTTGGTGGACGCACAAGAAAGGCTGGTGGGCTGCGAACACCTTTGTATTGGGCATGACCTTGGTCCTCATTGGGTATTCGACTTTTGCAGTGATTGTCATTCGCAGTGCGGCAAATCCACCCATGGATGAGAACAATCCGGAGGATTTGTTTGCCTTGCTTTCGTACTTAAACCGAGATCAATACGGCTCAAGCCCCTTGCTTACTGGGGAATATTGGGGGTCGCCTGTGGATCGCGAAAAGCCTTACGAGGACGGAACACCTTCGTACGTCAAGAGCTACAGCGTCATTGAAGACAAAGGCCGCGATGTTCGGGTGAAGTCGTTCCGGACAGAGGGCGGCGCACTTGCCTGGTTGGAGACCAACGGTTCCAAGCGCATGCGCATCCAAGAGGAGTATGTCGACAGTGGCGAAAAGCGAGGCAGTGTTGCGAATTACGACAGCCGATACACGATGCTTTTCCCTCGCATGTGGAGTCCTCAGGCCAATCACAAAGGCGCCTACAAGCAGTGGAGCAATTACAAGGGGTATAACGAACAAATTGGCTTCACGAGCCCGATGACCAACGAGGTCATGGGTCTGGAGGCTTTTGAAGAACACATCGCAACGGCGTATTTGAAAGCCGGCATGTCGCAATCGGAATTGACCCGTTCGATGAATGCGCTTTTCCGTTCTTACAACCGTCGGTTTGAGGAAAATTTTGAAGTCGCCTCCAGCAATGAAATCCTGGTGCGGGATCCAGAATCGGGCCGCCAACAGCGAGCTCCGTTGGATTCAGATGCCATGGTCTCCACCCTGTCCCAATACATTGCAGCCGACTTGGAGGCAGGACGAACCCGAGGCCGCGGTTATGTGCAGCGCCTCGAATCGCAGCGAAGTCAAATTGAAAATGAGATCCGAATGGCTACGCGACGGGCGAACCAAACGGGCTCATCTGAAGATATCCGTCAGGTGCGTCAGCTCGAAGGCTTGCTCGATCGCACAGAGGCGGAGTTGACGCCGAGCATGGGAGAAAACCTCCGCTATTTCAAGGACTACCAGATGGGGTGGATGTACTTCCGCTACTTCCTTTGGAATTTTGCAGGCCGTCAAAACGACACCCAAGGCCATGGAGATTTCATGGACGGAAACTGGTTGAGCGGAGTGAAGGCCATCGATGCCGAGCGCCTCGGCAACCAGGACGTATTGACCGGGCAGCAACTCGACAACAAGGGCTATAACCGATACTTCTACCTCCCATTGATTCTGGGGTTGCTCGGATTGTTATTCCACGCATTCCGCGATCCAAAGCAGTTCTTGGTGGTGATGGCGTTGTTTGTCCTCACTGGGGTGGCCATCGTCGTGTACCTCAACCAGTACCCGTTCCAGCCCCGTGAACGAGACTACGCTTACGTGGGATCTTTTTACGCCTTCGCCATGTGGATTGGTCTGGGCGCCTTCGCGCTGTTCGAGTGGTCGAGGAAATTGAGCGCTTCAGATGCAGTGAAGGCTGTTGGTACCAGCGGTGTTGTTGCGGTCGTACTCTTCGGCCTGGAAGCTGCTACTTCCGGTAACCATGCCATGAGTTGGACCGTTGGGTTCTTCACGCTTGTGGCGGGTGCATTGGTCGGTTTGGCCTTGCTGTTCCAGCGCCTTTCTGTGAAGGAATCATTGCGGGCGCAGGTCATGGTCTTGTTAACGTTGATGGTGCCGGCGCTCATGGCAAGTGAGGGATGGGATGACCACAGCAGAGCCCGCCGCCGGACCGGTGTAGACTTTGCCAAGAACTACCTTGATTCCCTGGCTCCCAATGCCATCTTGTTCACCAACGGTGACAACGACACGTTCCCACTGTGGTACGTTCAAGAGGTTGAAGGGTACCGCACAGACGTTCGAATTTGCAACCTGAGTTTGCTCAATACCGACTGGTACATCGACCAAATGAAGCGTCAGGCCTACCTCAGTGCACCGCTCCCGATCGAGATGGACGAGGAAAAGTACCGCCAAGGCACACGGGATTTGGTCATCTTGGATGCCCCACGGACACCTTCCGCCCCATACGTTGATTTAGGGGAGGCCATGGATGTGGCCCTCGACGATGAAAAGAAGCGGCAGTACGCCGGTGGTAAGAAATTCAATTACTTCCCTTCCAACAGTTTCCGCATCCCGGTAGACAGTGCCGCTATTGCGCAGCACGGTGTGCTCAGCTCGGAAGAGATGCCGGATGTGTTGGATGCGATTGAATTCACATTGAGTGGCAGCAACGGCACCCCGAAGAGCTATATTTTGAAGAACCAGCTCGCGGTGTTGGACATGATCCACAACAACAATTGGGAGCGCCCCATTTATTTCGCCGTGACGACTGGACCCGACAGTTACATGGGGTTGCAGGAGTTCTTCCGATTGGAAGGGCTCGCCTACCGCCTCGTCCCAATTCGCTACCCGCGAAGTGCAAACCCCAACGCATTTGGTGGTGTCGATACGGACATCATGTATGCCAATGTCATGGAAAAGTGGTCGTGGGGAGGCATGGACAATGTTGAAGACGGTATTTACATGGACGAGAACAACCGCCGGATGGTCACCAACTTCCGGTTGCAGATGTCCATTTTGGCAGAAGAGCTCCTGGCTGAAAACGATGCGGAACGAACCCTCGACATATGCGACGAGATGTTGACTCGCATGCCGGCGCAAAATGTGCCGCTGAGCCGTGTGCTCATGACCGTTCAAGGCGTGTTGATGGAGTTGTCAGTAAGCGATTCGCTTCCTGGTCGCACCGTTTATGACTTGTCGCCCGAACGCCGCGCCCGCGCTCAGGAATTGGCCAAGCAAGTGACACGGGATTTGTTTGATATCCAAAAGGACGCCATCAATTACTACTACTCCCTTGACGTGGACCGGTTCCAGTCGGTCAAGCAAGAGCGCCGAATTGCCAAGCAGGTGGCAGACGTGATGGCCCAAACAGCGAAGTTGTACATGCCGGACGACGCTTTGGGCGCAGAGCTTTCACAGGAACTGGAGTCGTTGGAGGCCATGATCGCAGAAGCGGAGTTACGTATGGCCAACCTGGGTTCGTTCGAATTCTGATGGAGCGACCGGTGCGGCTTGCGATTTTGGCGTCGGGCTCGGGGAGCAATACCGCGTCCATCATGCGGTATTTCGCTGACGAGGAGAATGTGGAAGTGGCGTTTGTAGGGTGCAACCGTCCTCCTGAACGAGCCGGTATCTACGAACGCACTCGGGCCCTCGGATTGGAGACGACGCGCTTCACCAAATCGGATCTCGTTGAAGGACGGCTTTTGGAAACACTCCAAAATGCGCATATCGATTGGGTCATCTTAGCGGGTTTTTTGATGCACATGCCGCCGGCGTTTGTGCAGGCATTCACCGGTCGCATGCTGAACATTCATCCAGCCCTTTTGCCCAAATTTGGTGGCCAAGGTATGTACGGGATGCATGTGCATGAAGCGGTCATAGCGGCAGGAGAAAAGGAGTCGGGCATGACCGTGCACTGGGTCACCGAAGCGTACGATGAAGGCGGCATCGTTTTCCAGGCCTCCTGCGAAGTGAATCTCGATGACACCCCTCAGGACCTCGCCAATCGGGTCATGCAACTGGAACACACGTACTACCCGCGAACCATAGCGGCTTGCATTGAATCTGTGAACGCATAACATGGCACATGTAACCATATACACAGACGGCGGAGCGAGCGGAAACCCCGGTCCGGGTGGATACGGCGCCCTGCTGATGTACGGCGAGCACGAACGGGAGATGAGTGCCGGCTTCCGCCTCACGACGAATAACCGAATGGAGCTCTTGGCCGTCATCGTTGCCCTTGAGGCATTGAAACGTCCGGGCATGGAGGTGCACATTTACTCCGATTCGAAGTACGTGGTCGATGCCGTCGAAAAGGGATGGGTCATGGGCTGGGAACGAAAGAACTTCAAGGACAAGAAGAACCCCGACCTGTGGAAACGATTCCTTGTGGTCTACCGCCAGCACAAAGTGGCCTTCCATTGGGTCAAGGGACACGCAGGCAATCCGAACAACGAGCGCGTTGATGCCCTCGCCGTGGCGGCGTACCAGACAGGGGAGCTGGGCGTGGATGCGGTGTACGAGTCCACGGGTCGCGCATAATGGAAAGTGCAACAGCGCTGTTCTTGGGAGGGGACAGCGTATCTTTACGGCTCAAACGCAACACCGATTGAACCATGCGAACGGACCTTTACCAAGGACACGACTACTACTTGTTGGACGACCTGTTGACCGAGGAGCACAAGCTCATCCGTGAAACCGCCCGCGAGTGGGTGAAAAAAGAGGTCAGCCCCATCATTGAAGAAGCGGCGGAGAAGTGTGAATTCCCTCGTCACTTGTTGCCTGGATTGGGCGAAATCGGTGCATTTGGGCCCTACATCCCTGCAGAATACGGTGGGCCGGGTCTGGACCAAGTGAGCTATGGCATTTTGATGCAGGAGTTGGAGCGATGTGACAGCGGTTTGCGTTCCACGGCCTCCGTTCAAAGCAGCTTGGTGATGTACCCGATTTGGCGTTACGGCTCCGAGGAGCAGAAGCATAAGTACCTGCCTAAATTGGCGACGGGTGAGATGATGGGTTGCTTCGGTTTGACCGAACCCGATCACGGTTCCAACCCCGGTGGAATGACGACGAACTTCAAGGAGGACGGCGATCATGTCATCCTCAACGGGGCGAAGATGTGGATTTCCAACGCACCTTTCGCGGACATTGCCGTTGTTTGGGCGAAGAACGAAGAAGGCCGAATCAAGGGCATCGTTGTGGAACGTGGAATGGAAGGTTTTAGCACCCCCACCATGCACGGAAAGTGGAGCCTGCGTGCGTCCGATACAGGCGAGTTGATTTTTGATAACGTACGTGTGCCCAAGGCGAACATCCTCCCGGGCCGCGACGGTTTGGGGGCACCGCTCAGCTGCTTGGACTCTGCGCGCTATGGCATTGCTTGGGGCGCAATCGGTGCGGCATTGGATTGTTACGATACCGCTTTGCGTTACGCGAAGGAGCGCATCCAATTCGATCGCCCCATCGGTCAATTCCAGTTGCAGCAAAAGAAATTGGCGGAGATGATCACTGAGATCACTAAGGCCCAGTTGCTCACCTTCCGCCTCGGCCAACTCCGCGATCAAGGCAAGGCGACTTCCGCGCAGATTTCCATGGCGAAGCGCAACAATGTGGATATGGCATTGACCGTAGCGCGCGATGCGCGGCAAATGTTGGGCGGCATGGGCATTACGGGTGAATACCCGATCATGCGGCATATGATGAATTTGGAGTCGGTCGTGACGTACGAGGGCACCCACGACATCCACCTGCTCATCACGGGATTGGATGTGACCGGATTGAACGCCTTCGTCTGAGGCGCGGGTCAATTCAATGTGAACCCGTCTGCATCGCTCAGAACGGGAAACTTTTGGCGGTACCGTTCAAGTTCGGTTGGGCTCGCTTCACCGTACAGCCAACCTTCTGAATGCGGCCGGAGTTCCATGGCGGTTTCACCGTACGGATCAATCAACGCACTCGCACCGGAATGCGCAATGCCGTTCCCGTCTTCACCGATCCGGTTTACCCCTACGACATAGCATTGGTTCTCAATGGCACGCGCACGCAAGAGTGCAGACCATGCAGCGACGCGAACTTCAGGCCAATTGGCGACATAGATCGCAACATCATATGGCTCATCTTGTGCGTTGCGGCTGAACACTGGAAACCGCAGATCATAGCATACCTGCAAAAGGATGTTCCATCCCCTCCATTGCACGACGGTGCGACCGATGCCCGGTGCATAAGCCGCGGGCTCTCCGGCGAACGAGAAGAGGTGGCGCTTGTCGTAATGGGCTACGGGTCCAACAGGGGGGACAAAAAAGCAGCGGTTAACGGCTGCTTCATCTCCTTCGACGCGGCAGGATAGGCTGCCCACGACCGCCGCATTGTGGGTGCGAGCCCAGCTACGCATCCCGACCAACGGCGCGGGCCACGCGGCCTCGTTCTCCATCCAATCTCGGGCCAACGCGCATCCATGCGTTTCCGGGTCCATGGTGAACCCGGTTGCCCACATTTCAGGCAAGACGATCACATCCACCGAACCATCGAGGTGTGCCAAGTGGCCCTCGATGTGGGCGGTGTTGATGGCGGGATTCTCCCACGCGAGACCGGTTTGAAGTGCGGCGATGCGGAGGTTGGTGCGGCTTATGGTACTCATTCGTTGGAAATGGTCAAAAGGCGTTCGATTCCGAGGTCGATGGTGTCGTCGCCTTTGGCGAAACAGATGCGCACCGATTGGCCACCCGCAAGGCCTTCTGGGTAGAATGGTGAGAGCGGGATGAGTGCCAACCCGTTGGGTTGGGTGCACCAAGCAGAGGTGGCCGTGCGGTCATCGCGCTCTTCAAATGCGCTGTAGTCCAAGACCTGAAAGTATCCGCCTTCGGCGGGACTGAATTGCCACTTACTGCCGGCCAACCCGTTGATCAATCGGTCGCGTTTGGCTTGGTAGAAAGAGGCCAATTCGGCCATGTGCGCTTGCCCTGAAGCGCTGTTCATGAACGCTGCGATGCCTGCTTGGAACGGAGCGCCCGTGGAGAAGACATCGTACTGGTGCACTTTGCGCAGTTCCCGCGAGATCTCGGCTGGAGCCAAGACGTATCCGATTTTCCATCCTGTGCAATGCAGCACCTTTCCAAACGACGCGAATACCAAGCTGCGGTCCCGCAATCGGCGTTCATGGGAAGCACTCAACACTTCCCGCCCGTCGTGGTGCATGGGCCCATAGACTTCGTCGCTGATGACATAGGCATTGGTGCCTTCGACCAGGTCGGCCAATTTCCCAAGGTCGTCTCGGTTCCAAGTTGCGCCGGTAGGATTGTTCGGTACGTTGATAATGACCATGCGCATGGTATCGGACCATGCCGCCTTCATGGCCTCCCAGTCCATTCGGTACGTCTTTGGCTTCAAGGGTACACTCACTACGGTCCCACCGGCCAATTCAACGGCCGGTTGGTACAGGTCGTAGCACGGCGTGAGGACCATGACTTCATCCCCGTGATGGATCAGCGCTTGGATGGCTGCGAAGATCAACGAAGAGGCTCCGGCGCCGACGGTTACCTCGGTCTCCGGACAATAAACGGCTCCGGTTTGGTCTTCAGCATTGCCGGCGATCCATTCACGCAGCGCGACATTTCCGGCCATGGGCGCGTATTGATTGCTCCCAGATGCCATGGCCTGAATGACTTCGTCCTGAAGGGGTTTGGGGGGTTGGAAATCCGGAAATCCTTGGCTCATGTTGAGCGCTCCATGCTTCTTGGCCAGCGCGCTCATTTCGGTGAAAATCGTGGTGCCGACCCGCGGAAGTTTCGAGGATTGATTCAAATCGCGCATGAGCGCAAGTTACCGGGTCACGGCCAATTTGGTGACACCGGCTGACGCACCCGACGGGTCCGTGGCGAAGAGCATATAGACCCCGTAGGGCACGAGCTCGCCGTTGAAGTCCCGCGTATCCCATACGGCGCGCCCACCTTCGGATTGCAGTGTCGCCACCGCTCTGCCGGAAAGCGTGGTGATATGCACCGTGCTGTTGTATGCCAATCCTTCTAGGGTGACCCATCCTTCGAACCCTGCTTCCACGGGGTTGGGGTAGACGCGGAGGTCACCGATTTCTTGGACGAAGTTGCTGGCATCGCCTCGCCAGCCCATGAGGCCGCGTTGGGTGCCGATGAGTACTTCGCCGTTGCGGTGGTTGAGGGCGATGTCCGTGATCTGATTGCTCAGCAGAGGACTGTTGTCCGACGTGAAGTGTGCTACCTGTGTGATGCCGTCAGGGCTGAGCAGGTAGGCACCTGAATTCTGGGTTCCGATCCACTTTCGGTTTCCACCGTCGATGCAGATGGTTTCGACGACTTCGGTCTCCAGGAGCAATTGGTAGTTGCCGTCCTGTTGAATCAAGATTTGCGAGGCCACCGGGTTTTCATTGGCATCATCAAAAACCGCGCTAGGCAAATAGATGACGCAAGGTCCCGCGGACGTGCCAATCCAAATCTCGCCGTCCAAATCTTCTTCTAAGCTGTGGATGTCATCGGACGGAAGTCCTCCTTTGTTCGGATCGCTGGTCAGGATGCGCCAATCGTCGTCTTGGGTGTTCCCGGGTGTGTTGTTCGTATCGTAGACCAACAGGCCTTGGCCCCGTGGCATGATGCACCAGAGGTACCCGTTCCGTGCAGCGAGTACATCGCCCAGCCACCCCGTGTTTCCAAGGGCATTGCCCAAGGCCATCGGCACAAAGGATCCATCCTGCAATCGGACGTGCAGGGCATTGTCCGCATAGGCATTGGTCATCCACACATTGCCACGGGCATCAAAGTCAACACCGCCCACCCCGCAGCGCGGCGATCCGCCAAAGTTTCCCAGCCCGAGGGAGCTGTTCGTCTCGTTGTGGATGGCGATGACCTCGCCGTTCATCACTTCGATGAGTCCTTCTTCCCATGAACCGAAGTAGGCATGGTAGGGGTTGGATGGATTGATACTGACGGCCATGGGATCGTTGATGCCGGCCAAATCATTCGCGCCGTCGCTGTTGGCAATCCAATTCCAGCGCATCCCACTCATGCCGTAGAACCCGTGCTTGTGGTACATGCTCGTCCAGGTTTCATCGATGCCTCCTGATGCAATCCAAATCTGATCGTTCCATGCATCGACGTCGCGGACGAGGGCGACGGGAGGACCTTCGGGCGTCCAATGCAGGTCACTTTCCCCGCCCGAAACGTCCATTTTCAGCAGGCCTTGTTCGAAGTTGGCGATGAACAGATCTCCAAAATCGACGGCGGCAACGTTTCCATACACTGCGAGGTTGTGGCGGAACTCCATATCACGCACCCGCAACGACACGCCGTCAGCGGAGTAATCCAGTTGAATTTCTTCCCAGTCGGCATTGAATTGCCGAATGGATTGGTGGTCGGCGATGGCGATGCGCCAATCTTCCGGGTCATCGCCCAATCTTCCGGATGCGATGGCCAGTACTTGCACGCTTTCAGAGGGGGCAAATGGCTGCCAGAGGCCCTCCGCACGAATCCACAATTCGTCCGGCGCATTGGGGTTCCCCGTTTTCAAGTGCAACAGAATGTGCCCCAATGGGGTGAACTCAGCATGCACGTAATCACCGGTTTCGAGCGGGATGTCATCCCAGCGGGTCCAAGCTTCGGGAGAACTCAAAAAGGGGTGGTCGACGGGGGCTTCGAACACCCCGGCATCGGTCCACACGACGTAGCGATCTTCATGCACCGTCATACCGTGGCAGCGCCGCAGGGCTTGTTGGCCCTCGAGGTACCAGGTGTCTCGGATGTCCAGTTCGCGCAGGTGAACGGAAACTACGCCGAACGCGGTTGTGGCCAAAAGCAAATCCGGGTCAAGCGCTCCGAAAACCTGCAAACTGAGGATGGACTTGTCTCCGATGAGGTTGCTCTGCTCAATGTCACGTAGGGTGTAAAGCCAGTCGCCGGTGTTGCTGAAAAAGTCAATGCTGCCGGAAGCCTGGCCAACGATGAGCAGTTCGCCTACAGGGTCCCATGCCAATGCTGTGGGCTGGCTGCCGCTCATGCCTTGCACCGTCGAGATGCGTTCGACGGCATTGTTGCGCTCATCTACGGTGAACACCGCATGTTCGGTTCGCACGGCCCAGAAACCCGTGTCCAGGGGATTGCCGCAGTGGACCAGTTCCTCGGTTTGGTGATAGGGCAGGTAGTCGGTCCAGGAGCCCACCGGACGGTTCTCCTGCAATTCAGCCACTTCCACATCTTGAGCGTGCCCGAAATCCATGGCAAAAAAGAGTCCCGCAAATAAGAAGGGTAGGCGCCATGTGGGGGAGGTGAGGATGTGCATGGGTGTGCTGAGCATACGTGGCAAAGTTCGGAATATTGTTTAGGGCTCAGGAATAATTTTTCCAGCGGAATTGTTCCGGTCCACGTGTCTCCAGCTCGTCCAATGCGGATTCATCGGCCAATCCATAAACCAGCCCGCGTTGCCCCCGTTCCCATTGGATGATGTTCCAAACAATCAGCAAGCACAGCAAGTCTTCTGCGTCCTCGAAACTCAGCCGGGCCATGCGGGCCACTTGTTGGAACCTCAGTTGCCTGCCATCGCGCCAAGCATTGAAGAGTTTGCCGATGTATTGGTCGTATCGAAATTCTGATCGGTCCATGCGCATTTCGTACTGCCAGACTTTGACTTGCACGGGACTCGCTCGGTGAATGCGGTCGGCATTTCTCAGGTAGGCTTGCCACTTCCCGGCTTCGTCTTCACAGAAATGGGGTCGACTCGCGGACCGGGGCACTTGCACTTCGAGCACCGAACGGCCCTCCACTTTCCATACTTGCACATCGAAGGGAACGGGCGGCTTGCAGTGGGATTGGCACGCCAAATCAATCATGTGGTATTCCTCCTCGGAATTGATGCCCGTCACCGCCCCGTTGTCCTTGACGCCAATCAATAACCTGCCGCCATCGGTATTGGCAAATGCGACCAAAGTACGTGCGATTTTTTGCGCGTCGTCGATGCGCATCTTGAAGTCCTGGGTTTGGTGCTCCCCCTCCTCAATCATTTGCTGCACGTAAGACATCGTTCACGAAGTTAGTATGCCAACCGGATTTGGCGCGTTGAAGTTCGAAGGGAATGGTGTATCTTTGCCCCGACTATTTGAGAACGAAAACGATGAGGGGTACAAGCCCCTCTTTTTTTTCCTCGAAAAAATCACCATGATCAACGCCAACACCGTACGCACACTCGCCGAAAGCCACCTCGAAGGAGGAACAGGGTTTATTGTGGATGTGCGCGTCAGTGAAGGCAATGCGATTTCCATCCTGTTGGACGACGATGAAGGCACAAGCATCGAAAAGTGCATCGCTCTGAGTCGCCACCTGGAATCCATGTTGGACCGAGACGCAGAGGACTTCTCGTTGGACGTGAGCTCCCCGGGATTGGACCAACCGTTGAAGATGCTTCGCCAGTACGTGAAGAACATCGGCCGCGACGTTCAATTGAAGATTACAGGCGCAGGAAAAGTTGAGGGCAAATTGACCCGAGCCACCGATGAGGAAATCACCATTGTCATTCGCGAGAAGCGCCGAATTGAAGGTCGCAAGGCGAAGGAATGGGTAGAAGAAGAACAGACGTATCCGCTGAAGGACTTGGACTGGACCAAGGTTCAAATCTCCTTTAAAGGAAACTAATCAGACCAATAATAACCGAGCGCAGCAAACCGCAAAACCATGACACAGCTGAATTTGGTGGATTCCTTCAAGGAATTCAAAGAGTTTAAAAACATCGACCGCGAGGTCATGATGGGCATTTTGGAAGACGTATTCCGTGCGATGATTTTGAAGAAGTACGGGGACGACTCAAACTTCGACATCATTATCAACCCCGAGAAGGGCGATTTGGAGATCTGGCGAAACCGCACCATCGTAGCCGATGGAGCCGTCGAAGACGAGAACGAGGAGATTGCACTTTCTGAAGCCCTCAAGATCGAGGACGACTTCGAGGAAGGCGAAGAAGTGTCAGAGGAGATCAAGCTCGAATCTTTCGGACGCCGCAACGTTTTGTCATTGCGCCAAAACCTCGCGGGCCGCATCATGGACCTCGAGAAGGATGCGATCTACCAGAAGTACAAAGAGCGTGTGGGCGAGGTGGTCTCAGCCGAGGTATACCAGATCTGGAAGCGGGAAATTTTGCTCGTGGACGATGAGGACAACGAGGTGGTCATGCCGCGTGAGAATCAAATTCCGGGCGATTTCTTCAAGAAAGGAGATACCATCCGTGCGGTCGTGTCAGCGGTTGAAATGAAGAACAACAACCCGCGCATCGTCTTGTCACGAACCGCTCCCGAATTCTTGGAGCGTTTGTTCGAGCAAGAAGTTCCGGAGATTTTCGACGGGCTCATCACCATCAAGCGTGTTGTGCGTGCGCCAGGTGAGCGCGCGAAAGTTGCGGTGGAATCGTACGACGAGCGTGTGGATCCGGTCGGAGCCTGCGTGGGCATGAAGGGATCGCGCATCCACAGCATCGTACGCGAATTGAAAAACGAAAACATCGACGTCATCAACTTCACAGAGAATGAGCAGTTGCTCGTCACCCGTGCCTTGAGCCCCGCGAAGATTTCGACCATTGAACTCAATGAAGAAACCCGCGAAGCGAAGGTGTTCCTCAAGGCCGATCAGGTGAGCCTCGCCATCGGAAAAGGAGGGAACAACATCAAACTCGCCGGATTGCTGACCAATTACGAAATCGACGTCTACCGCGACGAAGAGGACGGTGCCGACGATGTAGAATTGAAGGAGTTCTCGGATGAAATCGATGCGTGGATCTTGGAGGAGTTCATCAAGATTGGCTTGGAGACCGCTCGTTCGGTACTGAACCGCGACGAGGATTTCCTCGTGAATCGAACCGACCTCGAATTGGAAACGATCCGAGAGGTTGTCAAAATCCTGAAGGACGAATTGTCGTAAACACAGGCAATAAGTCAGATTCCCTGTTAAATTCGCAACACTAAAGCCAAAAAACGCCGATGGCCGACGCTAGTAAACCCGTACGACTCAATAAAATCGCCCGAGAATTCAACTTGGGGATCCAGACCATTGTGGATTTTTTGGCAAGCAAGGGCATGGAAGTGGATGCGAAGCCCAACACGAAAATCGATGCGGAGGCGTACGCGTTGATCCGTGCCAATTTCCAAGATGAGAAGGCAGCCAAAGAAAAGGCTGTGAGTTCAGCGAACCGTGCTGTGGTAGACCGGGAGAGTGTGACATTGGCGTCCGCTCGAAAGTCTTCTGCCCCGAAAGAAGAGGCCGACGTTGAAATTGACCTATCCATCTTCCAGAAGAGCCAACAACAACCGGAAGTGGAGCGCATCGAGCCTGAAGCGCCTGCTGCGACCGAAAAGGCAGCTCCTGCTGCCGAACCTGCTCCTGAAGAAGCGGCCCCTGCAGCGGAAAAGCCCGCCAGTGAAGAGCCTGCAAAAGAGGTGGATCCATCCAGCCCTGTGAAGGTCTTGGGCAAAGTGGATTTGGACGCAGTCGCGAAGAAGCCGAAGGCAAAAACGAAGGCGGAGAAGGAAGCGGAGAAGGAGAAAATTGCGAAGAAGTCTGCTGAAATCACGAAGAAGGAGGCAGCGGCTCAAGCGGCCGAAAAGGCGGCTGCTGAGGCAGCGGCGAAAGAGGCTGCCGCGGCGAAAAAAGCACCGGAGGCGCCGAAAGTGGAGAAGCTTGAGACCAAAATCGAAAAGCTCTCTGGCCCGACGGTTGTCGGCAAAATTGAATTGCCGGTAGAAAAGAAAAAGACCGCAGGTTCAAAGACCGACGACAACAAGCGGAAGCGCAAGCGCATCACCAAAGTGGATGTCGAGCGCCAAGCCCGCACCGCTGGTGGACAGCGAGGCGACCGCACCCGCGGACGCCGAAACGAGCCGAAGAAGGAGGTCAGCCAAGCGGACATCCAGAAAGAAATTAAGGAAACGCTCGCGCGACTCAGCGGGGGCAAGAAGTCCAATTCCGCCAAAATGCGCCGCGCCAAGCGTAGTGCTGTAGCGGAACGAGCGGAGCAAGAATTGCAACGTCAGCAAGAGGAAGCGATGACGCTTCAGTTGACGGAATTCGTAACCGTTGCGGAGTTGGCGAACATGATGAACACCAACGTCAATGAAGTCATCTCGGCTTGCATGACTTTGGGCATCATGGTGTCCATCAACCAGCGTTTGGATTCAGAGACGATTACCATCATTTCAGAGGAGTTTGGGTACGAGGCCAACTTCGTGAGTGCAGAGGTCCAAGAGGCCATTGACATCGAAGAGGACAGCGAGGAAGATTTGGCTCCACGCCCGCCGATTGTCACCGTGATGGGTCACGTTGATCACGGTAAGACCAAGCTTTTGGATGCCATTCGTAGCGCCAATGTTGTGGCCGGCGAAGCCGGTGGGATCACCCAACACATCGGTGCTTACCAAGTTTGGACCGAACACGAAGGCATTGAGCGGGCGATCACCTTTGTTGACACCCCCGGTCACGAGGCCTTCACCGCCATGCGCGCCCGTGGTGCTCAGGTGACGGACATCGCCGTACTGGTGGTGGCCGCGGATGACGGCATCATGCCTCAGACCATTGAGGCGCTCAACCACGCTCAAGCAGCAGGTGTGCCCATCGTGGTGGCCATCAACAAGATTGACACGCCAGGCGCAAAGCCCGACAAGATATTGCAACAGCTCACCGAGTTCGGCATGGTTGCCGAAGAATACGGTGGAGATGTTCAGGCTGTTCGTGTTTCTGCGCTCAAGGGCGAAGGTATTACGGAATTGCTGGATGCCATCTTGCTCACCGCAGATGCTGGCCTTGATCTGAGGGCTAACCCGAATCGCACCGCTCGCGGTGTGGCGATTGAAGCCAAGCTCGATAAGGGCCGTGGTGCCGTTGCCACCGTCTTGATTCAGTCGGGAACTCTTCGCGTGGGTGAAGCCATTGTGGCGGGAACCGCCTATGGACGAGTCCGAGCGATGATGGATGAAAACGGCGAACCCGTGGAAGAGGCATATCCCGCAAGGCCCGTGGCCGTGCAGGGTCTCTCGAGTGTTCCCAAGGCCGGAGATACTTTCCTGGTCACGGATGACGACCGCACTGCTCGACAGATCGCGGAAAAGCGTGAAGCGGCAGAGCGCAACGCGCTGCTGGCCAAAGCTCGCAAGCGCATCAGCCTGGAAGAGTTCACCAAGGCTCTTGAGGATGGCAAAATCGAAGCACTTAACCTCATCATCAAGGGTGATGTTTCCGGTGCTGTGGAAGCCCTCGAAGAAGCGTTGCTCAAGATCGAGGTGGATGACAGTGTGCAGCTGCGCATCATTCACCGCGGTGTGGGTGCCATCACCGAAAGTGATGTCAACCTTGCCACGATTGATAACGCCATCATCGTTGGATTCAACGTCCGCCCCGATGCCAAAGCACGCGAGCGTGCCCAACGCGAAGGTGTCGATGTCCGCTTCTACTCGGTCATTTACAACGCTCTCGATGAAATCGAAAGCTCGCTTAAGGGAATGCTCAAGCCAGAATTCGAAGAAGTCCAGTCTGGTGTTGCCGAAGTCCGCGAAATCTTCCGCTCCTCCAAGGCCGGAACCATCGCGGGTTGCATTGTCCGCTCGGGCACCATTACCCGTAACGCTAAGGCCCGAGTCATTCGTGATGGTGTCGTCATCATTGACGGCTTG
>CALJFZ010000018.1 GCA_938074325.1 uncultured Flavobacteriales bacterium | reverse complement strand
CGGCATCAGTGATCGGTCACGATTCCCCGAGGCCTGCGGAGCGGTCGGGCGAATGGTTGAGGCGATTGCACACCGCGGACCGGACGCGTCAGGTGTGTGGATGGAAGACGACGAGGTCGTCCTCGGACACCGCCGGCTGAGCATCATCGACACCCGCGAAGCATCCAACCAACCGTTCATCGACCCCGTTACGGGTGACGTATTGGTCTTCAACGGCGAGGTCTACAATTACCGTGAATTGCGCGCGCAGCTGAGCGGCGATTTTGCCTTTCAAACCGATAGCGACACCGAGGTGGTGTTGGCGGCACTGCAGGTATGGGGGCGGGCAGCGTTGACTGAGTTCAACGGCATGTTCGCCTTTGCTTACTGGAATCAGGAGCGGCGCGAGTTGACCCTCGCCCGCGATCGGATGGGCATCAAACCCCTTTACTACGCACACGCGGACAACATGCTCGTGTTCTCCAGCGAAGTGCGGAGTTTGTTGGCGTCCAATTGGATTGAACGCAAACACGATCCGGTTGCTTTGGCGGATTATTTGCGGTACCAGACCGTGCACGCTCCGCGTACCATCATAACCGGCGTGAGCTTGCTGCCAGCCGGTCATTGGATGCGTTTGCAGGGAGAGGAGACGGAGACGGGACGTTGGTGGGACCCTGCAGCGGCGGCGGATGCGACCCCTCGCAGTCGAGAAAACCACTTGAAGCAGATCCGCGAAGCGCTGAGCCAATCCGTTGATTTGCGGCTGCGTTCGGATGTACCGCTCGGGGCCTTCCTCTCTGGCGGTATTGATTCCAGTGCGGTGGTAGGCTTGATGAAGCAAGCCACGGAGCAGCGGATTTCCACCTTCAGCGTCACCTTCAACGAGGGCGAATTCGATGAAAGTCCTTACTCGCGGCTGATCGCAGAGCGGTTCGACACCGACCACCACGAAATCCGACTGACGCCGGACGCCTTCCTGGAAGAGGTCCCATCGGCGTTGGCATCCATGGACCATCCCAGCGGCGACGGACCCAACACCTTTGTGGTGAGCAAGGCCACCAAGGCTGCAGGCATCACCGTCGCCCTCAGCGGATTGGGCGGCGATGAGTTGTTTGCCGGTTATCCGGTGTTTCAACGCACACAAGCGCTTTGGGACCAACGCTGGCTCGGATCGTGGCCGAAGGGATTGCGTAATTTGGCAGGCCAAGCGTATGCCGCGTACAAAAAAGACATCACCGCCTACAAGAAGGCGGAAGCCTTGGCAGGCGATTATTTTGACCTGCTCCACACCTACCCGTTGTCGAGGCAAGTGTTTTTGGAGCGGGACATACGGCAGCTCGCCCCGGGCCTGACCGCCCACCCGAATGCCGTGTACAATTACCTCCTCGACGAACTTGGCCCGAAGAGTCGCGGGGAGCTGCTCCCTCGCCTGGGCCAGGTGAGCATCGCCGAGATGGGCACGTACATGCAGCACACCCTGTTGCGCGATACCGACCAAATGTCCATGGCTCACGCGCTGGAGGTTCGGGTTCCGTTTTTGGACCATCGGGTGGTTGCCGCAGCGCTGAGTGTTTCGGACCAAGACAAATGGCCGCACACCCCCAAACAACTGTTGACCGATGCTTTGCCGGATTTGCTCCCGAGGGAAGTGATCGACCGGCCGAAAATGGGCTTCACCCTTCCGTGGGAGGTATGGATGCGCACGGCCTTGAAGCCCATGTGCGAGGAGGGGCTGGAGGTTTTGGCCAACATGGAAGCATTCGCTGCCTCAGAAATTCAAGCCATCTGGACAGCGTTCATGGAAGGCAGCCCGCGGTGGTCGTTTTCGCGGGTGTGGTCGTTGGTGGTGTTGGGGCATTGGATGAAAACGCATCAAATTGCCTGAGGTGAAGCGAAGGATTCTCATTTCTGTAGACTGGTTTCCACCGGCATTTCGAGCGGGTGGACCGATCCGCAGTGCGTTCAATTTGGCGGCCTTTTTGAGTGCCAATTGCGACGTGTGGGTAATGACTTCCAACAAGGATCTGGGCGTAGACGAAAGCCTCGATGTGCCGGTTGACGTTTGGACGGATGTACCAGTAGGGTCGAATACCGTGCACGTGCGTTACAATTCCGCGGTCAACGCTGCAACCTGGGACCGCGTGCTCCAAGAAGTTCGTCCGGATGCGTTGCACTTGAACAGCCTGTTTTCACAGGACTACACTTTGTTGCCTTTGCGCCGGTTGCGTAACAAGCCCCACGTGCGGTTGGTGCTGGCGCCCCGGGGGATGTTGGGCCAGGCAGCCTTGTCCATCAAGCCTTTCAAGAAGCGGGCGTTTTTGGCCTTGGCGCGTGGAATGGGGTGGATGGACCGAGTGCTTTGGCATGCTTCGACGGACCAAGAGGCGTACGAAGTGCGTTGCGCGTTTCCGCGTGCTCGGGTGCAAGTGGCTCAAAACCTGCCGTCTCCGATGCCGGATGAGAACCCGGAACGGCCCACCGATGCATGGCATATCGCTGTGGTTGGACGCGTTCATCGTGTAAAGAATCTACACTTCGGGTTGCGGGCGTTGCTGCGCTCGGAGCCTGTCCGTCGCATCCGTGTGGACTTCATTGGTCCCGTTGAAGATGCTGGGTACAAGGAGGAATTGGAGCAATTGGCGCAAACCAATCCAGCGGTGGAAGTGGCGTTTCTCGGAGGGGTGCCTCCGTCGGAGTTGACGGGTCATTTCCAACGTGCGCATTATTTGCTCTCTGCTACCACCCAAGAAAACTTCGGGCACGCCATCGTTGAGGCGTGGGCGCACGGGTGTCCGGTGCTCATAAGCGACCGCACGCCTTGGCGTGATTTGGCGGAGCAGGGAACGGGCTGGGATTGGCCATTGGAAGAGGCCGCTTGGGATGCAGGCTTGAAGGCCGCTTTGAACCTCGATGTCCCGGAGTGGTCTGCCTTGTCAGAAGCGTCTCGGCGCTTTTTTTCAGAAGCGGTGACCAACCCCGAATCAGAACGAGCTAACTTGGCTTTATTCGACCTATGAACCGCATCAAGCAACTTTTTGGAATTCAGTACCCGATCATCCAAGCCGGAATGATTTGGTGCAGCGGTTGGGAATTGGCCAGCGCCGTATCCAACGCAGGCGGACTCGGCATCCTTGGCGCGGGTTCTATGTATCCAGAAGTGCTGCGCGACCAAATCAAGAAATGCCAAGCAGCCACTAATAAGCCTTTCGCGGTGAATGTTCCGTTGCTCTATCCGTCGATAGAAGAGCACATGCAGACCATTGTCGAACTCGGGGTGCCCATCGTATTCACCAGTGCGGGCAACCCGAAAACCTGGACCCAGCACCTCAAGTCCAATGGAATCCAAGTCGTCCATGTTGTGAGCAGCGTCAAGTTTGCTTTGAAAGCCCAGGCAGCCGGAGTAGACGCGGTGGTAGCGGAGGGCTTCGAGGCAGGAGGACACAACGGCCGGGAGGAGACGACAACCTTATGCCTCATCCCCACCGTTGCAGATTCATTGGACGTTCCGGTGATAGCGGCGGGAGGAATTGGCGACGCTCGGGCCGTGTTGGCAGCGTTCGCTCTCGGTGCAGAGGGGGTGCAGGTTGGCAGTCGTTTTGTGGCTACTCCCGAGTCTTCGGCTCACCAAGCGTTCAAAGACGAGGTGGTTGCAGCCGGGGAAGGGGCTACCCGATTGAGTTTGAAGGCGCTGACGCCGGTTCGCTTGCTGGACAATGCGTTTGCACGCGAGGTGCTCGCAGCGGAGAACGACGGCAAAACGGTGGAGGAGCTGCAAGCGTTGCTGGGCCGGGGCCGTGCCAAAAAAGGCATGTTCGAAGGCGACCTCGATGCCGGCGAGTTGGAAATCGGGCAAGTCAGCAGCCTCATCGACGAAGTCAAACCGGCAGGGCAGATCGTAGCTGAGCTGGTGGCAGGATACCAAGCCATGACAAAGGGCATGGAAGACCCACGTTTCCAGTGGGCGTAATCATTTTTTTCGATGGGGCATGTGGGCTGTGTGACCGCGTGGTGCGCTGGCTTTGGAACCGAACGAGCCCGGAAGTTCAGTTTGCGCCCTTGCAAGGAGCGACCGCCCGGTCGCAGGTGCCTCCTCCCTTGCGGACACCTCCGCTTCAATCCCTGGTCGTGTGGGACGGGCACGCCATGAAGACCGACGTGGACGCCCTGGCTGCAGTGGCCTCTGAGGTGCCGGGATGGCATGGTGCTGTGTTACGCGTTCTCACTTCGCAAGCGGTGCGCCCTTTCACGCGGTGGAGCTATCGACAGGTGGTGCGAAACCGCCACCGCTGGTTTGGCACGGCGTGCAACTTGCCGGCCGATCGCACGCGGTTACTTCCCTGAGGCAGCTGCGAAATGGGCCAAAATGTACTTGGCGACCTTTAGATTGACCACTTCCAACAATGCCTTTTCGTCCGCTTTCCGGATGCCGTCAACGGTCTTGAAATGGGCGAGCAGCGCATGGCGGGTCTTGGGTCCCACTCCTGTGATATCATCGAGTTCCGACCGCAGCGCGGCCTTGCTCCGTCGCTTGCGGTGGTGTTCGAGTGAAAACCGGTGGGCTTCGTTTCGCAAATGCTGAATGAGCTTCAACGTGGAAGAACGCTTGTCCAGGTAAAGGGGGTGTTGGTCGCCCGGGTAGTAGATTTCTTCCAACCGTTTGGCAATGCCGATGATGGCAATTTTCCCACGCAGCCCGAGGGATTCCAACGCTTCCAATGCATGCGAGAGTTGGCCCTTTCCTCCGTCGATGACGATGAGCTGTGGAAGGGGTTCGCCTTCTGTCAACAACCGATGGTAGCGCCGATGCACCACTTCGGTCATGGAGGCGAAGTCATCGGGACCGTCCACGGTGCGGATATTGAACTTGCGGTAATCGGATTTCGAAGGCTTGGCGTTTTTGAAGACCACACAGGCAGATGCTGGGTTCGTCCCTTGGATGTTGGAGTTGTCGAAGCATTCGATGTGCACCGGCAATTCGGTGAGGCGCAGGTCCTCTTTGGCCGTTTCCAATAAGCGCTCTGTGGCGGCTTCGGGGTGGGTTTGCTCCATCTGCTTTTGCCGATCGCGCATGAAAAAGCGCGCATTGCGCTCGGACATTTCGACTAGCCTCAACTTGTCCCCGCGTTGCGGCACATGGAGTTGGACCCCTTCCAATGGCAGATCAATTTCGAACGGCGTGTAGATGGTGCTGGCGTCGCTGCCGAACTTATCGCGCATCTGTACGATAGCGGCTTCGAGGATTTCTTTGGTGTCCTCGCCGAGTTTGCGGCGCACTTCGGACGTGTGTCCTTTTGTGATTGTGCCGTTCTGGATTTTCAGAAAGTTGACATAGGCGCAACGGGCGTCTTGCACGATGGAGTACACCTCGACTTCTGTGATTCCGGTATGGACGATGGTGTTTTTAGCTTGGTACTTTTTGACCGCAGCGAGCTTGCGTTTGTATTGTTCAGCTTCCTCAAACTGGAAGGCCTCCGCGGCGCTCGCCATTTGCCCTTGCAGCGTCCTCACCACTTCTCCCAAATGGCCGCGCAATACGTGGCGGATGGCGGCAATGCTCTCCATGTACGCCTCCTCCGTTTGCTTGCCCACGCAAGGCCCTTTGCAATTGCCAATGTGGTATTCCAGGCACACGCGGAATTTGCCGTTTGCGATGTTGTCCTCTGTAAGCGCAAGGGCGCAAGAACGAATCGGATAGAGCTTTCGGCACAAGTCCAACACCGTGTGCATCACCTTGACGCTGGGAAACGGCCCGAAGTATTCGCTGCCGTCGCGGATGAACTGGCGGGTGGCGAAAATTCGGGGGAATCGCTCCTTCTTGACTACAATAAATGGGTAGGTCTTGTCGTCCTTGAGCTGGATGTTGTAGAAGGGCTTGTGCTCTTTGATGAGGCTGTTTTCCAACAGCAACGCGTCGGCTTCGGACGGGGCAATCAACCACTGGATGTCGTGGATCTTGGAAACGAGCAATCGGGTCTTTCCGTTGTCGTGGTGTTTGGTGAAGTAGCTGGAAACCCGCTTCTTCAGGTTTTTGGCCTTTCCTACATAGAGCAGGCGGTGGTCCGCATCAAAGTATTGGTAGACCCCCGGTTGTTGAGGGAGCCGGGCCAATGTCTGTTCGATGTGTTCCGATTTCGCCATGTGCGCTGCGAAGTTCGGGCGGATTCTCCAACTACCTTCGAAGCATGGTATTTGTTACGGGAGCAACGGGCTTGGTAGGGCGGTATTTGGTGGACGAATTGCTTCGTGCGGGGGAAGAAGTGCGTGCGGTGTGCCGGCCTGAATCGGACCGATCCGCCGTGCACCGATTTTTGGAGGAATATGGCACCGATGCCCATGCTTTGCAATGGGTTGAAGGAAGCATACACGATGGGCTTTTTCTCGAGGAAGCCATGGCAGGTTGCGAACGCGTCTACCATTGTGCGGCCATGGTTTCGTTTCACCCGAAAGACGCTGCAGCTATGATGCGGATCAACCGCGATGCGACCGGTGTGCTGGTCAATGCGATGCTTCACAGCGGGGTGGAAGAACTTGTGCACGTGAGCAGTGTGGCAGCGTTGGGCCGAAAGCCCGGCGAACCGGTGCATGAGGACGTTCCGTTTGAAGATGGAAGGGAAGTCAGCCAATACGCCCGATCGAAGTTTGCAGCCGAATTGGAGGCGTGGCGCGGCCAGGAAGAAGGGTTGAGGGTACTGGCAGTCAATCCGGTTATCGTGTTGGGCGAAGGCGATTTCGCGCGCAGTTCTTCGCGGCTCTTTGCGTTGGTCCACCGCGGACTCAGTTGGTACCCCACCGGTGCCAACGGTTTTGTTGCGGCGCGCGACGTTGCCCGGGCGTGCACCCTGTTAGCGGCCAACGGATGCTGGGGCGAACGGTTCGTCCTGTGTTCTGAAAATGCCACGTATCAACAGTTGATGACGTGGATGGCAGAGGCAATGGGGGTCGCACCGCCTCACCGCCCGCTCAAATCGTGGATGATGGGAACGGCCTGGCGACTCAGCGCATTGTACGAATTGTTCACGGGCCGCAGGGCGCCGATCTCCAAAGAATCCGTGGAGAACACCAACAAGGATCACCGGTATGCGACCCAGAAATTGGAACGTACACTCAAGGACAAAGGCGTGGACTGGACCTACGCGTCCATCCAATCCACCATCGAGGCTACTGTTCCCGCCGTCTTGAGGACATTGGGGCCGGTGAAGCGTTAGGCGTCGCCTCGTCGGTTTCCGTTTCGACGATTTCACGTTCCAATTCGGTAAGCCGTTCAGCGACTTCTTCCAACAATGCGTCCATGGCTTCGGGACGCTGATACCACCATGTATAGGTGGCCTTGAACCGCTCCTCGTTGATTCCCCAACGCTCGTACAGCTCCGCATAATGAGAAAGCGCTCGTTCGCCGCTGTCGTCGTTTCGAAACAAACGCTGTTTGAGCGCGCCTTCGATGAGGTGCACTTCAGTCAGGACCTGCACGAAGGTGTCTTGGGCAATGACGCCCTCGGGGGGTGGCGGACCATCGAAATTGGCCCCCGTGCCGCAACTGCCGAGGAGAAGCGCCAAAATCCCTATGCAGGAGAGGCGCATCATCGGTCGAATGCGAGGCGTTGGCCGGCATGGTTTCCATGCTCCGTCAAAACGCGGTCCCCGTCATAGACTTGGACACCGTTGACCCACGTGCCTCGGATGCGGGATTTGAACGTTGTTCCCTCAAAGGGAGACCAACCGCATTTGTACAAGATGTTGGACTTGGTCACCTTCCATGGGTCGTTCGGATCAACGAGAACGAGGTCGGCTTGGTGGCCTGCACGGATATACCCCCGGTTATTCATGTCGAACATGTCCGCAACGCGGTGGGACATGAGGTTGGCTACCTCTTCTACCGGCAGCACGCCTTGGTGGACCATCTCGAGCATCGCCGGCAGGGCATGTTGGACCAGTGGCCCGCCTGAAGGTGCTTGGAAATAGGACCCTGATTTTTCTTCAGCGGTATGGGGCGCGTGGTCGGTGGCGACGACGTCAATGCGGCCGTTCAGAATGCCTGCGCGAATGGCTTCTCGGTCGTCGGCGGTTTTGACCGCGGGATTCCATTTGATGTGGGTGCCTTTGGTTTGGTAATCGGCGTCTGTGAACCACAAGTGGTGGATGCATGCTTCGGCGGTGATGCGCTTTTCCTTGGACGGGATGTCGTTGCGAAACAGCCCGACTTCCTTCGCGGTCGAGATGTGCAGGATGTGCAAGCGCGTGTTGGATTTCTCAGCTAATTCCACGGCCATGGAGGAGGACCGGTAGCACGCTTCGGCGCTGCGGATCAACGGGTGCTGGTCAATGGGAACAAATTCGCCGTAGCGCTCTTTGGCAGCGGCAGAATTTCGGCGGATCGTGGCTTCGTCTTCGCAGTGGGTGGCGACGAGCGTGGGACTCTCTTTGAAAACCGCCTCCAGCACCGCTCGGTTATCGACCAACATGTTACCGGTTGACGACCCCATGAACACTTTGACGCCGCACACCCGCTTGGGGTTGGTTTTGAGCACCTCGTCCAGGTTGTCGTTGGAAGCGCCCATGAAGAATGAGTAGTTCACGGCACTGACCTCTGCAGCGCGTTCGTACTTGTCCTCGAGCAATTGTTGGGTTAAGGCTTGGGGCACGGTGTTCGGCATCTCCATGAAGGAGGTGATCCCGCCCGCTGCTGCCGCGGCTGATTCTGTCGCGATTTCGCCTTTGTGGGTCAATCCGGGTTCGCGAAAGTGTACCTGGTCGTCGATGGCGCCTGGCATGAGCCACAGCCCTTGGGCATCGATTTGAATGGCCTCTGAAGCTTCTGGGTGTTGGTCGCAGGCGGCGCCAACAGCTCCGATGGTCCCGTCCCGTGCGATCAACACGTCACCAACCTCGACTTTTCCTTCGTTGACAATGGATGCGCGAATGAAACGGGTCGGAGTGGCGGTCATGGGATCAGGTGTTTTGTTTTGCTCGGATGGGTCGGAACCGCATTTGGAGCACTCCCAAGAAGGCTTCTCGGAAGATGTTCATGCTCATTTTGCTGGTGCCAAATTCTCGGTCGACAAAGGTAATGGGCACTTCTGCGATGCGAAAGCCCAGTCGACGGGCATTGTATTTCATTTCAATTTGGAAGGCATAGCCGATGAAGCGAATGCGATCAAGGTCAATGGTGCGCAACACCTCCGCTCTGTAGCACTTGAAGCCGGCGGTGGAATCCCGGACGCCAAGCCACAGGACGGTGTTGACATACACCGATGCGAAGTAGCTCATCAGAATGCGGCCGATGGGCCAGTTGCTCACTTTACCGCCCTTCACATACCGCGATCCTACAGCGACGTCGGCTCCATCGATGCAGGCTTGTCGCAAGCGCGGTAAGTCTTGTGGGTTGTGCGAGAAATCGCAGTCCATTTCGTAGACCAATTCGTATCCGTGCTCTAATGCCCACCGGAAGCCGGCAATGTAGGCGGTGCCCAGACCAAGTTTTCCTTGTCGCTCCAGGAGGTGGATACGTTCGGAATGATCGGTTTGGAATGATTTGACCACGGCTGCAGTGCCATCGGGTGACCCATCGTCTACAATGAGAACGTGAAATGCGGGAGACAGATCCAGAACGGTATGGAGCATCCGTTCGATGTTCTCGATTTCATTGTAGGTGGGTATGATGACAATGCTTTCAGCCATGGTTAACAGCTCATTCTGAGCAAGTTGATTTCTGCGTCGGTCAAGTGACGGAAGCTCCCACGTGGAACGTCCTTTTTTGTGAGGGGCCCCAGGGTAACGCGATCAATCTTGATGACATGGTACCCCAGTTGTTCGAGCATTCGGCGTGCAATGCGGCTTCGGCTTGAAACGATTTTCAGGCCGATTTGGTTGTGTTCTTCATTGGCAAATTCAGCCTCCTCCGCCCGGACGAAGCCTTTGTCAACAATAAATCCTTTTTTTAATTCTTCTAGGTGCCCGCTCTGCACACGTTCGCCGAGCACGATGTGGTACAGACGGGGTGCACCCGACTGCGGATGGTTCATGCGGACCATCAGCTCTTCGTCGTTGGTGAAAAGCATGAGGCCGGTGCTTTCTCGGTCCAACTTGTCGATGGACCGAATCTCCTCTTTACACGCTTTTTGGACCAACTCAGCGACGCCACGTCGCGCCCGGGCATCGCCCGGCGAAGTGCCAAATCCTTTGGGTTTATTGAGGAGGACGTAACGCTTGGTTTCAGGTCGGATGGAGGTTCCTCCGACTTGCACGTTGTCGCCAGCCGTCACCTTGTATCCCATTTGGACGATGATTTCACCATTGACGGTAACAACGCCGGACTCAATCAGAGCATCGGCCTCCCTCCGCGAACACACTCCTGCATTGGCGATGTAGCGGTTGAGGCGCATCGGTCCGCCCGCGGGTCCGAGCGGTTTTCGCGAACGAGGCTTGGCGTTGCGGTTTCCGGAACGTCCGCCCGGGCCGGGCTTGGCCCCAGGTCGGAAATCACTCCGTCCTGTACGGGAAGCGTTGGATCGGCCATTGGAACGACCGCCCGAACGCCCGGATGATGCAGGCTTCTTCATGCAGCAAAGATACCTCAAGAGGGCAGGCAAATGAATGCATCTGAAATGTGGTTGATACGCCTTGCATGTCGGTTGTATTCAATGCAGACGATGTCGAAGCGGATGCGATGTGCGTCGATGTCGTGGATGCGTAGGAAGTGATGGGCGGCTTGGATGATGCGTTCTTGCTTGCGGCTGTCTACGGCTTCCACGCCTTGCTGTCCCATTCCCCACTTGCGGACTTTGACTTCAATGAACACCCACGTGGAGCCGGATCGGCCGATTAAGTCGATTTCGAATCGCTTCCAGCGCCAATTTCGAGACAGGATGCGGGTGTTCTGTTTTTCGAGGTGAATGACAGCGAGGGTTTCTCCCCAGCGGCCTCTTTCGGTTGCAGTCATGCGCCAAAGGAGGGGCAATAGCCCGTACTTTCGCGCCATGGTTTTTCACCGGTTGCTCCTGATTTGTTTGTGCACGGTGGGGGCGGTTTCAGGCCGCGCCCAACTTGAGGTGCCGCCTTTGGAGGTGGAATCCGATTGGTACATCACATGGGGGTACAACCGTTCCATGTATACCACGTCGACGGTGCACATGTGGGGGACTGGCCCCACCGGCCAAGCCTTCGATGTGACCGTGCACGACGTCACCGCCAAGGACATGCCTGAGCGGTTCCAGGCGAAGGTGTATTTCCACCCAGGGCTGTTTACGATTCCCCAGTTCAATGCGCGGTTTGGAAAGCGCATCCGCGAGCGGTGGATTGTGTCTGCAGGATGGGACCACATGAAGTACAAACTGGAAAAGCAGTGGATGCACGTCGACGGGTACGCTGCGGCTGCTGACTTCCTGGACGAGGCGCCCGCGGGGGCAGAACTCGCATGGGCGGGGGATTCTCTTTATTGGGGGCAAGGCTTCAACTTCGAACACAGCGATGGATTGAACTTTGTTCGCTTCAGCCTTGAGCACGAACACGTTCTCTGGGCACCGCGAGGACGCGAATTTTCGCTGCGCATGTTCGAGGCAGTAGGTGCCGGCGTAGTCGTCTGCAGCACGGACTTCCGTTGGGCAGGTGAGCGCTATAAAAATCCGCAGCACATCAGCGGATTGGGCATGAGCTTCCATGCGGGATTCCGGGCCAACGTACACCGCCGATTTTTCATTCAAACAACGGCCCAATTTGGTGCTATGACCCTGCCTTGGATCCGCGTCCAAGGCCCAACCGATGCGGGAGCAACCCAGCGTTTTGGTTTTGCAGAAGCGGCGTTTGCCTTGGGGTATCGAATCGGCGCTTCACGCCGCCCGAACGGCAATTAATTCAGGACCAATTGAGCCTTGCCGATGGCTTCGTCGCCTTCCAACAGCTGGATGACGTAAGCACCTTCCGCGAGGGTGCCTTCCGGGATGTAGAAGATACATGCTTCCACGCGCTCGTTGTTGTAATCGACTTGACGCGTCGCACTGATGGGTGTCCCTCCGGCTGTGTTTCGTTCGGTTTGTTCACCGGCTAACACTTCACCTGCGGCATTGACTACTTGCAAATGCAGTGTTTTGGTGCCGGCCTCCGCGATGCGGTTTTCCAACAAGGTGAAGCAGACCTTGACCATGCTGGTGCGCGAGGCCCGGTCGGTATCGCGCTGGCGTCCATTGGACAGGACACGGATGCCGGTGGCCGAAGCCTCCGCCGCCTGAAGGGTCTGTCCAGCCACGATCATTTCTTCCATGTTTTGCTGGCGTTCCACCAAGTTTGCATTGCGTTCTTGAATGGCTTCGACCCGCGCCCGCATTTGGTCGTTTTCGTCAATCAAAGCGAGGTTCAATTGGTTCAGCGAATCGATGGTTGCAACGTAGCCCTTCATGATAGAGCGGAGCGTTTCGGCTTCCTTTTTGACTTTGCCCAGCTCCCAGTTCCCATTTTTCACCCGCGTCATCAGGCGGTCAATTTGCCCGCGCTGATCGGCGATTTCTGCCAACATCAGGGCATTCTCAGTGGAAAGGGTGTCGTAGCTGAATCGTAGCTTTTCCAAGTCGAAGAGGACCTGATCTCGCTCCAAGGTGAGGGTGGCATTGTCGCCTTCAATGGTTTCAATGGTCTCGCCTTGTTGGTAGAGTTGGAGGCCGAGAAAAAGGCAAATGAAGGCGAGGACGGCCGAGACGGCAATGAGAATACGTTTTGAATCCATGAGGATTTTCCGTGCAATATTCAGGCCAAGTTAGGGCCGATCAATCGTCCGACAAGGCGAAACGAATGGGCAAAATCAGTTCCACGTTGACGGGTTTGCCGTTTTGTAAACCTGGTGTGAATCCGGGGAGGCCGCGTACCACAGACTCGGCTGCTTTGGAAAGCGCTTCAGGGCCCTTCATCACTTTGGTGTCACTGACTTGACCGGTTTTGTCAATGACAAACTTTACTATCACCGTCCCTTCAATGCCAGCTTCTTGAGCTTCTTTGGGGTAGTTCAATTTGTTGATGATGTGCTCCATGATGCCTTGGTTGGAGCACGTTTCACGTTCAGATCGGTCCTCGATCATGGCGCAAGAGTTGAGCACAGGCATGACTTCGGGGGTCTTTTCTGGTGCGTCTTGCGCAGAGAGTCCGGCAAAAGCGCAGAAGCAAACGATGCAGGCGATGAGGTGGCGCAAAACGGTGGAAAAAAGGGTGGATTGCATGGTGTAAAGTAAACGTATTCAGGCAATAAACGCGAGAAAAGAGGGGATTAGTTCATTTGCGGGGTACGGAGTGCAACAAACGCATCAAATTGTTGATAACCATGGTTCATAGCTTTTTCTGTAGTGCCCTTTGGCCGGGCATGACGCCCGGTAATTTGGAATCATAAACCAAACCTATTCCGCATGAAGCGAATTTTTACGTTGACGTTGTTGGCATTGGCTGTAGGCCTCCATGCCCAGGAACGCTATTTGGATGAAATTTTTGATGAGGTACAAGTCACGGAAGACGTGGAGTACGCCTCGAACATCACCGTGATCACAGCGCTGCAAGGGTTGCCCCCTATGCAAATGACGCAGTTCATGGATGTGTACGAACCTGTAGGAGATACGCTGAGCAATCGCCCGCTGATCCTCATGTTTCACACAGGTAACTTTTTGCCGCAGTACGTGAACGGTTCGCCGCTCGGCACGCGAAAGGACAGCTCCATTGTTGAGTTGTGCCATCGTTTTGCCCGCATGGGGTACGTTACAGCCTCTGTTGATTACCGCCTTGGTTGGAACCCATTGGCCGGCACCCAAGTCGAGCGTACGTATCAATTGATCAATGCAGCCTACCGCGGGGTGCAAGACGCGCGCACTGCCGTTCGTTATTTCCGCATGAACGCGGCAGAAATGGACAACGAGTACGGAATCGACCCGGACAAAATCGCCATGTTTGGTGACGGAACCGGTGGATACGTGACGTTGGCTTCGGGTACGTTGCAAGACTACAACGACATCATTTTGACCAACACGGGCGATCCCATCGAGAGCTTCTGGTACGATCCAGGAGACGGTTCTTATGTACCTATGGTCATCGAAGCCATCAACGGCGATCCAGAAGCAAAGGAAGACGGTTTTGCACCCGACGGCACCCAGTTGTGCGTGGGTCACTACCCGGAATACAGCTCGGATTTCAACTTCCAAATGAACACGGGCGGCGCCATGGGTTCGGCTGAATGGCTGGATGCAGGTGACGTTCCGATGGTCAGCTTCCACTGCCCGCACGATCCTTTCGCTCCATACACTACCGGTGTTGTTGTCGTACCGACAACCAATGAACCGGTCATTGAAGCGACCGGTGCCTATGACTTCCATGCGCTCATCAATGCACAGGATGCACCGAACAACAACGACGTGTTCCAGAGCTTGGAATTGGCGGACGATGTATCGTTGGCAGCCAACGCGCTCAACGACGGCATGGACGGACTCTACCCCGTCTTGAACAACTACGTGGACGGTGCGCCGTCTGAGCCGTTTGACAGCTCTCCTTGGCAGTGGTGGGACGTGGCGACGGTGCAAGCTGTTGACAGTGCGCAAGGCACGAGCATTGCAGCGACTCAGTTGACCCTGAACCCCACGATGGGCGCCGACGAGGCATTGCCGTGGATTGACATCATCCAAGGGTACACGGCGCCGCGCATGGCGGTTGCCATGGGCCTCACGGAGTCTGCTAGCAACGTTACTGACGTGGTGAAAGGCGACACGTTCACTGTGTTCCCGAACCCAACCAGCGGCTTCACGACCATTGCATTTGAGGAGCCAGCGGCCTTCTGTTCGCTCTTCACCATGGACGGACGTGTGGTGCGCCAATGGCCATTGGCCGGGGTTACCGGAAGCTTCTCGGTGGACCTCAGCAACCTGCCTGTAGGAACCTACATTGTTCAAATTGGAAAGGAATCCCAATTGGTTTCCATTGCACGTTGATGGATTGACATTCGAATGAAACGAACCCCGGATGTGCACGCATCCGGGGTTTTTTGAAGCAAAAAACCGTGGAAACACCGACTTCCCCCTCCGCTTGGTCCCGCATCGTCGAGATATTGCGACCGCAATTGATCGAACGGCTTCAGATTCGGGACTTGGCCGACCCTTCTGCCACCATTGAAGGCATCAAGAAAGACATCGAATTCCGTGGATTTAACCTGTGGATCCTGGTGTTTTCCATTGTCATTGCCAGCATCGGCCTGAACGTGGACTCCACGGCGGTGGTCATTGGCGCCATGTTGATTTCACCGCTCATGGGACCCATCATGGGGTTTGGGCTGGGCGTGGGCATCAACGATGCGGCGACGGTCCGTAAATCGCTGACGAATCTCGGCGTAGCAGCCGGAATAGCGGTGTTGTCTTCGGCCATTTATTTCTTGATTTCCCCCATTGACGAGGCCGGAAGTGAACTGTTTGCTCGGACGAATCCCACGTTTTTAGACGTGCTGGTGGCGTTGTTTGGTGGTTTGACGGGGATCTTGGCGGGCTCGCGAAAGGAAAAGAACAACGTCATTCCGGGGGTGGCGATTGCAACGGCGCTGATGCCGCCTCTTTGCACTGCAGGATTCGGGTTGGCCAATGGGGAGTGGGAGTACTTCTTTGGCGCGTTTTATTTATTCCTGATCAACGCCATCTTGATTGCCACTGCTACCACGTTGGTGGTCCGTTACCTCAACTTTCCCCAAGCGACGTACGTCGACCCGGTGCGAGAGCGCAAGTACAAACGTTATTTCGCGGTAGCATTGCTCGCTTTGGTTGTCCCTTCCGGTTGGATTTTCTACAAAACCGTCAGCGAGACCGTGGTGACCTCGCGCATCGATGGCTATGTCGCCGAGCATGCGAAGTTCCCCGGGACCGAGGTCGTTAAATCCGAGATCCTTTGGGAGTCCGGTGCACCGCATGTCCACCTCGTACTGTTGGGGGAATTCGTGCCGGAGTCGCTCGTGGAGCAATGGTCAGACGGCTTGGCAGAAGCGGTGCCTGAAGCGGTGATGCACGTGGTGCAGAACACGAAGGACGCGACGGGCCTTGCGGAGATGACGCGCCTCATCAACCTCTACAGCGAGGGCCGAGCTGCATTGGTGCAGCGGGATGAGGAAATTCGCACGTTGCGCACGGAACTGGGTGCTGCAAACGAACAGCTCACCAGCTTGCAATTGCCGCCTTCACTTGGAGCGGAAATCCAGTTGCAACATCCGGCCGTGATGGGTGCGCGAATGGGCCTGATTCAGACCACCGGAGTGGCCGAACCAATGCCTTGGATAGAAGTAATCTGGGCGCCTGAAGAGGACTCGCTGCCACGGACTCCCGTGGACGTTGAGCGGGTCGAAGCGTGGTTGCGCGTTCGACTTGGCAATCCTGCCACAGAAATCACGCATCAAGGTCTACAAATGGAAGGGACAGCCGGATGACGGTTTGGCCTCTTCCCAAAGGGTAGGCTGGTAAAAGAAATTGGTGTGCTCGCACACGGTGTTGTCGTAGTCCCGGTGGAACTGCGGAGTCTGCGGGCCGGAAAGCGGCGGGTTGAGCCATGTCCAATCACCGGGGACAACTCTGTTTTCTCCGGATTCGTGTTGGCAAAAGGACTCAAAATTGGCCCCGAGGTTGTGGTGGTCTCCGATCGAAATGCCCGCTTGGTCAAAACTGTGGAGCACTGCGCGGTTGAGTTCCACGAGCGCCCGGTCTTTCCACAGGGTGCGGTCATCTGAGGTGTCCCAATCGAAGCAATTTGCAACGGCTTCCAATGCGTTGTAGCGGCCGGTATCGGCCAAGTTGCGGGCGCCAATTTCGGTTCCCATGTAGTATCCGTTGAAAGGGGCGAACGGGTAGACAATTCCGCCAATCTTCAGTGCCAAATCAGAGAGAACCGGCAGGGCATACCACTTGAGCTTCAAGGCCTCAAACGCTGGATTTTCGGGGTGCGTGAGGTGGACTTCCTGGATGAGTTCGGGCTGGTGGTGAAAGACGTCGTGAACGGCTCCCGGCCATTCATCCCAAAAGAACTGCCAGGGCAAAGGTGTAAAGTCACCCTGTTCTTTTGGTTTCCAACCAACCCTTAGGAAATGCGCGGTGATGGTCAGCGAGTCCGGGTCGCCCGCCCCATCGAATCCAGCGTACCGGATGAGCTGGTGGTTGGCCATGCGCACCGGATCCGGTTGTCCCGGTATTCGGGGCGCGAAAACGCTGACGACACTTTTGATTTTTCCATCGCGGAATGCGTCCACCATGTGGGATTTCAATGCCTCGATGGTGCGCTCTTCCTTGTTTTCCTCGGTGTGCAGCTCACGGCAGTCGCGGACTTCCAACGACTTCCAAAGGTGGCGACCGATGCACCGGTTGCTGTTCTTCCAAGCCAGCCGTGCGCCGAATTCCAGTTCCCGAGCGGTGTGAACGTAGGTGCCGGTTTTGGCAATTTGCACGCGGATGGCCTCCAGTCGATTGCTGCACTCCTCGTCGGACGGGGGTTGGGCGTTTGGGTGCGCCCGCCAAGACGCTAGGAAAGCCGCAGCTTCCTGGATCAATGCCTCCTGTTGGTTTGCTTCGCTGTTCATCCCGTTGGGTACCGATGAAATGCCCGGTCTTCATGAAATGTTCAGCCGGTAGCGAACTGCTGCGCGTTCAGGGCCTTGAATCAATGGCCACCTGGCTTGAATTTGTTTTTGCGGGACGGTCGGTTGTTTCCTCCGCCTTTGGACGGACCCTTGGCACCTCCGCTGCGGGAAAAACTGCCATGTGAGTTGTCCCCACGCGATGAGCCGCCCGAGGCGCTGGCGTTTCCGCCCGATCCTCCGGAATTGCCGCCTTTGTTGAAGGGGCGTTTGTTGCGCGGTTTCTTTTTGAAGGACCTCTTGTCGCCATTTGACCGCTTGTCATCGCGCCCTTGTTTCCCGTTGCTGTTGTCGCGGCGGTTGCCCCGGCTGGGTTGGAGGGGAATGTCTTCCATTCCGTTGTGCCAAGGGTGGTCTTCCATCACGGGCACCTCCCGATCCATCAAGCGCTGAATGTCCATCATGTGCTTGCGCTCGTCGTCTTCGTTGACCAACGACCACGCAACGCCCGTGGCGCCCGCGCGACCCGTCCGGCCGATGCGGTGAACGTACGTCTCGGAGATGTTCGGAATTTCGAAGTTGATGACGTGGCTCACGCCCGTGACGTCGATGCCACGCGACGCAATGTCCGTGGCGATGAGGATGTTGAGCTCGCCGGCGCGGAAGGCCTTCATGGCGCGATCGCGTTGAGGCTGGGTCTTATTGCCGTGGATGGCTTCTGACTTGATATTGTGGCGCTTCAGGTACCGGACCACTTTATCAGCGCCATATTTGGTCCGGGTAAAGACCAACGCCGTTTCTACCTCCTCCTGCTTCAGCAAGTGCACAAGCAGGTCTCGTTTGTCGGTTTGGTTGACAAACATCATCTGCTGATCGACCGTATCTGCTGCAGAGCTTTCTGGTGCCACCTCAACCCGTTCCGGGTCGCGCAACATGGTGCTGGCGAATTGCAGGATATTGGGCGGCATGGTGGCCGAAAAGAAGAGCGATTGACGGTCCTGCGGCAGGTGCTTGACGACACGACGCAGGTCGTGGATAAACCCCATATCCATCATTGTGTCGGCCTCGTCCAATACGAAGTAGTCGAGGTGCTTGAGGTTTACAAAGCCTTGTTCCATGAGGTCCAATAGGCGTCCGGGCGTAGCGACCACGATGTCGACGCCGCGGCGCAATTTCTGGACCTGTCGGTGTTGGCTTACGCCGCCGAACAAGGTCGCAGAGAAGAGTTTCACATGCTTAGTGTAGCTAAGGATGTTGTCCTCAATTTGGATGGCCAACTCCCGTGTGGGAGTCAAAATCAATCCTCGGATGGGGCGAAACTGACCGCTGTACCGATCGAGGTGGAGGCGGTTGATCATGGGCAGGCTGAATGCTGCCGTCTTTCCTGTGCCTGTTTGCGCTACCCCTAGGACGTCGTTTCCTGTGAGGACTTTGGGGATGGCTTGGGCTTGGATGGGGGTTGGGGTTTCATAACCCAACTCTTGGATGGCCTTCAGCACCGGTGGGCAGAGGCCTAAATCTTCAAATGAACTCATTATGTGGAACAAAGGTCGGTGATAAGCCGCCCTGTTTGACTTGGGCCGGGGTGTTCTTCACCATTTGGACTTAGACCAACTCGCCCTCTTGGACTTGGAATGCGTCGTATTTGGCATCTCCGAAAGCCAACACCGGGATGAAGATGAACCCCAACAAAAGAATGCCAACCCCAAATACGGGTGGCTTCCCGAACACTTTGGCCAGCCGCAGGGCATCGATGATGCTCACGAACAGCACGGCCCAGGGCCCGCCGAACGGCACCATGCCGATTAAGTACAACACCACCCACCATTTGGGACGGCGCAAGACCTGGGTGTACACGTACAGGTTGTAGAACGGGATGAGCACCGCCCAGCCCGGTTGGCCCGCTTTGGTAAACAAGCGCCATCCGGCGACAATGACCAAGATGATGATGGGCGTGACGAAGAGCATGTAGGCCGCGAAGAAGGCTATCAATATGCCGGCATCGGCTGGTAAGAGGTCCATGATGTAAGGGTTTGTGGGCAATATCGGGATGGGACATCGGTAAACAAAAAACCCCAAGCGGATGCTTGGGGCTTCTTGAGATGGAGGTCCGAAGCGGATTCGAACCGCTGTAGCAGCTTTTGCAGAGCTGAGCCTAGCCACTCGGCCATCGGACCATCAAAACCGACTTGCGCGTCGGGTTGGCAAATATACGAAAACGAACGGGCCAAGGTTACATTCCTACCCGGGGAAATGTACATTCGCACCATGAGCGCGAAGAAATATGTGGCCAACGCATTGACGATGGGCAACTTGCTGAGTGGGGTGTTGGTGATTGTGGGCGTGTTCATTTGGCCATACGGCGCTTCGGTCAACGGTCACATGAACGCTGAGCCGATGTACGAGTACGGTGCGTTGTCCCAAGAATGGCGTGGGTGGGGCATGTTGTCCTTGGCGGGCATCTGGCTCCTGGGCCAGGTATTCGATCTGTTGGACGGCATCGCTGCGCGCTGGGCTGGTTCGGACGGGCCGCTCGGAATGCAGTTGGACAGCATTGCCGACGCTGTGAGCAGTGGAGTCACGCCGGCAGTTGTAGGCGTGATGTTCATGCATTCGTGGGCTCCGGCCATTCCGGCGCCGTTGAAATTTTTGCCCTTGACCATGGCCATGGCGGCAGCGTACCGTTTGGCGCGGTTCAATGTCGAGGCGGCAGCCGGGAAGAACACGTCCGGTTTCAGTGGCATGCCTGCACCTGCGGGCGCACTGTGGTGGATCGGGATCCTGCTCGTCGGAGCGCAATACGAAATGTACGGTTCGTGGGGACTGTATGGACTGGGGGGCATGGTCACGGTGCTAATCGCGACCTTGATTGGGAGCACGCTCATACCGTGGTGGATGGTCAGTCGTCGGCCGATGTTGGACTTGAAAGGGTGGGGGAAGAACCCGGCCTTTGACCGCCGCAGGGTGCTGTTTTTAGGGGGCATCACAACCGTGGGTTTGGTGTCAGCATTTTTTGGTCGTGCGCTCGGGTTGGGAATGCTTGTGGGGTTACTTTTGTACGCGTTAGGCGGAGCCTATATCCAAAAAACCAACCGATAGCCGATCATGAAATTCCGAGCTTCCATTGACATCATGCCCTTGCCAGCATTGCTGGATCCCCAAGGAAAAGCCGTTTCGAGCAACATGAAGAACATTGGATTGTCTTCCATCGACAATGTGCGCATTGGCAAGCACATCACCCTAGAAGTGGAAGCGGGGAGCCAATCGGAGGCTGAGGAACAGGTCAAAACGGCATGCGAAAAGCTGTTGGCTAATCAAATCATGGAACAATTTGAGTTCCGTGTGGAGGCTGTTGAGGCCGTAGCCTAACCGTTACAACAACCCTTGCGCCAGGAGCAACGCGTATAGCTCCTCAGGGGAAGGCATTCCGCGGAAAACGCATATGCGATCGAATGCGCTGATGCTGTCCTCTTTGTACAATCCGAATGCGCCTTCATCAAATGGGTGGGGCCGCAAAGTGTACACCAAATCCAGCGGGAACGTACTGTCGCCGATGAACACTTGAAGCTCGTCTCCACGAACTTCTGCGGTGTACATAATGGCGTCGCTGAAGTAGGAATCGCCTTGGATGAGTTGGCCTTCCCGCACGGAATACGCCAAGTCGAAGGCGCTCGTTGAATAGCCTGCGAAGATCTTCTCCGGTTGCGTGGTCCAAATGACCCGACCGCGCCAATCACGCCCTTCCCGCACCACACCGTTTTCCGCATGGAGCATCATTTCGCTCCACAGCATGCGATCGTTTGGGAACACTTCTACCCGGGTTTGAGCAGAAGCGGTGAGGGTGCCGAAGATCAGGCCGAGGAGAAGCAACAAGCGCATACCCGAAGCTACGCCTTTTGCCTCAAACCAATGCCAATGCCTGGTCGAGGTCGTCGATCAAGTCTTCCGGCCGTTCGATGCCTACACTGATGCGAATGAGCCCTTCGGAAATACCGTATTGGTCTTTTACTTCCGGCGGCACCCCTGCATGGGTCATGCTCGCGGGATGCTCGGCCAACGATTCTGTAGATCCCAAGCTCACGGCCAATTGGAAATGCTTGAAGGCGTTCAGCACCCGGAAAGCGGCCGCACGTCCACCGGCGACTTCGAAAGCGGCCATGGCGCCTCCCCCTTGCATCTGCTCTTCCGCGATGGCCTTGTCGCCATCAGACAGATCCACAGACCACGCACTGATGAACCGCTGGACTTTGGGGTGGTTGCGGAGATGGGCAAATACCTGTTCGGCGACGTCTTGTTGGTGCCGAACGCGAATGGCCAGCGTCTCCATGCTGCGCATGAGCATCCAGCAGGTGTTCGGGTCGGCCATGCCCCCGAGGAAGTGGCGGTACTCGCGGATGCGTGCAACGGCATCGGCCTTTCCACTCGCGGCCCCGGCGATGAGGTCGCTGTGTCCGCCGATGTATTTCGTTGCCGAGTACACGAGTACGTCGGCTCCGTGCTCCAATGGCCGCTGGAGGATGGGACCGAGGTAGGTGTTGTCAACCCCCACAATCATGCGGTGGTCTTCAGTTTCGTGTTGCCGGGCCCAATCTGCCGCGGTGCGAATGCGGTGGATTTGCATGGTTGGATTGGCCGGGGTTTCGAGGTAAATCATTCCCGGCTTGCGCCCTCCTTCGCGTTCGAGGATGGCATCCAAGTGATCGAGGTGATTGACCTCGACAACGTGTACGCCCATTCCGGGGAGGATTTCGCGGATGAAGTGCTCCGAACCGCCGTACAGAGGGGGGCAGAACCACAGGGGACGGTCGGCGCTGGTCCAGGCCAAGAATGTCGTGGTGATGGCCGCCATGCCACTGGCGAAGAAGGCCGCATCCTCGGATTCATCCCAAGCCGCCAATCGCTTTTCGGCAGCGCCCAATGTGGGATTGCTCAAGCGGCTGTAAATGGCATTGGGCCCGTTGGGCGTCGCTGCGCCGGCAACGCCGTAGGCAGTTTCCATGTGTGCCGCTCCTTCCTCCGCAGAAGAGAATTTGAACGTGCTCGTGGGGTAGATGGGTGTCTTAATGGACCCCTCGTGGTCGGCAGGGTTGTGGCCAACAAAGGGGGCAGTGGTTTCGCGGTGTGCCATGCCCCAACTTCGTCAAAAAGCCGGAATTTGGTTCTTCATTTGAACGTTTGTTCTGTGAAAACAGAAAATAAAGTACGTTTGTGTTGTAACGCGCCTGATTACCTAACAAAAACGAAACAAATGAAAAGCCCATTGGATGCCTTGGACCGCCGGTTGGTGGAGTTATTGCAGGCCAACGGCCGTGCTTCGATGCAGGAACTCAGTACCGAAACGGGTCTGAGCAGATCAGCGGTGTTCACGCGGGTCCGCAGGTTGGAACACGACGGCATCATCACCGGGTACGCCGCTCAAACGAATCGGCGTGCGCTTGGCCTTCAAATCCGCGCTTTTTGCAATGTTCAGCTGAAGCAACACGACGCACGTTTCCTCAAGGAATTCGAAGCCAACATCGGCGATTTCAAGGAGGTGCAGAGCTGCTACCACATCGCTGGGGCGTTTGATTACCTCATCGCTGTGGACGTGCCGGACATGGATGCCTACCACGGGTTCATCTCGCACAAACTCGCGGCGATGGACAACATTGGCACGGTGCAGAGTTCCTTCGTGATGAGCGAGGTGCTTGAGCGCTAAGTCGGGTCAGTCGCGGATCGCTGCAATGCCGGGCAATACCTTGCCTTCGAGGCATTCCAACATGGCGCCACCGCCCGTGCTTACGTAGCTGACTTGGTCTGCCAGGCCCGCTTGGTTGATGGCGGCAACAGAATCCCCACCCCCAATCAACGTGAAGGCACCGCTTTCGGCAGTGGCCTTCGCCAACGCGCCTGCGACGGCATTGGTTCCATTCGCAAACGTGGCCATCTCGAACACGCCCATGGGCCCGTTCCAAAGCACAGTCTTGCTCGTCAGTACCGCCTCGACAAAGCGCGCAGTGGTTTTGGGTCCGATGTCGAGGCCCATCCAGTCCGCCTGAATGGCGTTGGTGGGAACGACCTGTGTGTTGGCATCCGGCGCGAATGCATCAGCGCACAACGTATCGGTTGGCAAGAGCAACTCGGTACCGCTGGATTGCGCCTTCTCGAGGATGGCCAAAGCTTGCGCATGCATCTCAGGCTCCACCAAACTGGTGCCGATGGAACCGCCTTGCGCTTGCACGAAGGTGTAGGCCATGCCGCCGCCCACGATCAAGCGATCTACGCGGCCGATGAGGTGCTCGATGATGCCGAGCTTGGAGCTCACTTTGGCGCCTCCGATGATGGCGGTCAAGGGTTTTTCTGGGTTGGCCAACACCTTGTCCAACGCGTCGATTTCGCCCGCCAAAAGCGTGCCGAAGGCCTTGTCTTCCGGGAAGAACTTTGCAATGACAGCGGTGGAGGCGTGGGCGCGGTGGGCGGTGCCAAACGCATCGTTGATGTAGACGTCGCCGTTCTCGGCGAGTTGGCCGGCGAAGAATTCGTCGCCACCCTTTTCTTCCGGATGGAAGCGGAGGTTTTCCAACAACGCGACTTCGCCGGGCTTCAGGGATTGGGTCACATCCAGCGCGGCGTCTTCCACGCAGTCTGGGGCGAACTTGACGGTTTGGCCGAGCAGCGCCTCGAGCCGAGGCAAGATGTGCTTCAAGCTGAATTCCTCATCGCGGCCTTTTGGGCGGCCGAGGTGGGACATGAGCACGGCCGAACCGCCTTGTTCCAAGACGTATTGGATGGTGGGCAGTGCAGCGCGGATGCGTGTGTCGTCTGTTACTTCTCGGGCTTCGTTCAGTGGGACATTGAAGTCCACGCGGATGAGGGCACGTTGGCCTTGGAGGTCGAGGTCGGTGAGGTTCATGCGTCAGCAAACAATTGAGCGAGTCCAACTTTTTGTTCTACGCGAGCGGCCAAATCAGCAATGGCTACGCGTTCTTGGGTCATGGTGTCCCGGTCGCGGATGGTGACCGCGTTGTCGGTGAGGGTGTCGTGGTCGACGGTGATGCACAGCGGCGTGCCGATGGCATCCTGCCGTCGGTAACGTCGACCGATGGCGTCCTTTTCGTCGTACTGGACGTTGTAATTCAACTTCAAGAGGTTGAGCACTTCACGCGCTTTCTCAGGCAATCCGTCCTTCTTCAACAACGGCAGAACGGCTGCCTTTACAGGTGCCAGCGGAGCGGGGATGTTCAGCACGGTGCGCTGCGATCCGTCCTCCAGGGTTTCTTCATTGAACGCAGCGCTCAAAGTGGCGAGGAACATGCGGTCCAAACCGATGGATGTTTCAACCACATACGGCACATAGCTTTCCTGAGACTCGGGGTCGAAGTAGCGAAGCTTGCGGCCGCTGTGTTCTTCGTGTTGGTTCAAGTCAAAATCGGTGCGTGAGTGGATGCCTTCCAATTCCTTGAAGCCCATTGGGAAGTTGAATTCGATGTCAGCGGCGGCATCAGCGTAGTGCGCCAATTTGATGTGGTCGTGGAAGCGGTGCATGCCGTCGCCGAAGCCGAGGGCTTTATGCCACTTGAGGCGGGCTTCCTTCCAGTACTCGTACCACTCGCCTTGGGTGCCGGGCTTGACGAAGAATTGCATTTCCATCTGCTCGAATTCCCGCATGCGGAAGATGAACTGCCGGGCAATGATTTCGTTTCGGAAGGCCTTGCCAATTTGGGCAATGCCGAAGGGCAACTTCATGCGGCCACTCTTCTGGACATTGAGGTAGTTGACGAAAATGCCTTGCGCTGTTTCGGGACGCAGGTAGATGATGCCGCTGTCGCCGCTCACGGCTCCCAATTCCGTTTTGAACATGAGGTTGAACTGGCGCACGTCCGTCCAATTGCGGCTACCTGTGTCCGGGTCGGCGATTTCGAGGTCTTCGATGAGCGTCTTCACCGCGGCCAAGTCCTCGGCATCCATCGCGGCCTTGAATCGGCTGTTGATGCTGTCGATTTGGGCTTGACGGTCGAGGATGCGGCCGTTGGTGCTTCGGAACTGCGCCTCGTCAAAGGCTTCGCCAAAGCGCTTGGCGGCCTTCGCGACGTCCTTGTTGATTTTTGCCTCGATTTTGGCAATGTGGTCCTCGATCAGAACGTCTGCACGGTAGCGCTTTTTGCTGTCCTTGTTGTCAATGAGCGGATCGTTGAACGCGTCCACGTGACCGGAAGCCTTCCAGGTTGTGGGGTGCATGAAGATGCTCGCGTCGATGCCTACGATGTTCTCGTGCATGCGCACCATGGCAGTCCACCAGTAGTGCTTGATGTTGTTTTTCAATTCAGCACCCAGCTGGCCGTAGTCGTAGGCCGCTGAGAGCCCGTCGTAGATTTCGCTGGAAGGGAATACAAAACCGTATTCTTTCGCGTGGCTGATGACTTTTTTGAGGAGATCGTCGCTCATGTTTTCACGTTCTGACAAATGCAGCCGCAAAGGTAGCGCGCAATCCCGAGTCGATTACCTTTGGCGCATGGATTCCAAACCCCGTTTTGGCCTGATTGGAAGCGGCTCTTGGGCGACAGCCATTGCCAAGATGCTGTTGACCAACACGGACGAATTGAATTGGTGGGTGCGCCGCGAGGAGACCAAAGACCACCTGCTTCAATACGGCCGGAATCCCAACTACATCCAAAGCATCGAGTTTGACAAGGAACGCATCGGTGTCAGCACCGACATGCAAGCGGTCATCGACAACAGCGACATCCTCATTTTTGCCATTCCCTCGGGCTATTTGGATGCCACGGTGCAAGCGCACAAGCCCCAGCGGTTGGAAAACAAAATCATCATCAATGCCATCAAGGGCATGGTGGTTGAATACCACAGCATCCCCGCCCGCTACCTGCACAAGGAGTTCGGGGTACCGTACGAGCGGATTGGCTTGATCGCCGGTCCTTGTCACGCAGAAGAGGTGGCGCGCGAAAAGCTGAGCTACTTGACGGTGGCCTGTCCCGACCAAGCCATTGCCCAAACCGTCGCCGATGCGATGTCCACACGTTACATCAAGATCCAAACGAGCGAGGATGTGTTCGGCGCAGAACTTGCTGCGGTGCTGAAAAACATCTACGCCATCGGAGCGGGCATTGCGATGGGATTGGGGTACGGAGACAACTTTTTGAGCGTGCTCATCTCCAACGCATCTCAGGAAATGAAGCGGTTCTTGGCGGCGGTGCACGAGCACGACCGCGACGTAAAGGAAAGCGCCTACCTGGGTGATTTGTTGGTCACCGCCTACAGCCCCCACAGCCGGAACCGGACCCTCGGCATGATGATCGGCAAGGGATATAGCGTCAAAGGCGCCATCATGGAGATGAATATGGTCGCTGAGGGATTCAACGGTTCAAGCGGCATCTTCCACCTCAACCAAAAGTTCGAAGTGGACATGCCCATTGCCGATGCCGTGTATCGCATTTTGCACGAACGCATGTCGCCGGTGATCGAGGTGCGGTTGCTGACGGAGCAGTTGGCATAAGTCCCTCTGCAACAGGCAACCTGAGCCGGGTTTTTGACGTTATTTGTTAGGAGATGAAAGCGCTAAAAAGCATAGGGTTCGGTTGGGTGATGGTCTGTTTGGCTTGGGTGTTGGCGGTCCCGGCAACCGCGAGCGACTCGGAAACCGCTGCTCGGAAACCGCGCACGGTCCAACACGCTCAGGCTCCTTCGGGCGTGTGGTTTGTTCCAAATGCAGGCCAATGGCACGAAGATGCCCGCTTCTCCGCTCGCATTGCAGGAGGCGATTGGTGGCTTACCGCTTCGGGTTGGAAGGTGGAGATGCTGGCCGCGGGTTACGATGCCTTGGGCCGCCACGAAACGCCCACTGCTCCATTGTCCACCTACGTGATCGATGTGCGATGGGAAGACGCAGAACCCGGCGTCGGATTTGACGGATCCGCTTTTCCGGCTCGCCACCACGTATCGTATTACCTCGGGGATGACCCGGCGCGTTGGGCCTCCCAAGTGCGACCCACAGGAAAGGTGATAGCCCAGAACGTCTGGCCGGGCATCGATGCGGTGATGGACGGCCAGCGCGGGGATGCCTCCCACATCAAGTGCGACTGGCACCTGGCCCCGGGTGCTGACCCTTCCGCAATCTCCCTCCTTTACGACGGATGCGAAACCGTACTCCAAGCCGACGGCACGCTGAAGCATTTCATCGGTCCACAGGTCGGCGAAGGCCTCAGCGCTTCCGGGGTGTGGGGGCATTTGTTGGAGGCCAAACCGTTTGCGTACCAACTCAACGGCACCCGAATCGAAGAAGTGTCATGTGCCTATGCGTTGGATCATTTACCCGACGGCAGAACACGGATTCGATTCGACTTGGGTGAATACGACCCGCAGCGTGCCTTGGTCATCGATCCTGAAATTGAATTTGGTTCGTTTGTGGGCGCGACCGCGGACAGCTGGGGCTTTACCGCTGCCTACGACGACGAGGGCCGACTGATTGGCGGTTCGGGCACGCGAGGGGCAGGGTACCCTACCACAGCAGGGGCGATCAGCAATGCGTTCAGTGGGGGCGATTTTGACTTTGGCATCAGTGTGTTTTCGGCCGACGGATCCACCCTCGAGTACAGCACCTACCTCGGAGGATCATTGCGGGAATACCCCCATAGTTTGGTCACCGATGACTCCGGAGACATCTACGTCATGGGGACCACAGGGTCACAGAACTTTCCAACCACAGCCGATGCGTATGAACCGGATTTCATCGGGGGGCCTTTCTTGGATTTGGGAGCCAACGGGTTTTACGGAACCTACGACAACGGATGCGACATCGTGGTTTCGAAAATTGACGGGGTCGACGGCTCGTTGGAGGCGTCGACGTTTGTGGGGGGAACGGAAAACGACGGGCTCAATTTGGGCCAGAAACTCAACTACAATTACGGCGATGTGTGCCGGGGCGAAGTGGTCATCGATCCGGCAGGTGATGTCTGGGTGGCCTCGAGTTCACGCAGCGATGATTTCCCCATGGTGGACGCCCTCGATCCGGGATTGAGCGGTCCGTGCGACGCCGTGGTTTTCCGGCTATCGAATGACCTCGCGGATTTGGAATTTTCCACGTATTTCGGCGGCAATTCGGACGACGCAGCCTTTGCGATTCAGTTTTCTTCGGCCGAGGCGTTGGCGTATGTGACGGGCGGTACAAAAAGCGACGATCTGCCCACTACGCCGGGTGCCTACCAGCCGGATTGGGCAGGAGATGTGGACGGCTTTTTGTTCTCCATTGACTACTCCGGCAATCCGTTTTTGTCCACGGCGACGTACTTCGGAACCGACGACTATGACCAGTCTTATTTCGTGCAGTTGGACACGGACAACCGACCGCACCTCTGTGGGCAAACCGTGGGAAGTGACCTCGCACTGGTAGGAGATGTATACGATGCCAACCCCAACGGCAGCACCTTTGTGGTCCGGTTCACACCCAACCTCGAAACCGCGGAATTTGTCACCCGAGTGGGCTTGCCCATGACCGGAGTGGACATCAGCCCTACGGCTTTCTTGGTGTCGGATTGCAACGAGATGTACATCAGCGGATGGGGTGGGCAGACCAATTCGGCCAACAGCCCCTACGCTTCCCAATCCACGACCAGCGGCATGCCCACCACCTCGGATGCGTTTCAAATCGGTACGGACGGCAGCGACTTCTGGCTGGGGGTGCTCGCGCCGGATGCAGCCGACCTCACGTATGGCACGTATTTCGGGGGCCAATTCTCGAACGAACACGTCGACGGCGGCACCTCCCGATTTGACAAAAACGGTACGGTTTACCAAGCGGTCTGTGCCGGGTGTGGCGGATGGGACGACTTTCCCACCACCACCGGGGCCTGGTCGACCACGAACAATTCCACCAACTGTAACCTGGGCGTGTTCAAATTCAACCTCGGCTCCTTGGTAGCCGACATTGAAATCGATGCGCCCGATCTCATTTGCGCGGGCGACCCCATTCAGTTCATCAACAACAGCATCGGAGGGACCAACTATGAATGGTCGTTTGGCGACCTCAGTTCAAGCGGCGAAGAAAACCCCGAGTACATCTACGCTACGCCGGGTGAATGGGACATCATGCTCATCGTCAGCGACGTCAGCGGATCCACGGGTTGCCTCGAACCCGATACGGCTTTCGCGAGCTTGTTCATTGAGGAAATCCCACAGCCCTTGATCGACGAAATTCCCCCCATTTGCGAGGGCGAATCGGTCAACCTGCAGGCCTACGGAACGGACGCTTTGCAGTGGCAGCCGCACCCCACAATGGATGATCCAACCGTCCCCAACCCCCTTGTCACCCCAACCCAGACGACCACCTACACGGTGGAGGACAGCAACGAATGCGGAGTGGGCACAGCAGATGTCACCGTCGTGATCGAGGTGCTCCAAACCGAGTCATCTCCCGACATGACCATTTGCAACGGCGACGTCGTCGAAATTGAAGCCACCGGCGGTACGGAGGTGCTCTGGAGCCCGACGACCGGACTTGGCTCACCCACATCGGAAACGACCACTGCCAGCCCGACCGAGACCACCACTTACACGGCGTTGGTCTCGACACCGGCGGGTTGCTTGGGCGAAGAGGAAGTAACCATCAATGTGATCCAGTCGGCCCCCGGCGGGCAGACCTATGAGACCATCTACCTCTGCACGGGCCAAGGGGTCTTCCTCGAGGCCGCTCCGGGAGAGAGCTTTTTGTGGTCGCCAGCAGACATGGTGACCAACCCCCTGTCCCAAAATCCCTACACTTCTCCGTCGCAAAACACCACATATTACGTTAGCATCGCCAATGCTTGCGGCGTAGGCACTGACAGCGTTTCGGTGGAGCTTGTGGCGCCCACGGCATCGGCGACCGGAGGCGGTTGGATGTGCCGAGGGGAGACCATGGAACTTAGCGCTTCTGATGCCGTGTCGTACAGTTGGTCGCCCGCTGCGCTCGTGGCCAATCCGAACGCGCAGTCAACCCAAGTATTCCCTGTCGAAACCACCACCTTCACCATCTATGCCACGGACCAATTTGGCTGCACAGGCAGTACGGATATCACCGTGTATGTCTGGCAACCTCCCTACGTCGATGCCGGCCCGGATCGCGAGGTGGATTGGTTGGATGAGGTGCGGCTGTTTGGCACAGTGGACTCGGACACCTTGTGGTGGTCGCCATCGGAAAACCTCAGTTGCAGCGACTGCTTGACGCCCGAAGTGTTTGTGATCGGTCCGCAGTGGTTTGTTTTGGAAACGGTATCGCCCGAAGGCTGCATTGCGCGCGACAGCACCTTCATCGATGTCTTCTACCCCGTCTACATCCCCAATGCCTTCACGCCCGACAATGACGGAGTGAACGATGCCTTTTTTGTGCAAGGGGTGGAAGCACGGGGTTACCGGTTGGAAATCTTCAACCGATGGGGCGATTTGCTATTCTACAGCGAAGACCCGGCTGAGCCTTGGATCGGCAACCACCAGCTGAAGGATTCAGACTATTTCGTGCCGAATGGGGTCTACCCTTGGAGGTTGCGCTATGAATTGCGCGACGGGCCGCGGCTTCTCGAGGGCACGGTGACCTTGGTTCGGTAGTGAAAAGGCTTGCAGGAAAGGCCGTATTCTCCTACTTTCGGGGCAGATTAGTCCGCTATGCGCACCCTTGACCAATTCCTTCACCCCTTGTTTTTGGACCACGACTGCGTGGTGGTTCCCGGTTTGGGAGGATTTGTGTGCAACCGGCAACCTGCCCGCTATGATGAAGCGCGGCAAGAATTGACCCCGCCGTACCGTTCAGTGCTCTTCAATGAACGCTTGGTTCACCACGATGGGGTGCTGGCTCAGGCCGTAGCTCGCGCGGAAGGCATGACGTTGGATGCCGCTGTAGCGTTGATTGAATCGGAGGTGGAAGCAGCCAAGGCAGAGGTATTTGCCGGGAAGACGGTTTCCATCGCACGGGTAGGCCGACTCTACAAGGGCAACAACGAACGGGTCCAATTCATTGCCGACGAGGAAATGGAACGCATGTTGCAGTCCTTCGGGCTGCGAAAAATTCCGCTGCGCCCCCTCGTTGCGGAAGCCCCTCAAACGCAACGCCCGACTGAACCCAAGATCATTCCATTGCCTGCTGCCTCTTCGGGGGTTCCATTTGGACGCATCGCTGCGGCCATCGCCGTCCCAATGATTGGTGGGTTGGGCATGTTCATGGCGGACAATTGGGAAAGCCAGGATGCGCGCCTCAGCGCCATCAACGTTCCGACTGCGGTCACAACCTACGAGCCGCGGTTCGAAGGAGAGGCGGTTCCGACTTGGGACGACATGGACGCGTTGGCTGAAGCGAATGCCACCGAGGAAGCAGTCGTTGACCAGCCAGCGGTTGAGGCAACCCGCCCTACCACCGATGAGATTGGCGTCCCTGCAAGCTTGGATGAAAACCCCGGTTTGTACATGCTCGTGGCCGGTGCGTTTTCTGTGGAAGAAAACGCAGCGACGCTTGCTGCGGAATTGGTTTCCAGTGGCTTCGATGCAGAAGTGTTTGTTCAAGACGGCGGCCTGCACATCGTGACATACGCCACGCACTTCGACGAGCGCAGCGCTCGTGCACACCTCGCTGAGCTTCGCATGCAATCCGTATCGGAAAATGCGTGGCTCAAGCCTTGGAAGGTCATCCGCTGACATGTCCATGCTTCCTGAAGCGGTTATCCTTGATTTTGGCGGCGTGCTCTATGACATCGATTACGATGCCCCTGTCCGAGCGTTCAAGAAACTCGGGGTTGCTGATTTTGCAGGTTTGTACAAGCAAGCCGGTCAGTCTCCGGAATTCGATGATTTGGAGTCTGGTCGGATTACACCCGATGCGTTCTACCGGTTCATGGAAGGCCACTGCCACAAGGGCACAACGCGCCAACAGGTCGTCGACGCTTGGAACAGCATTTTGATCGGAATGCACCCGTCGCGGGTGGATTTGGTGCAGGCGTTGGGACAGCAGACGCGGTTGTACATTTTTTCAAACACCAATGTCATCCATGCCCACGTATTCGAAGCCTGGATGGAGAAGGAGTTTGGACTGAGCGCGTTCCGGTCGGCGTTTGAAGGGGTGCATTACAGCCACGAATTGGGCATGCGCAAACCCGACCCAGCAGCGTATTTGTCCATCTGTGAGCGCCACTGCATTCAGCCAAACCAAACGTTGTTCATCGACGATTCGAAACAACACGTGGAGGGCGCACGACAAGCAGGGTTGGAAGCGCATTGGCATCATCCGGTCGAGGACGACGTGGCGGTGTGGCTTGCGGCACGCGGGTTTGACCTGCCTGCAACAGCCTTTCGTCCTCAGGACTGATCTGCGCTGGCTGCTGCGGTCATCTGGTTGTGGACCTCCTTGAATCGATCTTCAGTGCACGGTTGTGCTCCTTGCTCAAGGAGCATGAAGATTTCTCGGCCCCGGGCTTCTTGCTCGTAGGACTTGCCGCCTTGGGACCATTGGAGGAGGTCACCCGACTTGGTGCAGCGAATCACGTGGGCAGACGTTTCAGCGAAGTGGAACACCCAAAGGCTGTCTTCGGAGGGACGGTGTTCCAGGCAGGTGATCGCACCGGTTGCTCCATCCCAAAACTTCTCGCTGAATTCATCGAGGCAGGCTTCCACATCCGGAGATTGGTTGTGAAGCTTCTTTTCCCAATCGTCCGCGGCGATGCCTTCAGACGCGAGGAACTTCACAAATTCCGGACGTACAGCTTCCAGCTCCTCGACGGTCAATCGTCGGTAGCGGTTCATGGCTCGGATTTATTCCGTGATGCCCTCGAGCATCATGAAGAATGCGTATTCCATGGCGGTCTCGCGCAAGCGCTTGAAACGGCCTGAAGCGCCGCCGTGACCGGTTTCCATGTTGCAGTCCATGATGAGCAAGTTGTCGTCCGTTTTCTGGTCGCGCAACTTGGCCACCCACTTAGCAGGCTCCCAATACTGCACCTGGCTGTCCCAGTAACCTGTCGTGACGAGCATGTGAGGGTAGTCTTGGGCCTTTACATTGTCGTACGGGCTGTACGCCATCATGTAATCGAAGCTGTCCTTGTTCTTGGGGTTGCCCCACTCGTCGAACTCGCCAGTGGTCAATGGGATGGTCTCGTCCAACATCGTGTTGATGACGTCGACGAACGGAACGGCTGCAATGACCCCGTTGAAGAGTTCAGGGGCCATGTTGATCACGGCACCCATCAACAGACCACCCGCAGAACCGCCCATAGCGTAGAGGTGATCGGGGGAGGTGAATCCGAGCTCGCACATGGCTTTTCCGCAATCCACGAAGTCAGTGAAGGTGTTCATTTTGTTGAACATCTTGCCGTCCTCGTACCACGCTCGGCCCATTTCTTGGCCGCCGCGGATGTGGGCAATGGCGTATACGAAGCCGCGGTCGAGAAGGCTCAGACGCGTGCTCGAGAATCCAGCGTCCATGCTGTAGCCGTAGCTGCCGTATGCGTATAGCAGGAAGGGGTTGTTGCCGTTTTTTTCGATGCCCTTGCGGTACACGATGGAAACGGGAACTTGGGTGCCGTCGCGTGCTTCAACCATTACGCGCTCGCTTTGGTAATTGGCCGGATCAAAGGTGCCGCCCAATACCTCCTGTTGCTTCAAGGTTTCGGTTTCTTTGGTCGCCATGTCGGTTTCAAACACCGTGCTTGGCGTGGTCATGCTGTTGTAGCCGTACCGGAGCTTCTGGGTGTCAAAATCCGGGTTGGCGCCCACGTATGCCGAGTAAGCCGGATCGGGGAACTCGATGTAGTAGTCGGCTGCATCGTCCCAACGCTTGACGCGGATTTGGTTCAACCCGTTCGTGCGTTCAGAAACCACGAGGTAGTCTTGGAAGATGTCTACGCCTTCGAGCAATGTTTCATCGCGGTGGGGCAACACGTCTTCCCAGTTGTCGTAGGTGGTGGCGTTGACCGGTGTGCGGACCAACTTGAAGTTCTTGGCGTCGCGGTTTGTGGTGATGTAAAAGTGGTCGCCGTAGTGGCTGCATCCGTATTCCAAGTTGCGCTCGCGGGCTTGGATAGTTTGCCAATCGCCTTCAGGCGTATTCGCATCCAAGAAGCGCCATTCGCTGCTGACCGTCGAGTAGCTGCCGATCATCAGGTAAGCCTCGCTTTTGGTTTTGCCCACGCCGCAGGAGAAGGTTTCGTCGGTCTCTTCGTAGACCAATTTATCCGCAGAAGCGTCGGTCCCCAAGACGTGCTTGTAAATGCGGTATGAGCGCAGGGTGGTGGGGTCTTTCTTGGTGTAGAAAACGGTCTTGTTGTCGTTGGCCCAAGTAGCGCCTCCGCTGATGTTGGGGATGCGATCCACCAATACCTCCCCGGTGGTCAAGTCCTTGAATTGCAGCGTGTATTCGCGGCGACTGACGGTGTCCACGCTGAACGCAAGCAGGTTGTTGTTCGTGCTCACCGAACGGCCACCTACCGCGAAGTAGCTGAAGCCTTCGGCCATTTCGTTGACATTCAACATGACCTGTTCTTCCGCATCCATGCTGCCTTCCTTGCGGCAGTGGATGGGGTATTCCTTGCCTTCTTCGTAGCGGGTGTAGTAGTAGTATCCGTTGTCGAGCAATGGCACGCTCTGATCGTCTTGCTTGATGCGGCCAACGATTTCTTCGAAGAGGCTCTCTTGAAATGCCTCGGTGGGCTTCATGACCTCGGTCTTGTAGTCGTTTTCGGCATTCAAGTAGTCCACGACTGCGGCGGTCTGCTCGTCTGGGGTTTCGGCTTCCTTCTGCTCATCGCTCAAACGCATCCAGAAGTAATCGTCTTCCAGCTGAAGGCCGTGGATTTCCGTGATGTGCTCTTTTTTCTCGGCGTCGGGTGCAGCGGAGAATTGGGATTCATTGAATTCGGGTTGGGTCGAATCGTTCATTTTGGAATCAGAAGTTGAGCAAGAAAAGAGGCCAATCGAGGCAATGCCAACGAAGGCCAGAGGGCGAAAAATAGCGTGCATGAATCTGCGGTTTGGACCGCAAAGTTAACCTAGTTCGCCGCTCGCGATACGCGCTTCAATGCGTTTCAAATCCTCCGGTGTGTCGATGGCGTGCGTGGCGTGCAAAGTCCGGCCGACGCTGATGCGCCAACCGTGTTCGAGCCAACGGAGCTGCTCCAAGCGCTCCGCTTTTTCAAGCGCCGTGGGGTGGACGTGCGTCAGGGCCTCGAGGGTTCCACGGGCGAACGCATACAGCCCAACATGCTCGAACCATGGCCCTTCGCTGGAAGGCAGGGGAGAGCGGCTGAAGTACAATGCGTTCCCATTGAGGTCGCACACCACTTTGACGCGGTTGGGGTTGGTGCGATCGGGGTCATCGGATGCTTTGGGCCGGGCCAAGGTGGCAATGGAGGTGCCGGGACGGCGGATGAGTTGGGCCAATTTCTGCAACTGCTCCGGGTGCACAAACGGCTCATCGCCTTGGATGTTGACGACCCATTGCGCCTCGTATCCCACTTCTGCCTCCCATTGGTTCAGAGCATCGTGGGCACGAAGGGTGCCGTTGGCAATGCCGGGGTCGGTCAAACGGGCATCAGCGCCGGCCTGGCGCGCGACCTCGGCAATGCGTTCGTCGTCCGTGGCAACGATGACGTGATCGAATACCCCTGCGGCAAAGGCGCGTTTCACCACACGCGCAATCATGGGCAGCCCATCGATCAAGGCCAGGGGTTTTTCCGGGAACCGTGTGGACCCGATGCGGGCTGGGATGATACCGACGAGAGCGGCAGGACGAGTGGACATCAGTCGATTTGGTACGTGTACATCAGCGAAGTTAAGCGAGGTGCTTCCATCGCCATGGGCCGGATGGCATATTCCGCATTGGTCAAATTGTTCATGACCAGGGAGAGTTTGTGGCCGTTTTGCCATTCCCTCCCGATTCGCGCGTCGAAGATCCATGGCAATCCTGGGTTTTCGTCCAGCCATTGCTGCACGCCCCACTCCACGAATCCCTGCTCTTCAAATTCGATGAAGGCTTGGTCAAAATTGTTCAGAGCGGTTTGGTAGCGCACGCTCACTCCGCCGAAGAATTTTTGCCCGGAGACTTGCACATCGAAACGGAACACGTGCGGGGATCGGTATTTCAAGATCATGCCGGTGGTGTCGTGGCTTGTGCTCAGGTAAGTGGTTGGCAGCCCGTCGGCCTGCGGATTGTAGTTGTAGTCCGGCGTGGTGCTGACAGGATTGGTGTAGGTATAGCCGGTGATGAAGTCGGCCTGGAACTTCGACGTAGTCCACCGGCCTGTGATCGAGGTTTCTGCTCCGGTGACTTTGCTGCCGCCCGTGTTGACGCTCATGAAGCCCAATCCAAACACGTTGTCCAAATTCGGAATTTCCCCTTCATCGGGACCCCATTGTCCGAATGTAAATTCGATGAAGTCCTCGAAATCTTGTCGAAACAGTGCGATGTCAAAGAACCCCACAATGTCGCCGATGCGCGTGTTTTTGAATCCAAAACCCTGCTTCAATGCCACTTCTGCAGACCACGAAAATTCCGGTCGAAGCCCCTCATTGGGATAGATTTGCAAGGCACCAAGTCCTGTGCGGATGTAGCGCTCTGCGATGGTGGGGAAGCGAAACCCTTGGCCGAAGCTGCTGCGCAGAAAGGTGGCCTCTGCCAGTTGGAAATTGCCGCCCAATCGGAATACGGGTTTGCCTGCGCCGGTGCCGTTCACGGAAAAATGCTCGTAGCGCGCGCCTCCCGCTAGCTTCAATCGCTCGCCCAGCGCCTGGTCGATTTGCACATACGCCGCCCGGTTTGCGGCGGTGTTGTTGCCATCAGAGGAGCCCCCTGAGTACAGTTCGGCTCGGCTGATGGCGACCATGTTCACCACGCCGGTTGTCAGGTTCAGTCCTTCAATGCCCCAGCGATCGCCCGTGGTGTGCACCTGGTATTCGGTGTACCCGACGTGTGAACCGTTTGATTGTTCGTTGTCGTTGTCGTTGTTGAGGTATTGCCAACGGTTGCGCAAGCTGTGCCGCGTTCCGCCGGGGGTCAAGTATTGGACATACGGGTCGACGGTTCCGATTAATTGGTTCGTCCGCGTCGCAGCGCCTTGGAAGCTGCCGTAAATGGAGTCGGGAGCCAATTGCCAAATGAGGGTATTCAGCGATTCGCCTGTTTGCCAATTTGTATTCAATCCGTAGACCAGTCCTTCGACTTTCGTTTCGCGCTTGCGGAGGTTGGCGTTGATCCGTGCACGGTGTTCGGCTCCGTAGCGGTCCACCGTCCGGTCCAGCAAGTCCACACCGACCAGAGATGGCGAAAAATGGTAGTCGCGCGCATCAAACTGCGCAGTCGCTTCGGGGGCGAGGTAGCCATCGTCGCGGAGGACGTTGCCGCCGATTACCAAGTCCCATGAGCCGAGTTGCTGGCTGTGTAAGAATCGGAGGTTGGACTGTTGCGGTCGGACATTCCAGGTTTTCGCATTGGAGGATCGCGGATCCGAGTACATGCCTACTTGGCGCGTAATGCGAGTGAGCGGCCGCGCATCGGGGAACCGTGTGCGAACGTTGATGACACCACTCAGGGCCGCACTGCCGTAGAGTACGCTCGACGCACCTTTGATGATTTCAATTTGTTCCAAGTTTTCCAGCGGAAGGAATCCCCAGGTGGGCCGCCCGGCATCGCCGCTTAACACCGGCAAATCGTCGATCATGATCATGACGCGTGATCCGGCACCGTAGCTGAAGCCGCTGCCGCTGCGGATCTGGGGCTCGCCGTTGACGAACGTCACGCCGGGGTTCATTTCCAATGCGGTCTCGAGCGTGGTCGTACCGCGGCTCTCCACGATGCGCGGCGGGAGGACGTCCACCGACACCGTCACTTCTGCGGCCGACTGCTCGAACCGTCCGGCAGAAACCACCACTAAGTCGAGGACCTCGGATGTGGACGCCAGCGTCCAATTCCATGCATAGGCCGCTCCAGATTCGAGACGATCGACCGAACGCTCCTGGGTTTCCATTCCGATGTAGCTGCAACTGATCGTGGCGCCTTGTCCGGCCCAATCGCTGAGGTCTAGCGTGTATGATCCGTCTGGCAGGCTTACGTTGCCGAGCATGTCTCCTGCCGCGTTTTTGGCCGTGATGAATGCGCCGGGCAGGCCCATTCCGGATTCGTCGGTTACCTTACCATTGAAGGTTTGAGCAGTGCTGAAAAAGGCGACAACTAGCGCCAACAACAGCAGCGAATAACGTTGCATCATGATTGCAAGATGCAACATTTGGGCGAATGTGAGGTCCGCGGTCGCGTAGGCAAATAGAAGGCCTCTCCGTGTTCTACGTTTTGTGAGATTGCGCTGTGGATCGGTTGGAATTGTGGTGGGTGTTGGCGGGGATTCCCGGGTGGGGACCGCGGACGGCGCGGCAGGCCTTGCGCCGTTTTGGCTCGTTGGAAGCGGCAGTGGAGCATGGGCTGCGGGGACTGCCAAGCCGCGCGGATTGGTTGCAAGAACGGCTGGACATCCTGCGAAGGACGTTGGATTCAGGGGTGTGGGCAATGAGCTGCGATTCGCCGGAATTCCCTGTTGGATGGCACGAGCTTTCGGACGCTCCGCTGGTCGTGTTTGGTCGAGGTGTTCCGTTTGAACAAGGGAGTGCAGGTCCAGCTGTGGCCGTGGTCGGTACACGAAGGTGTGCACAGGAAGCGCGTCGCATCGGCTTTGAATTGGGGCAGGCTTTGGGCCAACGGGGCATCACCGTGGTGAGCGGCCTCGCGAGAGGGGTGGACGCCGCAGCCCACCGGGGAGCGTGTTTTGCAGGTCAGCGCACGGTGGGCATTTTGGGAGGGCCGGTGGATGCCGTTCAGCCCCAGTCGAGCATTGCGATTGCGGATCGGATGTTGGAATTGGGCGGTGCCGTGCTATCGGAACATGCTACGGGAGAGGCGGTTCAGCCCTGGCATTTTGCCGCGCGCAATCGTTTGGTTGTAGGACTCAGCTCGGCCCTTGTGTTGGTGCAAAGCCCGGCCCGCGGAGGCGCTATGATTTCGATGCAGTTGGCCTTGGACCAAGGGGTTCCATGTTGGGTGTTTCGCCCTGAAGCACCGAATCCAAAAGGCCGTTGGCGCGGAAATTTGGAGGCGCTTGAGGAGTTTCCTGACATGGGCTGGTCCACTGTGGATGGGTTGGTCGATGAATTGGCCGGCAAGATGGACGCGCTGAAGGAATGCGCAGGTGAACAAGGGGTCCCCGTTGCGTTTCGGTCCACATGGAAGCTGTTGATGGCATCCCGGGGGTTGCCTTTGGATTCGCTCATGTTGAGCACTGGTTGGAACGCTGAGCGTATGCGCAGTCAACTTCGAGCGATGGAAATGGCAGGCTGGGTGCGACGTTTGCCAGGGGAGTGGTACGTTCCGCTGAGACTTTAGGCCTCGGGGGAGGAGTCGTTCTCGCCTTCATCGGCGGCTTCCACCTCACTGGTTTCGGCGCTTGACGGGGCCTCTTCATCGCCCTGAACCATGTCCGGAACGAGCGTTACTCCGCGCAAGGTGATGCCGTTTTGCACGAGCGCGATGGTCATGATGATGCTGGTCACAAGGATGATGACGAGGAGGATGCCCTGGTCGAATTGCGGTTGGGCAAATTGCGCGTACGCCCCTTGGATTTGGAAGAAAAGCAAGATGGTGATCAACCCCCGTGGGGCGATGTACAGCAGCGGGAAAATGCGCTTGCGTTGGAACAGCAACAGGCTCAAGAAGCGAACGCCAAACAGCACGCAGCAGATGATCAACCCTTCTGTTATGACGTGCAAATCGGTCAAGGAGACCAACGAAACGGTCATCCCGAACAGCACGAAGAAAAACGTGCGGATCACAAAGGCTGTTTCCAATGTCAACAGGTGGTAGTCCCGGTGCAGTTCGTGCATGCGGTGATCATCCAGAAGCTTCGCAGGGGAAGGCAACCACTGCAGGCGTTTCCGGTTTTCCTTCCAATTCGGAAAGAAAAGGCGGTGGTTGTTCAGCATCAGTCCGAAAATGAGGATCAGGACCAATGGGCTGAGGTGCAGCAACTTTTGAATGGAGTAGATCAGCAATAGCACGGCAATGCTCAAAAACAGTTTGACCGAACTGGTGATTTTCTGAAGGACGTAGACCAACACATAGCTGACAATGACCGCGAGCACGAAGGTGACAACGAGGTTGGTGCCAATGCTGGCGATCACGGAATTGGTGGATTCGGCGTCGGAATTCCCCAGTAGGATGTAGAACGCCATGATGCCGAAGATGTCGGAGAAGGTGCTCTCGTAGACCATGAATTCCTTATCGTTGGCATCAAGGCCCGCCACACTCGGAATGATGATGGCGCTGCTCATGATGGACAGCGGAATGGCGTATACCCACCCTTCGAACAAGGGCATGTCCATGGAATAGTTCAAAAAGGCCGCGATGGCTGCAGAGCTTCCGAGCAAGGCAAGCAATGCCATGGTGGCGCTTTTGACGATCAAGGGCATTTTTTCCCGCGTCAGGTCCAATTCCAGCGCCGCTTCGAGCACGATGAAAATCAATCCAATGGTTCCGAGCAATTCGAGAACGAGGGATTCAAAGGGGATGGCCGTCAGCCCCATGGCGTTCAAGCCTTCTCGAATGGCAATGCCCATGCCGATAAGCACCAGAACACTGGGAATGTTGGTTCGCTTCGCAAGCAGGTTGGCGAAGTAGCTGAGAATGATCACGAGCGACCCGCCGATGACGAGGCCGTACGCGTTGATATCCGCAACGGTCATGCAGGGAAGTTACGTAGGATCAGCCGAACTGGCCGGTGATGACGCGCCAGATGTCGTTTCCAAGCGCCAATGCCATGAGGCCCAAAAGCAGCACGATGCCTACGGTTTGGGCCCATTCCAAGAATTTCTCCGGGGCCGGTCGACCGACAACCATTTCGTACAGCAAGAACACCACGTGTCCGCCGTCCAGTGCCGGAATGGGGAGTAGGTTCATGAAGGCCAAAATGAGGGAGAAGAATGCGGTGTTACGCCAGAAAATCTCCCAATTCCAACCGGCATCGAAGATGCTGCCAAACGTTACCAAACTGCCCACTTGGCTCGCTCCAGATTTGCTGAAGAGGAAGCGCATGGACAAGACATATTCCTCGAGGGTGGTCCATGCGAGTGCGAATCCGCTGACCAGGGCTTCTCCAGCGCTGTATGTGCGCTCTTCCAATTGGAACTCCGCCATCGTCATGGGGTCTTTTTGGAAGAATCCGAGGGCGCCGGAGCTGTCGGTGGCGCATGTCAATGCCACCGGCTCATAGGCCCCGCGCACGACGCCTATCTCGATGTCGGAGGCGGGATGGGATCGCAGGTATTCGAGTACGTCGCCGTGGAACATGACCGGTTGCCCATCGAGCGATACGATGCGGTCGCCCGGCAAAAGTCCGCCGGCTTCAGCACCCGAGCCGGGGCTTACCGATTCCACCAACGCCGGCACACGCAGGCTGAATGGGCGCCGGATGGAACTGTCGACCAAAAATTGACCGAGGTCTTCTTCAAAGGTGAGCAGGGTGCGTTCACCGTCGCGGTTGATTTCGACTTTACTCACCGGATCGAAAAAGAGCGATCGGCGAATCTCGGTGAAGGATTCGGGAACTTCTCCGTTGATGCTGACGACCTGGTCGCCGTCCTCAAACCCGAGAGGCTTCAACCGCTCATCTACTTCGAGGCCATAAGGGATGCGTTCTGCGGGGAGCGCCGTTTCGCCCCAAACCAACAAGACCATGCTGTAGATGGCGAAACCGAGGATGAGGTTGACAATGATGCCACCCAACATGATGATGAGGCGCTGCCAAGCGGGCTTCGACCGAAACTCCCAAGGTTGGGCAGGCAATTTCATCTGTTCCGTGTCCATGGATTCGTCGATCATGCCGCTGATCTTGACGTATCCCCCCAGCGGCAGCCACCCGATGCCCCATTCCGTTTCCCCGATTTGCTTCTTGAACAGGGAAAATCCCGGGTTCATGAAGAGGTAGAATTTTTCTACGCGGGTCTTGAATGCACGCGCCGCCCAGTAGTGGCCGAATTCGTGGAGCACAACCAGAATGGACAGGCTGAGCAGGAGTTGAGCGGCTTTTATGAGTGCGACCATGGGGAATTTTTAGTGGTGCAAATTTAGGATGCAATTACACGGCCCTCCCGGGGGGAGGTTGCGAATAAACCTGAATCTCAAAATTTCACTCCTTTCACTCGCCTTTCGTGTCTTATTCTTGTAGTACGAATGGCGAAGAAAAGCGCAAAAACCTCCAAGAAAAAGCAGCCTCAGACCTTCACTCGGCAAAAGGTTTGGACCTGGCTGTTTGGGCTGGCGCCCCTCATGGGTTTGGCGGGATTGACGGTATTGGCCTCACTGGGCAACTTGCCGGATACGGATACCTTGGCCAATCCGAAAACCGACCTGGCCACACGGGTATTCACAAGCGATGGCAAATTGATTGGTCGGTATTATTCAGAGAACCGTGCGGATGCTCGGTTTGGCGAGTTGCCGGACAACTTGGTCGAGGCCCTCATCAGCACCGAGGATGCGCGTTTTGAAGGACACAGCGGCATCGATTTCATCGGATTGGCCCGGGCGATTGCCTTTGTGGGCAAGCGCGGGGGCGGGTCGACATTGACCCAACAATTGGCCAAACAACTTTTCACGGAGCAGTACGACCGCACCAGCCGATTGGAGCGTGCCTTCCTGCAAAAACCGAAAGAGTGGATCATTGCTGCACGCCTCGAACGTTTTTACACCAAGGACGAAATCGTCGCACTCTACCTGAACAGATACGATTTCTTGAACCAAGCGGTGGGCATCAAGTCCGCGGCCAACATCTATTTCGACAAGGACGTCAACGAATTAGAGGTTCACGAGTCCGCTATGCTGGTGGGCATGTTGAAGAACAGCTCTCTTTTCAACCCCTTGCGCCGTCCTGAATTGGTTTTGAACCGCCGCAATGTGGTCTTCGGGCAAATGGCCCGCTACGGCCGATTGACGGAGCAGGAAGTGGATTCGCTGCAGGCACTCCCGCTCGGATTGAACTACCAGAAAGTCAGTCACGACGAAGGGTTGGCGCCGTATTTCCGCGAGGCCCTGCGGGCGGAGTTGAAGGAACTTTTTGGAGCGAAGGACGCACAAGGTGAATGGGTGCTGTCCAAGGCCGACGGAGCCCAATACGACCTCTACCGGGATGGCATCCAAGTCCACACGACCATTGACAGCCGCCTCCAGTCAGCTGCAGAAACGGCGGTGCAGCGGCACTTGGGCGAAGAGCTTCAGGCCACCCTCAACCGGGATTTGCGCAGCAGAAGCAAATCGGAATGGCCCTTCTACGAAGGCATTGAGCGGAGCGACCGCGACATGATCATCAACCAGGCGAAGAAACAGAGCGAGCGGTACCGCGTTTTCGCCGGAAAATTCTGCCCCGAATGCGAACGCCCGGGATTCTACATCGAAAAGGAGGAAGGTGCTGAAGGTCAACCGTTGTGGCATTGCGACGAAGAAAAAGGCGGGTGCAGCCACACGTGGCACCGCCCGTCGAACAAGGAGATCGACGCCAACTTCAAAGAACCCGTTCCCATGCGGGTGTTCACGCACCAAGGCCCGCGCGACACGGTGATGAGTCCCATGGATTCCATCTTGTATCACAAGAGCTTGTTGCACGCGGGGTTGATGTCCATCGAACCCCAAACGGGCCATGTAAAGGCTTGGGTCGGCGGCATGGACTACCGCTATTTCAAATACGACAATGTATCCCAGTCCAAGCGACAGGTGGGCTCAATTTTCAAGCCCTTCGTTTACGCTACGGCGCTGCGTTACGGCATGGAGCGTTGCACGGAATTGCCAAACCAACGGATCTGCGTAGAGATGCCAGGGGACCAACCCGATTGGTGTCCGGACAATTCGGACTTCGAGTACGGAGAGGTGGTGACTTTGGAATATGCCTTGGCCAATTCCATGAACACTATTTCGGCCAAACTCATCAAAGAATTTGGGCCCGAACGTGTGATTCAGTTGGCGCATGCTTTGGGCATCGAGTCGGACATCCCGGCTGTCCCATCGATTGCGTTGGGGGCTTCTCAGTTGACCCTGAAGGAAATCACCTCCGCCAACGCCGCCTTGGTCAATGGCGGGGTTTACGTAAAGCCGACCATCATCACCCGAATTGAAGACAAATACGGGAACGTGATCTGGACGCCCGAGCCCGAATTGCGGCAGGGATTGGACGAACGAACGGCATACAAAGTGGTGGACATGATGAAGGGCGTCGTGGACGGTGCCTACAACCCGAAAACCGGAGAGCGGAAGGGAACAGGCATCCGCCTTCGCATGGACATTGAGCGCCGCAAATACGATAACATCAAGGTGCCCATGGCTGGAAAGACGGGCACCACCCAGGGCCACTCAGACGGATGGTTCATGGGCATGACGCCAGAGCTCGTTACGGGTGTTTGGGTCGGTGCACAAGATCCCTCCGTCCGCTTCAGCACGATTGCCAACGGGCAAGGCGCGAATACAGCCCTGCCGATTTACGGTTTCTACATGAACGCCGCGTACGCGGACGAGACCCTTGAACTCAGTCAGGCCGACTTCCCGCGTCCGGAGGGCATGGGGTTGGACTCGTTGGATTGCCGCCAACTCATGGAACTGAACCAGGCGACATTTGGCGGTAGCGGCGCTGGATTTGACGACGACGATTTGTTTCAATGATCAACAACGAAAAGGATGGCAATTTCTAAAGTGGTAGCGGGCATGGCCGAGGCCTGTGCCGGTGTCGAGTCCGGCATGACGCTGATGCTCGGGGGATTCGGTTTATGCGGGATTCCCGAATGCAGTATCGCGGAGTTGGTGCGCTTGGAGGTGAATGATTTGACCTGCATTTCAAACAACGCTGGAGTGGATGACTTCGGGTTGGGGCTCTTGCTTCAGAAACGCCAAATCCGCAAGATGATCAGTTCTTACGTGGGTGAAAACGACGAGTTTGAACGCCAAATGCTGAGCGGGGAGTTGGAAGTGGACTTGATTCCTCAAGGCTCACTCGCCGAACGGTGTCGGGCGGGTGGAGCTGGGATTCCAGCATTCTACACGCCTGCTGGGTATGGGACGGAAGTGGCCGAAGGAAAGGAGGTTCGCGAGTTCAACGGCAAGCCGCACATCCTAGAAAGTGCGTTGACTGCAGATTTTGCCTTCGTGAAGGCTTGGAAGGGCGATGCGGCCGGAAATTTGATCTTCAAGGCGACGGCGCGCAACTTCAATCCCATGATGGCGATGGCCGGAAAAATCACCGTGGCCGAAGTGGAGGAATTGGTGCCGGAAGGGGCTTTGGATCCGAATCAAATCCATACCCCGGGCATTTTTGTTCAGCGAATTTTCCAAGGAGAGGGCTATGAAAAGCGCATCGAACAGCGCACGGTTCGTTCCCGTCAAACCGAATCAAACGCCTGAGCCATGTTGGATAAAAACGGAATTGCGAAGCGTATCGCGCAGGAAGTAAAGGACGGTTGGTACGTCAACCTGGGCATTGGCATTCCCACCCTGGTGGCAAACTACATTCCCGAGGGTATGGAGGTGGAATTTCAATCGGAGAATGGCATCCTGGGCATGGGGCCTTTCCCATTTGAAGGCGACGAAGACGCCGATCTCATCAACGCTGGTAAGCAGACCATTACGGCCATGCCGGGCGCAGTTTTCTTCGACAGCGCGACGTCGTTTGCGATGATCCGCGGCCAGCACGTCCAACTCACGGTACTCGGTGCGATGGAGGTCGCACAAAACGGCGACATCGCGAATTGGAAAATTCCCGGCAAAATGGTCAAGGGCATGGGCGG